>NZ_LOFI01000024.1:0-335229 GCF_001469195.1 Pseudoalteromonas sp. 10-33 | reverse complement strand
GACATCGATAAGCCATTCATCATGCCTATCGAAGACGTTTTCTCAATCCAAGGTCGTGGTACAGTTGTAACTGGTCGTGTTGAAGCGGGTATCATCAACGTGAATGACGAAGTTGAAATCGTTGGTATCAAAGAGACTACTAAGTCGACTTGTACTGGTGTTGAAATGTTCCGTAAGCTTCTTGACGAAGGTCGTGCTGGTGAGAACATTGGTGCACTATTACGTGGTACTAAGCGTGAAGACGTTGAACGTGGTCAAGTACTAGCTAAGCCTGGTTCAATCAACCCACACACTACATTCACTTCAGAAGTATACGTACTTTCTAAAGATGAAGGTGGTCGTCATACTCCATTCTTCAAAGGTTACCGTCCACAGTTCTACTTCCGTACAACTGACGTAACAGGTGACGTACAGTTACCAGAAGGCGTAGAAATGGTAATGCCTGGTGATAACATCAAGATGACAGTAACTCTAATCGCACCAATCGCGATGGATGAAGGTCTTCGTTTTGCTATCCGTGAAGGTGGCCGTACTGTAGGTGCTGGTGTTGTAGCAACTATCGTAGAGTAATAATTAACGTTTAAGTTAATTAATACTAAAAAAACCCGAGCTTAGTCTCGGGTTTTTTAATGCCTGTAATTTGCCTCACGTGAAGGTGGAGCTTTTACCTCAGGCGTAGGTGCTTTGTAGCAACGTTCAATGAGTAATATTTAGCGTTTAAGCTTTTAATACCTGAACAAAAGTGATTAGTTTTCAGTTGTTTGACCCGGATAAATATGTGATCTTTAGTGCGTTTTAATAAACGAACTTACCTCGATTAAAAGCTCACAAAACTAGCCGCTTGATATGTGTATTTGATAAGGTAGGGTGTCACTTATTAGAGGGGTCTTCATGCTAAATAAACTAATATTTACTGCAAAAGAAGTTAGGGATAACGAGGCACTGGCTGCTAAAAATAGCCATTGTGAGTTATTTACCCTCATGCAGCGCGCTGGGAACGCTGTATTCAACGCTTGGCAAGACTTTAATGCACAGCATACGTTAGTTGTTGTAGGACATGGTAATAACGCTGGGGACGGTTATATTAGCGCGAGCCTAATTAAGCAAGCGGGTAAGCGAGTAACTTTGTGTGCCGTTAACCCTGAAAAAGCACTAACAGGAGATGCTGCAAAAGCGTTTAAGTTATGGCGTGATGAAGGCGGTGAAGTTAATGCTTATACGAGTGAGTTATTAAACCGAAGTGATTTAATTATAGATGCGATGCTAGGTACAGGGATCACAAGCTCGGTTCGCGATAATTTTGCTAAAATTATTAATGAAATTAGCGCCAGTAATAAACCTGTATTGAGTATAGATGTACCCTCAGGTATCAGCGCAGATACTGGCCAACCTTTAGGTATTGCTATACAAGCAAGTAAAACAATAACCTTTGTTGCTATTAAGCAGGGGCTAACAACGGCTATAGGTAAACAACATTGCGGGGAGTTAATATTTGACGATCTAAATATTGGACCTGCATTTTTTGAGCTCGCTACTTAAAGCGGCACACTTATAAATATTAAGAGCTTTAAAAAGCTTGGTGCGCGTAACCTAAATAGCCATAAAGGAACTCATGGTAAACTCCTCTGTGTAGGCGGCAATGAGGGAACGGCCGGTGCAATCCGATTAACCAGTGAAGCTGCACTTAGAGCAGGAGCGGGTATGGTAAAAGTATATACGCATTCAAGTTCTGTAGTACCTGTAAGCATTGGTAGGCCAGAATTGATGGTAAGCAGTGGCGACCTACAACAAGCGCTTGAATGGTCTAGTAGTGTGGTAATAGGGCCCGGCCTTGGGCAAAATAAATGGGCACAACACACGTTTGAAGAGGTCATATATTATTGCCAAACTAATAGCATACCACTGGTTATTGATGCCGATGCGCTAAATTTATTAGCTAAACAAACCTCATCTTACACGTTAAAGCAATGCGTACTTACACCACACCCAGGAGAAGCATCAAGGCTATTAAGTGTAACGACTCAGGAAATTGAATCTAATAGATTTGAAAATGCCCGACTGTGTGCAAAGCGCTATAATGCGACTTGCGTATTAAAAGGTGCAGGCACCTTAATTGATAATGCAGAAAACACGTGGGTGTGTGAAGACGGCAATCCGGCACTGGCCGTGGGTGGTAGTGGCGATGTACTAACTGGTATTATTGGTGCCTTACTGGCTCAAGGTTTAAATATTGATGAAGCCGCGCGCTATGGTGTAACACTGCACGCTAAAGCCGGTGATATCGCCAGTGAGCGAGACGGGCAGCGGGGTATGCTACCCTCCGATTTATTTAGCATAGTAAGACGGCTGTTAAACTGACTTTCATTAGATTAGTGTTTAGTCACTTTGCTTAAAAGCTTGGTCAGAATGAGATCTTTTTCTGCCTGAAGGAGTTTATCTTCCGTCGCTGCTTTTTCAATATTAGAAAACATCTCTAGGCGCTTTACTTTTTCATAGGCGAGCTCGCTTTTATTGAGCTCACTAACCAATACAGGTTTTACTACCCCAAAGTTAGGGTCCTCAATTTTATTAAAATCAAACTCTGCATCTAAATACTCACCGTAAGGTACGTTGTAAATAACAGCTATCCAGAGTTTTTTTTGATTTTCATCGCGAGAGTCTAACCAATGTGTTTTCGGAACTAAAATATCAGCCGAATAATAAATATCATCATAGAAAAAGTCACCATCAATTCTAAAGTAAGCGAGTGACTCTCCTTTATTGTCAGCCTGTTCTATTTCGGCCGTCAGTAATTCTTTTTTACTACCGCTTAACTCAACAAAATCTTCTTTGCTTATCCCTATATAAGGGTTTTTAAATTTTTTACGTTGCTGCATTTAGTAATTAACTTCATAAATTATTAATAATAAATGTACAGTGTTTCGCAAGTACTTGTCTATTGTTAGCTAATAAACGTAATCATTTATTCTATTTCTTCATCCGGCGGGTCGCCTGAGTCTTCTTTACGTTTTCTTTGCTCTTGTTTAGCTTTTTGAACATTTTCGTAGGTAGGTGGCGGAATAGGCATCAATGAGATAAACGGGAAAAACGCTAAAAATAGATATGCCCCTTTTGACATGCTTTTGCCCCACATTATCATTTTTAACAAAAGCCAAATAATTAAAAGCAGCAATGCCGATACTATGGTTACAAGCACCGTAAAAAAAGTAATTCCATTACTATTAAGTATGTCCATGGTGATGTTTTTTTTGCTTACACGTTATTACTACATGGTTGTAAATTAGACAATATCAATAACAAGTGTACTAAAAAGCAAAAACCCAGCAAAAGCTGGGTTTTTATATAAGCAAGGTGCTTAAACGGTGATGATTACATCATGCCGCCCATACCACCCATTCCGCCCATGCCACCCATATCAGGTGCACCAGCAGATTCATCTTTAGGGATTTCAGCAACCATAGCTTCGGTTGTGATCATTAGTCCCGCAATAGAACCTGCAAACTGTAGTGCAGAGCGCGTTACTTTAGTTGGATCTAAGATACCCATTTCAATCATGTCGTTGTATTCGCCAGTTGCTGCATTGTAACCGTAGTTACCTTCGCCGCCTTTAACTGCGTTAATAACAACAGATGCTTCATCACCAGCGTTAGTTACGATTTGACGAAGTGGGGCTTCCATTGCACGAAGTGCAACTTTAATACCGTGGTTTTGATCTTCGTTGTCGCCAAGTAGTTCAACTAGCTTGCTAGCTGCACGTACTAGGGCAACACCGCCACCAGGTACTACGCCTTCCTCAACCGCTGCGCGAGTTGCATGTAAAGCATCTTCAACACGGTCTTTTTTCTCTTTCATTTCAATTTCAGTCGCAGCGCCTACTTTAATTACTGCAACACCGCCGGCAAGTTTAGCCATACGCTCTTGTAGTTTTTCTTTATCGTAGTCTGATGTTGCTTCTTCAATTTGTGCTTTAATTTGAGCAACACGACCGGTAATGCCTTCTTCTTCGCCAGCACCATCGATAATAGTTGTATCGTCTTTAGTGATAACAACGCGCTTAGCTGTACCTAGGTCTTCAACCGTTGCTTTTTCAAGCTCAAGGCCAATTTCTTCTGAAATAACAGTACCGCCAGTTAATACAGCAATATCTTGTAACATTGCTTTACGACGGTCGCCAAAGCCAGGTGCTTTAACAGCTGATACTTTAACAATACCGCGCATGTTGTTCACTACTAATGTTGCAAGTGCTTCGCCTTCAAGGTCTTCTGCAATAATAAGTAGTGGCTTACTTGCTTTAGCAACGGCTTCAAGCGTTGGTAATAGCTCGCGGATGTTCGATATTTTTTTATCTACAAGTAGAATAAATGGGTTATCTAATTCAACGGCGCCTTTTTCAGCGTTGTTGATGAAGTAAGGAGATAGGTAACCACGGTCAAACTGCATGCCTTCTACAACATCTAGTTCGTTTTCAAGTGATTGGCCTTCTTCAACGGTAATAACACCTGTATTACGGCCTACTTTTTCCATTGCCTCTGCAATGATGTCGCCAATTTCTTTATCAGAGTTAGCTGAAATAGTACCTACTTGAGCGATAGCTTTAGTATCAGCACAAGGAACTGAAAGCGCTTTAAGTTCTGCAACAGCCGCAATGACTGCTTTGTCGATACCGCGCTTAAGATCCATTGGGTTCATGCCTGCAGCAACCGCTTTAAGGCCTTCATTAACAATAGATTGTGCAAGTACTGTAGCGGTAGTTGTACCATCGCCTGCTGCATCATTTGCTTTAGATGCAACTTCTTTAACCATTTGCGCGCCCATGTTTTCAAACTTGTCTTCAAGTTCGATTTCTTTTGCTACAGATACACCATCTTTGGTGATCACTGGAGAGCCAAACGATTTATCTAGTATAACGTTACGGCCTTTAGGACCTAATGTAACTTTTACTGCGTTTGCTAGGATGTTTACGCCCGTTAGCATTTTAGCGCGTGCGTCGCCTGCAAAAAGTACTTCTTTAGCTGCCATGTTTTAAATTCCTCTAAATTCTTAAATATGTGTTAAACGAAAAGTAGGCTTAGCCCACAATGCCTAAAATGTTGTCTTCACGCATGATCAGGTACTCTTGACCTTCGATCTTTTCAGTTTTCTCAACATATGAGCCAAATAACACAGTGTCACCGGCTTTTACTTCTAAGGCTCTAACGTCACCGTTATCTAAAATACGACCATTACCTACGGCTACGACTTCTCCGCGAGTTGATTTTTCAGCTGCAGAGCCAGTTAATACAATACCGCCAGCAGATTTTGTTTCTTCTTCTAGACGTTTAACGATTACGCGATCTTGTAAAGGACGAATGTTCATGTTTTTTAGTTCTCCTAACAGTTTCTGAACAGTACAGAAAAAAGCTTTTCTAATTTGCATTCATTAATGGGGGTAGAGTGAAAAATTCCAAGAGAAAAAATGATAATTTTTTAATCTTTTCGTTCAAACTCACCATCAATGGTTGTTGGTTGTTCGGTTTGATGTTGGTCACGCATTGAATGGGGTTGTTGAGTATAAGGTGAAGCGCCTTGTTGCATACCCGCACTCATTCGTACAGTTGCTTGACTTGCAAGGCCTGCAGCTAATTTATTACGAATTGCAGGGGTTAATAAAAGTAAGCCAAAAACGTCTGTCATAATGCCTGGCGTTAACAGTAGTACACCGGCAATAATAACGCATATTCCCGTAAATAATTCTTTAGCAGGCATTTGGCCTTGCGCCATTTGCGTTTGCGCATTTTGTAGTGCGCCCATGCCTTGTTGCTTAACCATTTTAGCGCCTAAAACTGCAGTAATAACAACCAATGCAATAGTCGCTACACCGCCTATTACGTCGCTGACTTGAATTAACAATGCGATTTCGATAATAGGAATGATAATAAACAACACAAATAAAAATCTAAACATAATGCTCTCTAAATAGGGTACTCGTAAGAGTTGATGAAATATAAGTGAGGGTTGATAGGTCTCTTTTCAAGTTTAATGAGTAGGTAGTGTCATTTAACTGGATTTCTACACATTGGCTTACCTATCAGATACTATGAAGCTAGACATCGTTCAACAAGTAAAGGTTCATAATGAATACACAATTTAAATTAATTTTTACTACCTGTAAAAACGAAGCTGAAGCACGCATGCTTGGCAAAGCCTTGGTAGAAAAAAAGCTGGCTGCGTGTGTAAATATTTTACCCGAAATGTCTTCTATTTATATGTGGGAAGGTGAGGTGAAAGAAATGACAGAAGTTAAAATGCTAGTGAAAACCAAAACAGAGAAAATGAACGATGTGTTTTTAACGATAAAAGCGATGCATAGTTACGAAGTACCCGAAATACAAGTTATTGACATAACAACCGGAAACTTAGCTTATTTTAATTGGATGGATGAGGTATTACATTAATGCGCTTTTTGTTTTTGCTATTAGTGACATTATTAATAGCCCCTGCGAAGGCTACACCAAATAATGTGCTTAACGATTTATTAGCGCCCACGCAGCAAACCTTTTTACCGGTAACACAAGCGTTTGAGTTTGACTTTGATCAGCAAGGCCGCACCTTGTTTATTGGGTGGGATATTGCGCCAGGTTACTATTTATATAAACAAAAAATAGAAATACTCGCTAAAGACGCCAGCATTGAAGTAGGAAACTTAGGTGATGGCGAAATTATCGAAGATGAATTTTTTGGTAAAACAGAGGTATTTTTTCAAAGCGTTAGTATTATCAGCAAACTGAGTAACGTCAATGAAGGCGCTGTAGTAAAGGTGCGTTATCAAGGCTGCGCTGAGGCTGGGCTATGTTACCCGCCAGAAGTTATCTCAATTCCATTAAGTGTTATTGCGGGCGAGCAATCGCAAAGTGCAGCACCGTCTAGTACCGCAAGCGCATTAACCTATTCAACATCGCAACCAGATGCCGCAGCACTCAAAAAAGACCTTACTTTTACAGAACAACTCGCTAGCCAAAGTTTAGCGATTAATTTATTGGTATTTTTTGCAGTGGGGGTTGGGCTTGCTTTTACGCCGTGTGTGTTCCCAATGTTTCCTATATTGTCGAGTTTAATTGCAGGGCAAAAAAACTTATCAACTAAAAAAGCCTTTGCACTTTCGTTCATATATATACAAGGTATGGCGGTAACTTATGCGGCGCTTGGATTAGTTGTTGCAGCATTAGGTGGGCAAGTACAGGGGTATATACAGCATCCCTACGTACTTATTAGCTTTAGCTTATTATTTGTATTACTGGCTATGTCGATGTTTGGGTGGTACGAAATAAAACTCCCTAGCAGCATGATGAGTAAGCTCACGCAGGTAAGTAATAATCAAAAAGGCGGCAATTATGTTGGCGTATTTTTGATGGGGGTATTATCTGGTTTAATTGCATCCCCTTGTACCACGGCGCCGCTATCAGCCGCTTTATTATACGTTGCGCAAAGTGGTGACTACTTAGTGGGCGGCTTGACGTTGTATGTATTGAGTTTAGGGATGGGGCTACCTTTATTATTGCTTGGTACATCGGGCGGTAAATTACTGCCTAAAGCGGGTGGTTGGATGGAGCAAGTTAAAACGTTATTTGGCTTTGTGATGTTGGTAGTTCCGCTAATATTATTAGAGCGCTTGGTCAGTGCCAACATTATATTACTTATGGCAGGTATATTGGCGTTAGCTGCTGCTTTGTACTTACACCATTGGCAAAGTAGTCAACAGCAAAGTAAATTAAAAACAGCGCTATGGTTCGCGGCCATGTTGTTGGTATTTACTGGCTTTAGCTTAGCTAAAGACTATTTTTGGCCTGTACAAATTCAAGCAAGTTCACAAAACAATGAGTTTAAACACGTTGCCAATTTAGCCGAGCTAAAAGTCGCGATTGCTGACGCAAATAAACAAGACCGACTTGTTATGGTCGACTTGTATGCCGACTGGTGTGTGGCATGTAAAGAGTTTGAACATTACACCTTTCCTGATGAAAGAGTGCAAAAAGAGTTTAGTCATTATCAGTTAATCCAAATCGATTTAACTGAAAGTGACAGCAAAACCATAGCGCTAATGGAAGAGTATGACGTATTCGGTTTACCGAGTATTTTATTTTTTAATACTCAAGGACAAGAGCTAAGTGCGTTGCGTGTGACGGGCTTTTTAAATGCTGACGATTTTGCTAAACATCTTGCTACAGTGCGTGCCAGCGCACAATAATAGTGCAATAAAGCCACTTAAGTTTACTAAGTGGCTTTGTTCTTCATACCTTTCAAAATGTACCCATAATAGTGATTGGACCAGTATTTTGCTGTTATTTACGTCGAAATCACTATAATACCCAGCTAACGTGAGAAAATGTTGCAATTTAGCTTTTTTATGCTTAGTTTAAAGTGAAAAAATAGCTGGCAATGGCTTAACTCATTACTTAGAGGGTATATCGCGTATTATGGCTGCAAAATTAAAGATTTTAGTTGTTAATGGTCCAAATTTAAACATGCTAGGAAAGCGCGAACCAGAAAAGTACGGTACGCAAACACTTAGCGAGATTATGAGCGAACTAACAGATACCGCTAATAGTCTGAATGTTGAACTTACGCACTTTCAAAGTAATGGTGAGCAAGCGCTCATAGAACGAATTCATAATGCTTGGCAAGTGGTTGATTTTATTATTATTAACCCCGCAGCATTTACGCATACAAGCGTTGCATTACGTGATGCATTGTTAAGTGTTGATATTCCGTTTTATGAGGTGCACTTGAGTAATGTGCACGCACGTGAAGCTTTTCGCCATCATTCTTATTTTTCAGATGTGGCACAAGGCGTTATATGTGGATTAGGTGCAATGGGTTACCACGCAGCATTAAATGCAGCAGTTAACCGGTCGCAAAACGCAATTTAATTTTAAAAATTAACACACTAACAAACTAACAGGCGGGTCGTGTAATGGATATTCGCAAGATAAAAAAACTGATCGAATTAGTAGAAGAATCGGGCATTGCTGAGCTAGAAATCACTGAAGGTGAAGAGTCAGTACGCATAAACCGTAATAACATGAGCGCGGGTCCAGCTTACCCACAATTTGCTCCACAACAATATGCACCAGCTCCTGCACAGCAGGCTCCAGCTCCAGCAGCACCTGTAGCAGTTGAAGCAGCACCTGCTGCACCAACGGGTCATCAGGTTAAATCACCTATGGTTGGCTCATTTTACTCAGCATCTTCTCCAGAAGCACCTGCTTACGTAGAAGTGGGCTCTAAAGTTAATGTAGGCGATACTTTATGTATCATTGAAGCCATGAAAATGATGAACCAAATTGAAGCTGATAAAGCGGGTACTGTACGCGCAATTTTAGCTGAAAACGGCGAGCCAATTGAATTTGACCAACCTCTATTCATCATTGACTAATAGCATAACGTAAAAGGCCAACTCTAATGTTAGATAAAGTAGTCATAGCAAACCGAGGTGAAATAGCACTTCGTATATTGCGCGCCTGCAAAGAGCTTGGGATCAAAACGGTTGCTGTTCATTCAACGGCGGATCGCGATCTTAAGCATGTATTGCTTGCAGATGAAACCATCTGTATTGGTAAGCCATCAGCAACAGAAAGTTATTTAGATATACCGCGCATTATTGCTGCGGCCGAAATAACTGATGCGGTAGCGATTCACCCAGGTTATGGTTTTCTTGCAGAAAACGCAGATTTTGCAGACCAAGTTGAGCAAAGTGGTTTTGTATTTATTGGGCCAAAAGGCGACACAATTCGCCTAATGGGCGATAAAGTATCTGCTATTGCCGCAATGCGTAAAGCTGGCGTTCCATGTGTACCAGGCTCTGATGGTCCTGTAACAGACGATAACGAACGCAACATGCAAATTGCTAAGCGCATTGGTTATCCGGTTATTATTAAAGCCGCTGGCGGCGGCGGTGGCCGTGGTATGCGTGTAGTGCGTAATGAAGCTGAATTAGTAAATTCAATTTCGTTAACGCAGCAAGAAGCTAAACAGTTTTTTGGTAATGGTATGGTTTACATGGAGAAATACCTTGAAAACCCACGTCATATCGAAGTACAAGTGCTAGCCGACGGACAAGGTAATGCGGTTCACTTAGGTGAGCGCGACTGTTCAATGCAGCGTCGTCATCAAAAGGTTGTTGAAGAGGCTCCTGCACCAGGCATAACAGCTGAAACACGTAAGTTTATTGGCGAGCGTTGTACACGTGCATGTATTGAAATTGGTTACCGCGGTGCGGGCACGTTTGAGTTTTTATACGAAAACGGCGAGTTTTATTTCATTGAAATGAATACCCGTATTCAAGTTGAGCACCCAGTAACAGAAATGGTTACAGGTATCGACTTGATCAAAGAGCAGCTAAAAATAGCAGCGGGTCAGCCATTATCGTTCACGCAAGACGACGTCGTTATTCGTGGTCATGCCATTGAGTGTCGAATTAATGCTGAAGACCCTGAAACGTTTATCCCGTCACCGGGTAAAATTACGCGTTTTCACCCAGCTGGTGGGTTAGGTATTCGATGGGACAGCCATATTTATGCTGACTACACAGTACCACCGCACTATGATTCGATGATTGGCAAGCTAATTACTTACGGCGAAAACCGTGATGTGGCTATTGCCCGTGCACGCAATGCACTAAACGAATTAGTAATCGATGGGATTAAAACAAACACGCCTTTGCATAAACGTATTCTTGCAGATGAGAATTTTCAAAATGGTGGAACTAATATTCACTACCTTGAGAAAAAGTTAGGTTTGTAATCTTCCTAAAATATAAAAACCGGCTTAGGCCGGTTTTTTTATGCCTGAAACTTCAATTTATCGCCATAAATAAATAATCTGGTATGATTAGCCAATATGCGCTTTTAAGTTAATTTTGAGGTAGTAATGACCCGTAGTTTTGAATCTCATTTAAATGATGAACTTGCAACTGTTGCAATGGGTAACCAAGTAGCAGCGATTATTGAGCAAGGTGCTGTGATTTATTTACATGGTGATTTAGGCGCTGGTAAAACAACGTTTACACGTGGTGTAGTGCAAGGCTTTGGCCATACAGGCAAAGTTAAGAGTCCAACTTATACACTGGTTGAACCTTACGAACTTGAGCGTGCTAACGTGTATCACTTTGACTTGTATCGTTTAGGTGATCCAGAAGAACTCGAATTTATGGGAATACGCGATTATTTTTCACCACAGGCTATTTGTGTTGTAGAGTGGCCGGAAAAGGGGGGGGAATTTATTCCTGTGCCTGATTTAGATATAACGCTAAGCTATGTCGGTGACGAGCGTAAGATTGTGTTCAAAAGTACCAGTGAACGTGGTGCAGCAATTGTCGATAAACTAAAAAAATAAATAATAAAATAGTGAAGGCAGTAATTATCAAATGAATCGAGGCGCAGTTAAACTCTCAGTTTCTCTTATGGTTTTTATCATGAGTTTTTCTTTGTGGGCACAAAACACGATAAATAGTGTGCGTGTGTGGCCATCTCCCGATAGTACACGCGTTGTATTTGATTTAGACGATAAACCCGATTTCAGTTATTTCATGCTAAAAAACCCAAGCCGCTTAGTAGTTGACCTAGAAAACACCAAAGAGCTTAAAGTACTACCCGGTGTGCCACCTAAGCACCAAATTGTTAGCAAATTACGTTACTCAAAGCCCAAAAATAAGCAAAGCGTTCGTTTAGTCTTTGAGCTAAGCGCACCCGTAAAACCAGTGCTATTTGCGCTTGCGCCTACTGGGCCATACAAAAATAGGCTTGTGGTTGATTTATATAATAAGAGTGAACCTAAGGTGGTTCCTTCACCTGCACAAAAAGCCGCTAAAAAACGCCAACTTAGCCAAGAGCGAGATATTGTAATTGCTATTGATGCAGGGCATGGCGGTGAAGATCCTGGCTCAATAGGGCCATCTGGTACATATGAAAAGACGATTACATTGCAAATTGCTAAACGTCTTGAACGAATGATCGACGCTGAACGAGGCATGATTTCGCGAATGGTACGAAGCGGCGATTACTTTGTAAAACTTAATACACGTACACATCGAGCTCGTCAGAAAAAAGCAGATTTTTTTGTATCTATTCATGCTGATGCATTTACAAGCCCAGGCCCTAATGGTGCATCCGTTTGGGTTTTATCACTGCGTAGAGCCAACTCTGAAACGGCCAAATGGATAGAGGATAAGGAAAAACACTCTGAGTTACTGGGAGGTGCGGCTGATGTAATCAAAGATGCCGCTAACGAGAAATACTTAGCGCAAGCATTGCTTGATATGTCGATGGATCATTCAATGAAAACCGGCTTAAACGTTGCCGAAGAAGTGGTTAAAGAACTTCGTAAAGTTGCTAAACTTCATAAAAAAGACCCGCAGCATGCTAGTTTGTCTGTACTTAAGTCGCCTGATATTCCGTCTATTTTGGTCGAAACTGGGTTTATATCTAACCCTCGAGAAGAAAAATTACTAAAAAGCCCAAATCATCAAGAGCGTTTAGCAAAAGCGATATTCACGTCCATTAAAAATTACTATTTGAAAAATCCACCGGATGATTCGTTGTTTGCAAAACTAAAATCGCAATACCCCACCAAACATAAAGTACGTCCGGGCGAGTCTTTAAGCATGTTGGCAAATCGCTATGGGGTGAGCATTAGTAAAATAAAAAAAGTAAATAAGCTGAGCTCAAACACGCTTTTTATTGGTCAAGAGCTCGACATACCGCAAAGTTAATCACATAAATCAGCATGCAGTTTGCTAGGAAATATCATGAATATTGAAATACTACCCGCTCGTTTAGCCAACCAAATTGCCGCAGGTGAAGTGGTTGAGCGCCCAGCGTCGGTAGTAAAAGAGCTTGTTGAAAATAGCCTTGATGCAGGTGCAACGCGTATTCAAATTGATATAGAGCGTGGCGGTCATAAGCTAATTCGTATACGTGATAATGGCTCTGGCATAGGTAAAGAAGAGCTCACACTGGCGCTTTCCCGTCATGCAACAAGCAAGCTAAAGTCACTTGATGATTTAGAAAATATTTGCTCACTGGGTTTTAGAGGCGAGGCATTGGCCTCAATTAGCTCAGTATCGCGATTAACACTCAGCTCCAAACCTAAAACTCAAGACGCTGCGTGGCAAGCATTTGCAGAGGGTCGTGATATGGCTGTACAAGTTAAGCCTATTGCCCATCCTGATGGTACAACGATTGAGGTGAAAGATTTATTTTTTAATACCCCTGCACGGCGTAAATTTTTACGTACCGAAAAAACAGAGTTTACCCATATAGATGAGCTTATTAAGCGCATAGCGCTGAGCCGGTTTGATGTATCGATTACGTTGACCCATAACGAAAAAGTAGTTAGGCAATACCGTGCAAAAACAGATCCCGCTCAAGCAATAACGCGTGTTGCACAAGTTGCAGGTAAAGCGTTTGCAGAGCAAGGGCTCCATATTCAATCTGGAGAAGCTGGTTTACAACTGCATGGCTGGGTTTTACCGGTTGGCTCAGCTAATACAACGCAGTACACGTATGTAAATAATCGTATGATGCGCGATAAGCTAATATTACACGCTATTCGTCAGGCGTTTGAAGAAGTGAGTGGGATACAAGAGTTACCTGGGTTTGTGATTTATATTGATATTGACCCACGCCAAGTTGATGTAAATGTGCACCCAGCAAAACACGAGGTACGTTTTCACCAAGGCCGTTTAGTTCACGACTTTATATTGCAAGCTATTAAGCAAGTTGTAGTGCCATTACAAGGTGAGTTTGACAATGAAGCAGTAATGACAACGGATGAGCATTTTCCTCCCTTTACTCATGCTGTGCATTCGTCAACATTTAAAGACGAAGCCAGTGGCAATTTCGACTATCCTAAGTCTCAGTTACAACCAAGTTATTCAGCTAGTTCGGGCTCATCAGGTGCTACTGGGGCTAAAAAGAGTGGTGGTGAGTACAGGGCTCCATCCAGTGCAAACCATCAAGACGTGAATGCGTTTTATCAGGGAGTGAGTGAACAACACGCAGCACACTTTGATGCGGTGGCGCAAACCGCTCAGCAAGATTCATTAGCACCTAAGCAAAGTACTATGAATAGGGTGTCTATTATTAGCCTGAATGATGGAAATTGCGTTTTTGGTGCCCAGCAGCAACTTTATTGCTCACATTTTAAATACGTCATGGTCGATGATTGGCATGAACAAATTAAGGAGCAGGGGAGCCTTGAAGGTAAAGCATTGTTATTGCCTGTACGGGTTAATTTATCAAAAGAGGATTGTTTACTAATAGAAGCACAGCAATCGTGGTTCACGCTGCTAGGTTTTGAATTAGTAATTGAAAAGCAATTTGTTATGGTTAAAAAATTGCCCTCATGCTTGTATTTACTTGATGTAAGTAATGCCATTGACGAACTGCTCAGTGCATGTAAAAAATCGCTTGAAAACATAGAGAGCTGGTTAAAATGGCAGGCTGAATGTATACCGCCGCGCTTTTATGCAAGCAATGTATTTATAACTCAACAAATGCGCTTACAAAATAATCCGGAAACTATTGAACGCTTGCGTGAAAAAGCAGTTAAAATAGAGCTAAGTCAGTATTTAGCGCAATTAAATTAGGGTGTTCGTGTTGAGTCAATTACCAGTTATATTTTTAATGGGTCCCACTGCTGCAGGTAAAACAGCATTGGCTATTTCTTTGTGTGAACACTTAAATACAGAGATAATCAGCGTCGATTCAGCATTAGTGTATAAAGGTATGGATATTGGCACTGCAAAACCTGATTCAGAAGAATTAGCTCGCGCTCCACATCATCTTATTGATCTGCTTGACCCGAGTGAAACGTATTCTGTTGCAGATTTTAGACGCGATGCTATAAAAAAAATTGATGAATTTCATCAACAAGGTAAAGTACCTGTATTAGTTGGAGGTACAATGTTGTACTTCAAAGCACTTATAGATGGTTTATCGCCTTTACCTGAGGCAAACCCGGCTATCAGGGCTCAACTTGAGTCAGAGGCTAGTGAGTTTGGCTGGCCACATTTGTACCAAGAACTAGTAAAGGTAGATCCACAAGCGGCACAAAAAATGAGTGAAAACGACTCGCAAAGAATTAACCGTGCGCTAGAGGTATATCGATTAACCGGTAAAACAATGACTGAACTGCAAAAGCAAAAGCAGCCGCCTTTACCGTATACTTTTCATCAATTTGCCATTGCGCCGCAAGAGCGAAGTGAATTACACCAGCGAATTGAAGAAAGGTTTAAAATAATGATAGATCAGGGGTTTGAAAATGAAGTTTCGGCCTTATATCTACGTAAAGATTTACACCACAATATGCCTTCTATTCGTTGTGTGGGCTATAGACAGATGTGGGATTACCTTGCGGGTGAAGTAAGTCATGATGAAATGGTATTTCGAGGTATTGCAGCAACTCGGCAATTGGCTAAGCGTCAATTAACCTGGTTGAGAAGTTGGCCTGATGTTACTTGGTTAACAACCGGCGATGAAGAAAACTTGCATCATGTAGTAAGTTCGCTAAGCTAGTAGTAGTTGGATATGATTTAGCTTTATTAAATGAGTTCAGCCACTTAATTATAATAACACCTAGAACGAAGGAAGAATAACATGGCAAAAGGCCAATCGTTACAAGACCCATTTTTGAATGCACTACGTCGTGAGCGCATTCCAGTATCAATCTTTTTGGTTAATGGCATAAAATTACAAGGTAAAATCCAGTCATTTGATCAATTTGTTATTTTACTTGAAAACACGGTAAACCAAATGGTTTACAAACACGCAATTTCAACAGTTGTACCTGCTCGCGCAGTCAACTTCCAAGGTGTTCAAGGGAGCGATGACACTGAAGAACCAGAAGCTGGAAACTTTTAATTAGGAGCGTAATGCTTGTTTGACCGCTATGAATCCGGCGAACAGGCAATTTTAGTTCATATCGACTTACCTAAAGAAGGAGATCGTGAAGATCTTCATGAATTAGAGATGTTGGTATCTTCTGCTGGTGTTAGTAGTTTGGCGGTTGTGCAAGGCAGCCGTCAAGCACCACATCCGAAACTATTCGTCGGTACCGGTAAAGCAGAAGAAATAGCTGAGATTGTCAAAATCCACAATGCAGATGTCGTTATTTTTAATCATCAACTCAGACCGTCACAAGAACGCAACTTAGAGCGCGTTTGTCAGTGCCGTGTGCTTGATAGAACGACCCTTATTCTTGATATTTTTGCCCAACGTGCACGTACCCATGAGGGTAAATTGCAGGTTGAATTGGCACAACTTCGTCATATGTCTACTCGGCTGATCCGAGGTTGGACTCACCTTGAGCGTCAAAAGGGTGGTATTGGTTTACGTGGGCCTGGTGAAACTCAATTAGAGACCGATAGGCGTTTATTGCGCGTACGTATTCAAAGTATTCGTGCACGACTACAAAAAGTGGCTGTCCAGCGTGAGCAGGGTAGACGCGCGCGTAATCGTAATGAAATTCCAACGGTATCGTTAGTTGGTTACACCAATGCGGGTAAATCTACATTATTTAATCGTATAACGGACTCTGAGGTATATGCTGCCGACCAGCTTTTCGCGACGCTTGATCCAACACTGCGTAAACTGGAGTTGGGTGATGTTGGTCAAGTGATTTTAGCTGATACCGTGGGCTTTATTCGTCATTTACCTCATGATTTAGTGGCTGCATTTAAAGCTACATTAACCGAAACACGTGAAGCCGATTTACAGCTACATGTAATAGATGCTGCTGATTCGCGAATTAAAGAAAATATTGAGCAAGTGCAATCGGTGCTTAAAGAGATTGAAGCCGATGACGTCCCGCAGCTATTAATTTATAATAAAATTGATGCGCTTGATAATGTTGCTCCGCGTATTGATCGAGATAGTGAAGGCCAACCTATAAGAGTATGGTTGTCTGCACAAACAGGTGAAGGGTGTGAATTACTAAGCGAAGCCATTAGTGAGTTGCTTGCTAAAAAAATGTTTAGTGAAACGCTTTTGCTAACTCCTTTATATGGGCGTTTAAGGGCTTCACTGTTTAGTTTAAATGCGGTGCATGAAGAGCGATTTGATGAACAAGGTAATTGGCTGCTAGATGTTAGGATGCCAATGGTTGAATGGAATCGCTTAATTAAAGAATTTGGCCCTGAAATTGTTGGTTTTATCAACTAAGACTAAAAATTGACGTTTAAATGTCGGTTTTTGTATGAGAAACGCGGTAGATTTGATAGATTTAACACAATTTCCTAATTTATTTAGATAACAATGGAGTATAGCTATGGCCTGGAATGAACCGGGTAATAATGGCAATGACAAAGATCCGTGGAGCAATAAAGGCGGACGTGATCAAGGCCCACCTGATTTAGACGAGGTGTTCCGTAAGTTTAGTAACAAGTTCGGCGGCTTATTTGGCGGTAAAAAATCCGGCAATGGAAGCGGTGGCGGACTTGGCGGAGCCGGTATTTCATTTATCCTCATTATCGCTGCCATTGTGTGGGCGTTAAGTGGTATTTACACGGTTAAAGAAGCCGAACGTGGTGTTGTTTTACAATTTGGTAAGTATGACCGAATTGCTGAACCAGGCCTGCGTTGGAAAATGACATTTATTGAAACGGTTATCCCAGTTGATATTGAAGCTGTTCGCTCATTGTCAGCGTCTGGTTTTATGCTTACTGAAGATGAAAACGTGGTAAGCGTTGAGTTTCAGGTGCAATACCGTGTTATTGACCCATACCTTTACAAGTTTAGCGTAACGAATGCTGATAGCAGTTTAGAAGAAGCGTTAGATAGTGCACTGCGTTATGTTGTTGGTCATGCAAAAATGGACCAAGTTTTAACCAACGGCCGTGAAGTGGTGCGTCAAAATACATGGGATGAGCTTAACAAGGTAATCGAACCATATAATCTTGGTTTAATTGTTACTGATGTTAACTTTAAAGATTCTCGTCCACCGACTGAAGTCAAAGATGCGTTTGATGATGCGATTGCAGCACAAGAAGATGAAGAACGTTTCATCCGTGAAGCAGAAGCATATGCGCGTGAAATTGAACCGCGTGCACGTGGTCAAGTAACACGTATGACGCAAGAAGCTGAAGGTTACCAAGAGCGCATTACATTAGAAGCACAAGGTGAGGTTGCTCGTTTTGAGAAACTATTACCGGAGTATCTAGCGGCTAAAGAAGTAACCCGCGAACGCTTATACATTGATGCAATGGAAGAAGTGTTAGGTAGTAGTTCTAAGGTGTTAGTTGATGTGAAGGGTGGTAATAACATGATGTACTTACCTCTTGATAAAATCATGGAAAAGCAAGGCACAGCAACACGTGTTGCACTACCAAGCTCAAGTGACATTCAAGACTTAAGAAACAAAGTAAATACATCACGTAATAGCACCGTTAATAGCAGCAATGACCGCTTTAACAACGATCGCTTTAACTAAGGGAGATAAGCATAATGAAAAATTTTAGTTTAGTAATATTACTAGTTGCCATTGTGATGTCTTTCTCGTCGGTATTTGTTGTACCTGAAGGGCAAAAAGCAATTGTGCTATTGTTTAGTAAAGTACAAAAAGATAACGATGATCAAGCGGTTGTTTATGGCCCGGGTCTGCATTTGAAAGTCCCATTTTTTAGCCAAGTACGTCGTATTGATGCGCGTATACAAACGCTAGATGGTACGCCGGATCGCTTTGTTACGAGTGAGAAAAAAGACTTAATTGTTGATTCGTTTGTTAAATGGCGCGTTAATGACTTTAGTGCTTTTTACCTGCGTGCCCGTGGCGATAAGCAATATGCTGAAACGCTACTTGAGCAAAAGGTTAATAATGGCCTTCGTACTAACTTTGGTACACGTACAATTCGTGAAATTGTATCGGGTGAGCGAAGTGAGCTTATGGAAGAGGCATTAGTTCAAGCATCTGAGAGTGCTCGCGAGTTAGGTATTGAGGTGCTTGATGTACGTGTTAAGCAAATTAACTTACCTCAAGAAGTAAGTAGTTCAATTTATCAACGTATGCGCGCTGAGCGTACTGCTGTTGCTAAAGAACACCGCTCTGAAGGTCAGGAAAAAGCAGAGACTATTCGTGCAAGCGTTGACCGTCGAGTAACGGTTATGCTTGCAGACGCTGAGCGTAATTCTCGTTCAGTGCGTGGTCAAGGTGATGCAGATGCTGCGGCTATTTATGCAAATGCGTATAACAAAGACCCAGAGTTTTTTAGCTTTGTACGTTCTTTAGAAGCGTATAAGAAAACATTTAAAGGTAAGCAAGATGTTATGGTACTTTCACCAGACAGTGACTTCTTCCAGTATATGAAAGGCGCTAAAGCGCAGTAGACTATATTTTTACTTTTAAAATATAAAGCCTCGCACATGCGGGGCTTTTTGTTAAATACAATCTAGAACTTTAAATCACTGTTATATATGTGGTTATTTACTCATATTTTAATTTAATAATTCTTCGCAGAAAAAATAAGCTGAACAGGGGTGATCTTTACTTGGGTTTTCTGGTAAAATCTCGTCCTAATTTTCTCTAAGTGAATTTACAATGGGTAAAAACGTTGTTGTATTAGGCACCCAATGGGGTGACGAAGGTAAGGGTAAGGTAGTTGACCTCCTTACGGACAAAGCATCTTTAGTAGTTCGTTATCAAGGTGGCCACAATGCAGGTCATACTTTAGTTATCGAAGGTAAAAAGACGGTTCTACACCTTATTCCATCGGGTGTATTACGTGACAATGTTAAATGTGTGATTGGTAATGGTGTTGTTTTATCACCAGAAGCGCTAATGAAAGAAATTGGCATGCTTGAAGAACGTGGCGTACCAGTACGCGAGCGTCTTTTGATAAGTGAAGCATGTCCGCTAATTTTGCCTTTCCATGTAGCATTAGATGTAGCCCGTGAAACTGCTCGTGGCGATAAGCCAATTGGTACAACTGGCCGTGGTATCGGTCCAGCGTACGAAGATAAAGTAGCACGTCGTGGTTTACGCGTAGGCGACTTATTTAATCCAGAATTATTTGCAGCTAAACTAAAAGAAGTACTTGAATACCATAACTTCACATTAGTTAATTACTACAAAGTAGATGCTGTCGATTTCCAAAAAACGTTTGATGATGCAATGGCTGTTGCAGATATCTTAAAAGCAATGGTTGTTGATGTAACTGAGCTTTTAGACCAAACACGTTTAGCAGGTGAGCACATTTTATTTGAAGGTGCGCAAGGTACATTACTTGATATTGATCATGGTACTTACCCTTACGTAACATCTTCAAACACGACAGCTGGTGGCGTTGCTACTGGTGCTGGTTTTGGTCCATTAAACCTTGATTATGTGTTAGGTATTATTAAAGCATACACAACACGTGTTGGTTCAGGTCCTTTCCCTACAGAGCTATACGATGGTCTTGATAAGCAAGATCCGGTTGGTAAGCACTTAGGTGATAAAGGCCATGAGTTTGGCGCAACAACAGGTCGACTTCGCCGTACTGGTTGGTTAGATGCTGTAGCAATGCGTCGTGCGGTTCAAATCAATAGTATTTCGGGTTTTTGTTTAACTAAGCTTGATGTTTTAGATGGCTTAGAAACACTTAAAATCTGTACTGGCTACCAGCTTGAAGATGGTACGGTTACAAACGTAACACCATTAGCTGCTGAAGGTTACGAGAAAGTAACACCAGTATATGAAGAAATGCCAGGTTGGTCTGAGAATACCGTAGGTGTAACTTCACTTGAAGGCTTACCAAAAGCTGCAATTGATTACATCAAACGTATTGAAGAAATCACAGGTGTTCCAATTGATATTATTTCTACCGGTCCAGATCGTGTAGAAACTATGGTACTTCGCAACCCATTTGCGTAATAACCTAAAATGTAAAAAAAGCTGCTTAATGCAGCTTTTTTTGTATCTAAAATTCACCTTGGAACGATCTTTGTATATTATTTGGTAAGATTATTTTTGCACGTGGTGAATATGCGTCTATTTTTAAGAAATTCAGTATTAGCTGTATCGTTAGTGCCAATATCTTTATTTATATCTTCCAATACGTTAGCGGATGAATCGCCTGCCGCAGTGCCGTTATACACTGAATCAGAGCTTATTGCGCTTATAAATAAAAATGCACATTTGCAGCGAGTAAAGGCAGATGATTGCCAGCTAGTTCAAGATATTGAAGCGCGAGCCAATAAAATGGCATTGCCTTCGTATCAGTTTTTATATGGCGACATGCTTGCTTATAACGTGTGTGTTGAGCGAAACGTAGAGCTAGGTGTGTATTATATGAGAAAGTCTGCTGAGCAAGGTTTAGCGGCAGCGCTTGAGCAGTTAGGTCGCTATTACGATACTGGAAGGTTAGTACAGCAAGATAAAGCAATGGCAATTACCTATTTACGCGAGGCTTCAGCGCAAGGTAATTTAAAAGCGCAGCTGCGATTAGTGAAGTTGTTTAATGATGGCTATGGTAGTCCACGCGATTTTGAAGATGCGTACCGCTGGTTATTTAATTCTATGGTGGCAGATAAAGCAACGCATAAGAAAATTGAAAGCGCCCTAACGAAGCTGGCGCAAAAAATGCCAAATAGTGTCGTAGAGCGTGCACGGTTACCTATGTAATAGCAATCTGCAGTAAACCTTAATTAAGCGTTACTGTAAATCTAACAAAACAAAAGCCCTAACATAATTAGGGCTTTTTTTGTGGACATTACTTTATTTAACTTTGTTCTTTGTCTTTAGGCTGTGGATCTTTTAACAACGACATTTTAGGTGGTTGCAACGCAACAATTCGCTCACCTTCTTGTGGTGGTTTTTCCATATTAATTGTAAATGGTGTTACTTTAGCTGGTGTATCGTCATCGCTGTCTTTATCCCCTTTAAGAATAAACAAAGGGATGGCCTCAGGGTTCATTTCTTGGTATTGCTCCCAACTAAACTCATCTGAAATACGTGTAGCACTTACTTTTCCGCCTTTAGCAATCACGCTGCTTAAACGAGCATATGAGCCTTCATCACCAAATAAAATTTGACGCGATAAAAAAGTTGCACTGTCTTTGTTGGCTTTAGCATGTGTTGTCGATGAGCGTAGCGAAAACACGTTTTTTTCATTGAGTAAATGAGAAAAGTATTGCACACCTAACGCATTATGGTGACGGTTTGGTGAAAGCGCTAAAACACTTCGAATAGTGGTGAGCGGTAAGTACCGTTCAGCGTGCTCTGATTGTGGGTTACCGTAGTAGCAAGGTAGGCCATCCATACGCGCCATTTTGCAGTTCTCCCAGGCTGGGTCTGAAAGGTGTACAGGAATATTTTGCTCTTTCAAACCACGTCCTATTGCACGTGACACATGGTTAGCCCCAATGATTAATATAGTATTAGGCGATGGTTGGCGCACACCGAGTAGCTTAGCCACAGGTATAGCCGTTAGGCTTTGTAGTACCACAGTGATAATAATAACGGTAAATATAAGCGGGACTATTTTTTCTGCATCGGCCACACCTGCTTCCATCATACTCAGCGCAAACACCGAGCCAACTGCTGCGGCTACAATACCCCTTGGTGCAATCCAGGCGAGCACTAAGCGAGATTTAATTGGCAGGTCTGTACCAAACGTTGAGATAGCAATACATAAAGGGCGTGCTACGAATAACACAATTGCTAAAAATATAAATACATCACTGTCTAACATCATTAAATCGGAAAGCTGTAGACGGGCTGCGAGTAAGATAAACAATGTTGAGATAAGTATCATCGACAAGTCTTCTTTAAACTCTAAAACAGAATCTATTTCTAAGTCGTCTTGATTAGCAAGCCAAATGCCAAACACAGTAACTGCCAGTAAACCTGACTCGTGGCTTAAGTAATTTGACACAGAAAAACTGATTAATACCAGCGCTAAAATACCAAATTTATGTAATTCAAACGGTAGCCACTCACGGCGCATTAATTGGGTTGTCACCCAGCCAGCTACAACACCTATTGTTAAGCCAACACCCACTGTTTTAACTAAGGCGATAACAGTATGGCTTAATACTTCTCCTTGCCCAACAAGCATGACAGCTTCAAAAACCAGTACAGCAAATAATGCTCCGATTGGGTCAATAACAATTCCTTCCCAGCGTAAAATGCGGTCTATGTCTTGAGTAGGGCGCATGGAATTTAATAACGGTGCTATTACTGTAGGGCCCGTTACAACCAAAACAGCGCCGAGCACCGCAGCAACTCGCCAATTGAGCTCAAGTAACCAATAAGCACTTAAACTAATAACAACACAGGTTGCAATCATACCAATGGAGCAAAGGTTTCTGACTACTTTACCAATCCCTTTTAGCTCTCTAAAGTGAAGAGTAAGAGCACCTTCAAATAAAATAACAGCAACACTCAATGACACAACTGGAAAAAGTAAGTCGCCTAAAAGTGCGTCAGGGTCTAAAACACCACTAAATGGCCCAAGTAACAGGCCAGTGAGCAATAAAAAAAGAATAGCGGGTACTCTAAATGCCCAGGCTACCCATTGGGCAAGCACAGAGCAAAGTGCGATACCGGCTATGTAAATTGCTGACATAGATTAAGAATTCCTTATTATGATTTTATTTAAAGTATAACGTTATTAATTGTTATTAAAGGGGTATACACGGGAAAATCAACTATTGCTAATTAATTTTAGCCGTTTATAAAATATTAGTACGTATTAATTATGGTTAGCGTATCTAAATATTTTATAAATTATCAATAATCGTTTCTATCTCATTGGTTTAAAATTGAAAATCTCTAATTTTAAATGTTTTATAATGTGGTCGTTTGAATTTTAGCCTTGATCTTACCCTCTTATTTAGCGTATTATACTTCGAGTTCGAATGATTAGGTATCTAATTAAATTGTTTAGAAAATAAATTCACCGTTAATATTACGGTCATATTTACTAGGTATAATCGTTATTTAGAAGCTAGTTTAGTATTAGAACATCAAAAATATAATTTATTCGATTACTTGATACGGTTTATCTCAGCTATATAAAGTTTGAGTTGAATTGATATCTTTCAATGTTTAATCCCCATCGTGGCGGTTAAATCTCGGTCCTATAGTCTTCACCCTATCTGTTGGTGTACCAGACTTTAGAGGCTCTATGTATGTTGTTAATAGAAAAGCCACCAAGGCTTTTTACAGCGATGCATAAACAACACTTTTTAAACTTTCTTATAGGCACTACTTTCATAGCAAGGTATCTGCTTTTTTATATCTGAGCTTAAATTTAAAACATTACTTTTAGATTTCGGCTTTCTTGTGTGCGTTTAAAAGTGTTGCCAAAAACACAAATTCGAAGCTGCATTTACGGGTAGCTATTTAGTTTAGCTCATTAACACTGAGCACAGATAAAATGGAAAGTAGAAGACTTATGCAAAAGTTAAATTGGCGACGCATTGTATTAAAAGTAGGTAGTGCACTAATTGCACCAGATCAAGATGGTTGTCGTTCTCGTTACATACTTACTATCGCACAGTTTATTGTTCGTTGTCGTGCTCGCGGCATTGAAGTAATTTTAGTTTCATCAGGTTCGGTTGCAGCGGGCTCGCATCTATTTCCATCAGACCAACCTCGTTCAGTTGTATTAAAAAAAGCAATGGCCGCTGCTGGTCAAACTGAAATGATTGCTATGTGGGACCGCTTTTTTGATTTTCCATCTGCTCAGCTTTTGCTAACTCATGGTGATTTGCGCGACCGAGAGCGTTACCAAAGTATTCGTGAAACCGTTTTTACATTATTAGAGCATGGTGTTTTGCCCATCATAAACGAAAATGATGCGGTAACTACCGATGATCTAAAGGTAGGTGACAACGATAATTTATCAGCAATGGTTGCAGCAGCCGCGGATGCAGACGCTTTACTGATTTTTTCAGACGTAGATGGTTTATACGATAAAAACCCAAATCTTCATGACGACGCTGTCTTATTACCTGAAATAAAATCAATTGATGATTCAATCTACGCCATGGCAGGATGTGCTACTAGCGCGGTAGGCACTGGCGGTATGAAAACTAAAATAGAAGCGGCAGAAAAAGCAACATCACACGGAATTGCAACGTATATAATTAACGGTTTTAAAGAAGAGACATTTAATCGATTATTAGAGGGTGACAACCCAGGCACGATATTTTTACCATACGAAAAACCAATGCAAGATTCGGTGCATTGGATGACACACACTGCGAATGAACAAGGTGAGGTTGTGGTAGATGGAACATTTGATGAATCAATCGAAGGTGAAACAGGCATAATTCGCGGCGATGAAATTGTTGAAGTGCATGGTGAGTTTGCAATTGGCGACACCATATTGGTTAGAAGTGAAGACGGTACGCGCTTGGCCAAAGCGACTGCAAATTACAGTAGTTGTTTGTTGAATTTTATTGCAGACAACGAACAAAGTGAATTTAGTGAAAAAATGCAGGACTCTATCGGTCCTGTTATTTCAGAAAAAGATATCGCATTATTGGAGAAGTCATGAGTTTAATTACGGATATTTCGCGTCAGGCAGCTAAAGCTGCAAACACACTTGCTTTACTCGACACCGAGACAAAAAACCAAGTATTAATAGAAATGGCTGCGGCATTAAGAGAGCAAAAAGCATTTATAATTCAAGAAAATGAAAGTGATTTAAGCGCTGCGCGCGACAACAATTTACCTGCGGCAATGGTTGATCGTTTAACACTGAACGATGAACGCATAGAGTCGATGGCTGAAGGCATCGAAGTAATAGTGAGCCTTGATGATCCAGTGGGTCAGCTTCGTGAAATCACCGAACGACCTAATGGCATAAAAATTCGTAAAATGCGTGTGCCACTTGGTGTTGTTTGTATGATTTATGAAGCACGTCCTAATGTGACAGCAGATGCTGGTGCATTGTGCTTTAAATCAGGTAATGGGGTCATTTTACGCGGTGGTAAAGAGGCGCTTAAAAGCTCACAAGCGATTGCCAGTGTGATGCACAGTGTACTTGAAAAGCACAACCTACCAGTTTCATTAATCTCAGTTATTCCAGATCCCGATCGTGCGCTTCTTATGGAGTTGATGCAGCAACGCGAGAGTATTGACTTAATCATTCCTCGCGGCGGTGAAGGTTTGATTAACTTTGTTACCGAAAACAGTACTATTCCTGTTATTCAGCATTACAAGGGCGTTTGTCACTTGTATGTCGATAAAGATGCTGATCTAGAGGTTGCGATTAATTTATTACTTAACGGTAAAACACAACGAACGGGTGTATGTAATGCACTTGAAGGCTTGGTTGTACACGAAGATATCGCCGATGAATTCTTAAACCTGTGTGCTGTAGTGCTTCGTCAGGAAGGTGTAAAGATCAACGCAGATAGTTTTGCGGCTAAATACTTTGATAATGCAACGGTGTTGGCTGACAATGAATTCGGTGAAGAATACCTTGATTTAGAGATTGCGATACGCGTAGTGCCTACATTTTCAGCCGCGGTTGAGCACATTGCGCAATTTGGCTCAAATCATACAGAAGTTATTTGTACTAAGAACCAAGCCGCAGCTGAGTTGTTTCAGCGCAGCGTAGATGCGTCAGTCGTAATGGTAAATGCATCATCTCGTTTTTCTGATGGTTCGCAGTTAGGATTAGGCGCAGAAATTGGCATTGCAACGTCTAAGCTTCATGCGTACGGTCCTATGGGACTTGAATCACTTACTACAGAAAAGTATTTAGTGAATGGCGAAGGTCAAGTTCGCGAATAAATTTTATATTAATTTAGCAAAAAGCCGAGCATAGCTCGGCTTTTTATTTTAATCGCAAAAATCATTTTAATTTAGCTAGCCAATCGTTTACTGGCTCAGGTTTATGCAAATGATAACCCTGTAGTATCACCTCCGGATATTCCTGCAGTAAATCGAAGTGCGATTGGTTTTCGACACCCTCTGCAACAACGTCTAATTCAAATAAACGTCCCAAACTCACGATCATATCTATTATTAGTTTGTCATTTTTATTTGTTGGCGCTTCGAGCACAAAAGAACGGTCTATTTTAAGCTCTTGAATTGGTAATTGCTTTAAATATGTGAGGCTTGAATAGCCAGTTCCAAAATCATCAATTGATACTTTTACACCCAATTTTTTGAGGTTATGCACAGCTTCAATAGCAGAGTCCATATTATTTAGTAGCGTACCTTCAATAATCTCTATAGTGAGTTGCGACGCAATAACATTATTAATTGTTAGCTGTTCAACTAAAAAGGCTAAAAAGCGTGGCTCATGGAAATGTCGACCACTTATGTTTATTGATAAACTTAAGTGAGGGTGCGTTTGATTAATCTTAGCTAATGTTTTTAAGGCATTTTCACATACCCAGCAATCTAAGTCATAAATAACGTCAGACTCTTCAGCAATAGAAATAAACTCACTGGGGCTAATAAAGCCTTTCGTTGTGTGTTTCCAACGAAGTAAAACCTCAGCTCCTTTTAAAATTTGATTACTATCATATTGGGACTGTAAATGAAGTGATAACTCGTTATAAGCGATTGCTTTACGTAGGTCTTGCTCAATTTCGAAACGTCTTTTTGCTTGTTCACCAAATGAGGTGTCAAAAAATGTAACTCGGTTACCCCCTTTCTCTTTTGCTTTATAGCAGGCAGCTTCACAGTTTCTGATAGTCTCAATAGCGCTTTCCCATTGCCCATGTTGCGGGAATATATACATACCAATACTTACTGTTAGGCTAACCTCTTGCAAATCAACAAAAAAAGGTAGTCTTACGGATGTAAGAATTTCTTGTGCTTTTTTCTCTGCAATAATTTGAGCCCTTGCTCTGCCAATGCCTTTATCTAGGACTGACAACGTTGCAAAGGCATCGCTTCCCAAGCGGGCAATAATATCACTATTATCAGTATTTTCATGGATACGCTTCGTTAGTTCTTTTAGGACATGGTCACCGGCTAGCAGGCCCATTCCATCATTAAACGAGTGAAACCCATCTACATCGATAATAAAAATATAGGCAAAATTTTTGTCAGTGGAACAGTTTTGTAATTGCTGCTCTAACTGCTTTAAGAAGCTGTTACGGTTAGGTAGGGCGGTTAATTCGTCATGCCAAGTTAAGTAATCTATTCGCTCCTGAGTCACTTTTAGGCTTGATATATCGCTAAACACACCGATGTAGTGATCGTTGGTATCGTGTTCATTTTTTACAAGGCTTAACGTTAGCAGCTCAGGATATAACTCACCACTTTTGCGTCGGGTAACTAACTCACCACTCCAGTAGCCGGCTTCACTTGCGTGTTGCCATACTTGTTCAAAGTTTATATTTGGCTGATTATTTTGTTTGATATCGTGAATATGCATATTTAACGAATCAGCTTCATCGTAACCCGTGATGCGGCAAAATGAAGGGTTAACCGCGATTATTTTGCCTGCACTGTTGGTTATCACAACACCGTCAGCTGTACTCGTTAGTGCATGAAAAAAGAGTTGATGTTTAGATGATAGTTGTTTTAATTCTTTTTCTCTAACATCGAGCTCCATCGCTAAAGATTCTATTTCAAGCAGCTTGTCATGTAGGTCAAAGTTTTTCTCTATTAATCGGTCTAGCATACCTTGTGCTGTGATGTGCGTTCGGATACGAGCCCTAACTAATGCTAATTTATAAGGCTTGTGAATATAGTCTATGGCCCCCATAGCAAAGCCTTTTTCTTCTGACTCTTCTTCTGTCAGTGCGGTAACAAATATAATGGGGATCCCTTTAGTGCTTGGTTTGCCCTTTAAAATATTACATACTTCATAACCATTCATTCCCGGCATCATTATGTCGAGTAAAATTAAATCTGGGCGGGTAGACTCTATAAAGGTTAGTGCCTGCTCCCCACCTGTCGATATTCGAACATCGTAGTCGGTTGAAAGCCCTTCTACCAAAATATGTAAGTTACTTGGTTCGTCATCAACAATTAGAATTAAAGGCTTTTGTCGCTGCGCTTTTTGTTCACTTTTATTTGTGGTGGAATAAGTTAAATGCACTATTAATCCTTTTTACATAGTATTTAAGTTCTGGATCACTCAATCATTAATGCTTTGTGTCTGCTTTATATCTTTCAATAATCGAAATTACAGACGGATAGTCGAAATTATTAATCGCTTCTATTAGTTTTGATAAGCCGTGTTCAGTATCATAACTATTTGCTTCTAAATGCCTTTTTAGGTCGCTTGGAATAGGACGAGACGCTAATGCTAGTGAGTGAATCTCATTTATCACTACCAGCTCATCTTCGAGATTGTGTCGTTTCGGCTCTATTTTTTCCAAATTGAGTGTCGCTAATAATTCTTTAATAGAAAAAAGCGTTGCTGCCAAATTTTCTTTTAATAAATCTATATTAAGCGAGTTTTCCTCAAGTAGTGCTTTTTCAGTCTCTAATGCACATTTTTGCAGCTTTTCTAGCCCTAATGTACCCGCTAACCCCTTCAGTGTATGCACCGTTCGCTTTAAAGTAGCAACATCATTATTGTTTATTAATAAATCAGCCTTCGCTGAAAAGTTATTATTACCATCTATAAACCGAGTAAGCAATGTCATGAGTAAGGTTTCATTGTTATCAACGTTTTGCTTTGCTTTTACTAAATTTATTGTTTGCAAATTATCTCTACTTTTTAGGTGTTTATCTAAGCTTTCGTAAAGCGCGTCAAATACAATGGGTTTAACCAAAAAGTCATCCATACCTGCATCAGCGGCTGCTTTTTTATCTCTGGGCTCTACAGCAGCACTTAAAGCAATAATAGGCATATTGTAACCTTTAGCTCTTAGTTGTTTAGTGGCTTCAAGGCCGTCCATATGGGGCATTTGTATATCCATAAATACAATGTCAAAGTGTTGAGCTGATACTTTATCTATAGCGTCTAGCCCATCGTTTGCAATTGTTGTATTAAGGTCAAATTTACCTAGCATTGCAGAGGTTATTTCTTGGTTAAGTTTGTTATCGTCCACAACAAGTGCTTTAAAATCAGTTAGTTTTGGCATGACTACCTTTGCAGGTAAAGGGTTATTTTTGCCAGCAGTGTTATTAATTAATTGCTGTTCTGCAATGGTGAATGGAAGAGTAAATAAAAACTCACTTCCTTTTCCAAGTTCGCTTTTTACTTGTATGTCACCACCTAATAATTTGGTTAGCTGTTTGCTAATCGTTAGGCCAAGCCCTGTGCCTCCGTACTTTCTTGTTGTACTTGAGTCGCCTTGAGCAAATGATTCAAACACCCTATCAGATTGGGCTTGCGTCATACCAATTCCGGTATCACTAATGCTAAAGCGCAACTGTACTTTGTTTTCTTTTTGAAAAATGACTTCTATGGTTAATGACACCTCACCCTTATCGGTAAACTTAATGGCATTACCAATGCAATTATTAATTATTTGATTTAGCTGTATAGGATCGCCCAACAGAGTCAAGTGTCTGTCGGCATGCACAACACAATTTAGAGCTAGTCCTTTTTGTTGTGCATTAATCGAAAATAAATCTTCAACGTTAGATACGATCGTATCGAGTGTAAAAGGAATTTTCTCAAGTTTGACGTTATCAGAATCGAGTTTTGAAAAGTCTAAAATATTGTTTAAAACTTGCAGCAGGCTTTGCGCACTAGAAAATGCTTTTTTAGCATATTGTTCCTGCTTTGCTGGCATATCGCTTGTTTGTAGCAGCTGAAGCATGCCCAATATTCCGTTCATAGGAGTGCGAAGTTCATGGCTCATATTGGCTACAAAATCTATTTTTGTTTTATTGGCTCTGTTTGTTTCTTCTATTGCACGTGTAAGGTCTGTATTCATTGCTGCCATTTTTACATTTAAAGCGCGTGTTTCATCAAGTAATTGCTTCGTTTCCTCACTTTTTAAATAAAGCGTATTTGCTGCTTTTAGCACAGATGCAATTTCGGTTAGCTTTGCATGCTTATTTTTTAGTTTAATCGGCTCACCTTCATTCATACTATTAAGTAACAGGGTAAGCTGTGAAATAGGCTTGATAACAAAGGTAAAAATAAAATAACAAAGGAGTAAAAGGATAATTAAAATTAAAAAGGTAAACAGGCTGCTTTGCTTAGTTTTTTTTGTTAATTCGTTATTAAACTGTAATTTAGCCAAGTTTAGCTTTTCTTCTTCAGCGCTTTTAATTTTATTAGTTAGGTATAAAAGTTCGTTTTCGATCCCTGTAAGCACTACATTTACAGAGTACGTATAACTGCGAGTTAGAAGTATTAGTTGGTTATGTGTTTTTTTTAAATTAATTGTTTTATCAAGCAAGGAGTCATTAATAGCTGACATACGGTTAATTTTTGTGTGCAAAAACTCTAGATTTTGCTTCACATTTTGAGCTTCATCAAAATTAGGTTTATAAAGGTAGCTGACAGCTGCATGCTTTAGGTTACTAATTGTTAGTAAAATATCATTGTAGAGAATTTTTTTATCTTCATTTGATAGTGACTCAAGTGCCATTACCTTTTTTTGTAGCTCTTCAATGGGCTGTTTAAATCCAGATGAGTATATTTGCTCGCGCTTTTGTCTGTTAATAACTACCTTTTCAAATGTTGTTTCATAGTTTTTTAGGTGCTCGCTGAGGCGGGTAAGCATATTTTTATATTCAGGGGTTTTGTCTAGCGTGTTTAATGTTAATTGCCCTAAATGAATATTTGCTTGTCCTAAATATGTTTTAAACTTTGCAATATTATTTTTATTAGCGTCATCAATAAATGAAACTGCATGACTTTGTATGGCGATGACATCTCTTTCCAGCTTCACGACAGCTTCACTTTTACTGATAGCATTGTTTTGAATGTTTTGCAGGCTGGTTAACGACTCTTGCAAGTGGTTAAATAAATAACTTTGTAAAAGAAGCAGTCCAGCTAGTACCGCTAAGGTCGCAATTATTTTTGATTTAATAGAACGCATTAGCGACTTATTAACTCATACCACTTTTGTAAACTGTAGTCGTAGGTTGGCATAACGGTATTCCATACTGCAACGTTACTGAAGCGTTTAGTATAGCTTCCACCATTTCTTTGCTCGCCTTTTCTTACAGCAATATTGCCATTTGTTTCGAGTAAATCAGTGTTTGCGGTTTTGCCGTCATACCAATAGTCCCATTCATCCTGTGAAAGTAGTGGTTTAGAGCGTTGTGGGTTACTTATGTAATAACCTTGACGAGCAATAAAAGCACCGGGCCAGCCAGATAACCACCAATTCATATAATCATAAGATGCGCCCTTTACACTATCATGGGTTTGTGACGACAAGCACATTACACCATGCCAGCCTCTGTAGCCTTCTTTAGGTGCTGCAAAGCGCACATTTATGCCTTGGCCATTTAGCGCAGATACCGCAGGAGAAAACATACTTTCAATATGAACGCGTTCATCTTTCATATACTGAACAGATTCAGGCACTGAGTTCCAATAACCGCTAAAGTGGCCTTGGCGTTTGAGCTCAAGTAGTACCTTAAATAAGTTATCCAATTCAATACGAGTCATTGCCCCTATATTGTTAATTTTCACAAGCCCTTTAGCTTTAGCAGCAAGCGCTAAGTCAAATAAACCAATGGTAGGCGCATTTACAATACCTACTTTTCCTCTGTGTTGCTCATCCAGTAACCATCCCCAACTTTCAGTTTCATAGGCAATTCCGGGTTTAATAAATTTAGTGTTATAACCAAAGGAGTCTACGTTGTGAACGTAGGGTAAAAAGCTTATTAAGTCGCTTTCTTGCTCACTGAGCGTGCCATCGGGTTGTACATTTAATATTTTAAAGGGAGCGTCGCCGGCGCCAATATTGGCGTTTTCTGACAGCTTACCTGTTTTTGTGAGGCTATTTATTTCGTTAAAATAGGTAAGGCGTTTTTTTTCTATGGGCTGTATAGAGCCTGCGTTCCACAATACATTAATACTGTTTGACCACTGTTCGTATAAATCAAATGAACTAGGGTCCATTGATGCTCTTTGTAAAACTGCGGCACTGCCAGCGGGCGTAAATTCAATATTAATGCCTAAATCACTCATGGCTTGCTTACGAATCGCATCTTGTAACGTTACATGCGTCCCTAGCACTCTTATAGTTGTTTTATTACGAGCAAATACATAAGGAGCGTGCGTTATTGCTCCTGCAGTTAAGCCTATAGCTGCAAGTTTTTTGAGTGTTGAGCGTTTTGGAGAGTCCATGATTAACCTAAGGCATTAATAGATATACAAGTATGTATAGCTAATAATTGATAAACACTCAAGCTAATAGAGATAGATAAAAAACAAAATAAAATTAATGAATTAGGGTATTTCGAAGTAAAGATTATATCTAAGAAAAGAGTAGGAAAGTGGTGGAGCTAAGCAGGATCGAACTGCTGACCTCCTGCGTGCAAGGCAGGCGCTCTCCCAGCTGAGCTATAGCCCCACATTCCTAGTTTATGTAAAACATAAACGCTTGGCTGCTGAGTTCCAAGCGGGACGAACTTTAAGTTTTTTTATAAATTTGGTCAAGTATTTTTTCGCTAATTTTCACTGTTTAGATAAATTTTTGATAGACTCGGCTTAATTACTCATTAAAACGACAGAAAATAATGAAAAAAAGTTTTTTTGCACTGGTAGTTTTACTTTCGGGGTGTGCGTCAAATGAAGAGCCGCCTTTTGAAATAAACAATAAACAGTTTTTTGAAAAACAAGACGAGCAAGGAAATAATGTATTTGCTTATGTTGTATCGGTTAAAGCTAAGCACCGTGAAAACTTTAACCTTGATCGTGGACGCAATAACAGGCCTTCTCGCAGTGAGGTTAAAGAATATATTGAGCAAGAACACTTTGAAGAGTCGAGTGTGTTAAAGCTTAAGTTAGAAGACAGGGCCGTTGAATTATTAAAGCAAGAGCTTAAAACGCGTGAGTATTGCGCTAACAAACATGAAATAACAGAGGTTCTATGGCGAGATCTCAGTGTGCAACTAAGAGGGCGCTGTTTGTAACTATGTTAGCGGACAAAACAAAGTTAGAGGCGTGTTTAGCGCATTTAGATATCAATTACGAGGTTATTGAACATCCACCTTTGCATACTAGTTTAGCAGCTGATGAATTATTGCTTGAACGTCCAGGTACACGCTTAAAAAATTTATTTTTGCGTGATAACGAAGGTAAACGTCATTTTTTAGTTATTACAGTTCATAATAAGCAGTTAGATCTAAAAGCGCTTTCAAAACAGCAAGGGTTGTCGCGTTTAGGGTTTGCTTCAAGCGAGCGTTTAGCAACCTATTTAAAAGTTGCGCCAGGGTGCGTATCAATGCTTGCGTTACTTAACGACAAACAAAGTGCGGTAACCGTATGGTTAGATCAAGATATTTGGTTTGGAGATCTATTTCATTGCCACCCATTTGAAAATACACAAACGTGGATTTTGAACAAACCAGACTTAGAAGCTTTTTTTGAATACACAGCACATCAACCGCGAGTTATGTTTTTACCGTCAAAGTGAGCCCAAATCACAAGCAATAATCCGCACAAACACATAATAAGCAGGGTTAGCATAAAGGGTGTTTGTCCGTATTTTTGGTATACCACACCTGGTAATAACGAGCCAATGGCACCTCCACTGTAGTAAAATGAAACATACCCTCCGTTTGTCACGCTTGGTGGTGCCTTACTTATTTTATTAACCAGTGGGGCTGCGGTTGAATGAATAATAAACATAGCCGCACAAAATAGCGTGAATGCAGTTAAAAAGACGCCAAGCTCGTGGCTCATGAGCACAACAATACTCAGGCTGTAAAAAATGAAGGTCGCCCCTAATACGTGCCAAGCTGAGGGTGCTTTTTTTAATAGCCAAGGCGTGGCAATAGAAGCCAAGGCTCCAATTAAATAGCCACTGTAAACCAAACCAATATCACGCGTGTTTGTAATTAAAAATGTAGCTTGCAGTATAAATGGCAAATAATTAAGTAAGGCTGCAAAACAAAAAAACATACAAAATACAGCGCCATAAACTTTTAAAACAGGGCCCTCCTTAAGTTGTTTGATGTAATCTAGAGGCGATTTTTGAGCGTGAGTACCAATGTTGTTGAATTTATGGGGCTTAATTAGCATAGCTAAATAAACAAGCATAAAAGCAATTAAGTAATAAAAGCTTTGCCAATGCCATAAGTCGCTAAATAGCGCAGCAAGTACCCTTCCAAAATAACCGCCTGCAATACTGCTGCCTATATAAAGAGTCATGTTTTTTTGAAGTGTATCAGCGGTGAAACTGATTCCTATAAAGCTGGTCATGGCGGTTAATGCTGCAGGAAGGGTAAGGCCTTGTAAAAATCGTACTAATAGTAAGAGCTCAAAACTTGGTACCCAAATAAATAGTAAGCAGCTAAAGCCCAGTACTATCATTGCAATACGAAGTATTTTTAAAGGATTTTGTTTGGCTAGAAACAGGCCATACACTAATGGTGCAATAGCTAAGGGCAGCATTGTTGCCGTCATTAAGCTGCCTGCTGTGGCAGGCGATACACCAAACTCACTAGCAAATAGGCCGAGTAGAGGCTGAGGGGCGTAAAGCACGAAAAATATAACAACAGAGCAAGCAAGTAGGTGAATTAAGCGCATTATTTGGCTTTTAGGTAACTAGTTGGCCTTTTTATTGTATTAAAAATCCCCCAGAATTGATAATTAAAAAGTACGCTGTTGTGCCATATCATGCTAAGTATAAAGGAGTTTATTAGATTAATGTCGATAGCGCTGTTATTTAAACTCGTAGGTGATTAAAATAACGCTAATACTAGTTTTTATTGGAACAATGCCATGGGTTCATTACAAGACCAATTGCTGCAAGCAGGGTTAACAACATCGCATAAAGCTAAAGTTGCTAAATCAGAAAAACGTAAGCAACAAAAAAAACAGAAAAAAGGGGCAACAAGTAACCCTAATGATCTGCAAAAGCATATTCAACAAACTAAGCTTGAGCAGCAAAAAAAGGCGGAAGAGTTAAACCAAGCCCGCCAAGTGACTTTAAAACAGCGTGAGCAAGAAGCGCGTGTTAAGCAAATTTTAGAACACAACAATCAAGATGCTATTCGTGGTGAGCGAACCTTTAATTTTACTTACGATAAAAAAGTAAAAAGTATTGAAGTGAATGAAAAAACTCAAAAAGCATTGTCGGGTGGTCGTTTAGCTATATGTGTTCTAGAGGGGCAGTTTTACGTATTAGAAGACGAGCCAGCACGTAAAGTGGCTGAAGTAGACGAAAAATACATTGTTTTTCATGTTGAACCTGAAAACAAGCCTAAAGATGAGGACGACCCATACGCAGATTTTGAGGTACCAGACGATTTAGTTTGGTAACAATCAATTAAGCGTCTGCTCATTTTTGTTTGCTAAACTAGTTTTAGGTAAATAGAAACGAGCTAGCAGTGCAGGGTTAAGTTGATCGTCTAGCATCGTTTCTAACGTATGCTTTTTATTTGATTATTGACTACAATCAATTGAACAGTTTTTTCTAACCGTCAAAAAGAAGAGTAAATACAATGAGCAAGATGAAAACACTACTACTAGGCGCGGGCATTAGCTTAGCCGCAAGTTTCTCGTTTAATGCAGCTGCCGCTGATGGTGCCGCATTATACACTGCAAAAAATTGTCAAACCTGTCATGGTGCAGATGGTAAAGCACCAATCATGGGTATGTATCCTAAACTTAATGGTCAAAACAAAGATTATTTAGTTGCACAAATGAAAGATATTAAGTCGGGTGCACGTAATAATGGTATGTCTATGGCTATGAAGGCAATGGTTGCTACCGTAACTGACGAAGAGTTTGAAGCTATTGCAGACTACTTATCTAAAGTAAAATAACTCAAAGTAGTTATTAACCCTTTAAAAAACAGCCACACAAACGTGTGGCTGTTTTTGTTTGTTGATTGCTATAAAACGCAGAGTGTTTTAGACTTCTAAACATCTATTCGCATTCATTATCTGCGTATTTTAAAAGGTTTATTATGTTTGATTTACCCCAACTTGATTTAAAAAATAAAGTGTCTGCTCAAGAGTGGCAACTACGTGTCGATCTTGCGGCATGTTACCGGCTAGTGGAGCATTTTCGTTGGGGAGATTTAATTTATACGCATTTATCGGCTCGTTTGCCCGGGACTGACCATTATCTAGTTAACGCTTTTGGGTTAACATTTGACGAAGTAACCGCGTCAAACTTAGTTAAGGTTGACCTAAACGGGAATATAATTGACGACACTCCCTTTAGCATTAATCCTGCTGGTTTTACTATTCACAGTGCAATACATGAAGTAAGAGAAGACGCGCATTGCGTTATTCATTTACACACCAAAGAAACCATTGCTGTGGCTACCCAAAAAAAGGGTTTATTGCCATTGAGCCAGTATTCAATGTTTTCGTTACCGTCGCTTTCATATCATGGTTACGAAGGCCTCGCAGTTAATGATGATGAGCGCAAAGTACTACAGGATGACTTAGGCTCAACTAATCATATGTTATTAGTTAACCATGGTGGTTTAACGGTAGGCCCGACTGTAGGCGATGCGTTTATGCGTTTTTACGACTTACAGCGCGCCTGCGAAATACAACTAGCGCTGCAAGCTAGCTCGCAAGAAGTTATTCCTGTACCTCAACCCATTATCGACAATATTTATAATCAAGCCAACGTGGTACACAGCGGCAGCACTGGAGGCCAGCTTGCTTGGCCTGCGATGCTACGAAAAGCATATCGGCTTGATCCCAGTTTTGCAAAATAACCCGAACAGGTTAATAAGGAATTTTTATGAAGGTAAATCGCGTAGAAGTATTTGATATTCACTGTCCAGAGCGTCCAGCGTGGACACCTGTATTTGTTCGCATCCATACTGATGAGGGCATTAGTGGTGTGGGTGAAGCTGGTCTTGCTTACGATTTAGGCCATAGCGCAGCCGCCGCCATGATCAAAGAAATGGCAGATGCCTTTTTAATTGGTCACGACCCGTTTCAAACAGAAAAGCTGTGGTCTCGTATGTTACGAGAAAGCTTTTGGGGTTTAGGTGGTGGACCCGTTGTGTACGCTGCAATGAGTGCTATTGATACCGCGCTTTGGGATATTAAAGGTAAAGCGCTTGGGTTACCGGTCTATCAATTACTGGGTGGTAAGGTTAACGATAAACTTCGTACTTATGCATCGCAACTGCAGTTTGACTGGGATAGCGAATTTAAAGCACTAGTACAGCCACAAGAGTATGCAGAGGCGGCATTAAAAGCCATAGCAGAGGGTTACGATGCAGTAAAAGTAGATCCAATTCAATACGATAAAGACGGTAATACGTATTACGATCGCACTAATATTATTTCACGCCCAGAAATGAAGTTATACCGCGCGCGTATGCAAGCTATTCGTGAAGCCGTGGGCGATGAAGTCGATATTATTTTTGAATGCCATAGTTTACCGGGTGCCACATCAGCTATTCAAATTGGTGAAATAGCCGAAGAATTTGATTGTATGTATTTTGAAGAGCCTGTGAACTACCTAAATCACTCGTTGCATGCCAAAGTAGCAGATAAAGTTAACGTACCCATTGCGGGCGGTGAGCGCTTGTACAACCGCTGGGGGGTTCGTCCTTATTTAGAAGATCAGAGTATTGACGTGCTTCAGCCAGATATAGGGTTATGTGGTGGTTTTACTGAAACTAAAAAAGTATGTGATTACGCCGATATTTTTGATGTACGTATTCAGGCGCACGTGTGTGGTGGACCTGTTGCGACAGCTGCATCGTTACACCTAGAAACCGCTATTCCTAACTTTTTGATTCATGAGCATCATACTTATGCGATTAAAAAGTGGAACCGTGAATTGTGTTTACAAGATCCACAACCTAAAAATGGTTTCTTTGAAGTGTCTGAGGAGCCGGGGTTAGGTATTGAGTTAAACGATGAAATTGTGATGCGTTCGCAACGTGTAGAAATAAAATAATAACTAAGCTTTGTCGCAATTTAAAAAGCCGGTAAGTGACTATTTACTTACCGGCTTTTTATTAGCAACATTAAGGTCATTCGTTAATTACGCACTCAACATCTTTGAGCTCTCGCGTGGCTTTGCTATCTACGTGGCGTATAAAGCATTGTTTATTTTTTATCATCAGTTCAAATTGGTCGGGCGGATTAAGCTGATGACTTTTTATAATGTTATTTTTGTTTAGATTCCCCAGCGTAACTACACTATTTTTTGTAAATACATCGTCAGCTAACGTTATGTTTTGCATATTCGTAATGGTACTAATTACTTTGTTAACCGCGCTTTGATTAGGTGCTAAAAGCAGCGCATGTTGTAATTTAGGGGTTGGTTCAGCGCGTTGCGACACACAGCCAGTTAATAAGGCGCACCAGGCTAAGCTCACAATGAATAATGTGTATTTCATAAAACCTACGCCATTTTAAGCATAATAGAATTTAAATATAACGACTTTTACTTACAATTGGTAGTAGTGCATTGCATTTGCGTAGCTGAGCTTATGCCATAGGCTATGGCTTTTACACAGCGCGTAATGCCGATGCCATAGGGCATTGTAATGAGTGTTTATTTGGCATACAGGAAAGTTACTAGCAAACATAATACGCTGCTCGCCAAAGTGTTGTAAAAGCCATTTAAAGCATGCTTCTTGCTGTGCTTGTGTCAGGCTTAATAACTCAAAGCCAGAAAATTTAATAGCAATGTTTTTATGTTGGGCGAGTAATTCAACGCTTTGTTGCCAAGAGGCTAAGTCATCAGGCAACCCTGCATGATTAAGAATAATTTGTAGATGAGGTAATTGCTTTGCACAGTGAGCAATATGATTAGCTACGCTAACGTTGTGTAGTTCAAATTGCGCTTCAAAATGCAGTTTATTTGTCGCTAATAAATCAAGATTATGAATACAACGAGGGCTTTTTAGCCTTATAGCATCATCGCCTTCGGTTATATCTCTAATGCCACATAGGCTCGAATGCGCCAGCGCATCGAGCGCGTCACTAAATTGCTCAGCAAGCGCATCTATTTGGTTAAAACTAATGGCTTTAAATGGCATTTCACTTAAATGCTTGCTTAGCCAATTAAGTTCATTGATAGGGGCCGAATTATCAAAGCCTGCTTCTATGTGTACAAGGCCTTTTAATTCAAAGTCTGTACTATTAATAAGCTTTTGTGCGCTAACAAGTTTTTTTATTTTGTCTAAATTGGGCCATGCTGGTGGGTTTTTGCCTTGTAACCAAGTGTACTGACCATCAAGTAAATTAAAAAAATGAACATGCGGGTCAATTATCTTGGTACTCATTGGGCTGTATAGCCGCCATCAATACTTTGTAAACTACCAGTAATAAAGCTTGCGTCGTCACTTGCTAAAAAACTCACAAGAGCGGCTACTTCATCGGCTTGGCCTAATCGGTTTAGCGGTTGCAGGCTGGCTTCTTCTGCCACTATATCGGCTTTGTTTGCACCACTTTTATCGCAGTAAGCGTCAATTGCGTTATGAAATAAAGGGGTTTCAATTGTGCCTGGGCACACTGCATTAGCACGAATGTTAAAGCGTGCGTAATCAAGTGCCGTGGTTTTTGCCATAGAGGCGAGAGCATGTTTAGTAAGGTTGTAGGCAAATGAATTTTGCTTAGCAATTAATGCTTGGTCAGACGCTATTAATATAATAGAACCCGCATTATTTGCTTTCATACAGGGTAGTACACTTTGTACAGCCGCGTAGGCACCTTTTACATTAAGCGCAAATAGCGCATCGAGCGTTTGCTCATCAGTGCTTTCTATATTTGCGCTTAGGTGTTTTCCAGCATTAGAAACCAGTACATCAATACGTTGAGATTGTTTATATACCGCTTTGATAGAGCGTCGAACAGCATCCACATCACTTACATCGCAATGATGAAAAACGCCCACATCGCTCGGTGTGATATCAAGGTTGTGAACCTCATAGCCACTACTTAGCAGGCGTTTTATTACCGCTAGGCCAATCCCTTTCGTTCCACCTGTTACAATTGCAACTTTTGACATACGGGTTCCTTTTTAGCTAATTAGTGAGCGTGGCCACAGCCGCCTTCAGCATGAACATGCCCATGCGAAATTTCTTCGCTAGTTGCTTCGCGTACCGATACAACTTCTACATCAAATGTCAGTGTTTTACCTGCAAATGGGTGATTTAGGTCACAATCGGCATTAAAACGACCTACTTTAACAATCGTCACCTGATGACGGCCTTGGTTAGACTGAACCATAGCAGTCATGCCTGGCTTCCATACTTTAACATCGCCTTGTAAGTGCTTAAGTGGAATACGTTGAATTAAGTCATCAACACGCTCACCATAAGATTCACTTGGCTCAAGCGTTACACTAAATTTTTCGCCAGCGTTTTTACCCTCAAGGGCTTTTTCTAAACCAGGTAACATACCTTCGCTGCCATGAATGTAGCTAAGTGGCGCATCATTTACACTACTTTCAATTTGTTCACCCGCTTCACTGAGTGTGTAGTGAAACTCTACTGCCGAATTTTTACTAATTTGCATGCTGTTCTCTTTAAAATAACTATGTTGGGGCGTGATTTTACGCGAAATAGATTGGTTTATAAACTTAACGTGGTTGATTTAGTGTTTTTTGCAAATCGTGTAGTAAATCTTGTTTGATTGGCTGCGCTTGTGGTTTTTCTGCTTGAGGGATATAAAGCACTAACTGACGGCCGGGTTTTAAAATGCTGGATGCCGACAGTTTATTCCATTTAGCCAAATCGCTATGTGGTACATCGTAAAGTTGGCTAATGCTCCACAGGCTATCACCGGTTTTTACGGTGTAGTCTATTTCTATGGTTGGGATAGCAATGTCTTCTTGGTGTTCTAAATAAGGGCTTATTTTGTAATCTATAGTTAAGGAGCTTGGTAGGGTTTTGGGTTGCCCAACCAGTAGCTTTTCGCCTACGCCAATAAAGTTGTTGGTTTTGTTATTGAGTTGTTTTAGCATTTTTACCGACATGCTAAAGCGTTTGGCAATAGCATAAAGTGTGTCGTTTTGTTTTACTCTGTATTCACCTGCAAAATTAGATTTAAAAAACTGACTTTTTAGTAATGCTTCTTGGCCTACTGGTAGCAATAAGGTATGTGGCCCGTTTGGCGAGCTTTGATTTTTTAAATACCCTTGGTTTATCGCATGCAGCTGCTTTGAACCAATACCTGACAGCTTGGCAATAACCGAAAAATCGAATTGCTGGCCTATATTCATTTGAGTGGTGAGTGGTTTATAGGCAAGTTTTGGCTGCTTCATGCCTTTTTGTGGGTGCTTAACTAAATAACTTAAAGCGAGCAATTTTGGCACGTAATCGGCGGTCTCTTTTGGCAAGCTTAGCGACCAAAAGTCAGTGCTTTTTCCTCGTTTAGTGTTTTTCTCTATGGCCCGTTTTACGCGTCCTTCACCGCTATTATAGGCTGCCAATGCATGTAGCCAATTGCCGTTAAAACGCTTATGTAAATAGCTCAAGTAATCAAGTGCCGCATCAGTAGAGGCTAATACATCTTGGCGACCGTCGTACCATTGATCTGACTTAATACCAAAGTGATATGCTGTCGCCCCTACAAGTTGCCATACCCCAACGGCTTGTTGCGATGAGGCAACTGTGGGCCTAAAGTCACTTTCTACAAAAGGTAGCAGTGCTATTTCCATGGGTAGGTTTCTTTGCTCTATTTTTTTTACTATGTGATATAGATAGGGTGCTGCACGCTTACTTACCGTGGTTAGGTATTTAGGCTGTTTTAAATACCACTTAATGCGTTTTTTTAAAGCCCGATTTTGATAAACCGTAAAGTGTAAGTTGTTAGCAATGTGCACCCATAAGTCAGTCGTTTTTGGTGGGCGCTTTTTTACAACTCTATTTTTGACCTTTAGTGGCGTGCTTTGTTCTTCAATAAGAAGTGCTTGTTGCTTTTGGGGGATCGGTTCATCTACGTTTTGGTGATTAGCGTAATCAGGCTCAAAATGTGTAAATATTTGAGGTGCCTCTGCCTGCTTTTGCTCAGTTGATTCACAACCAAACAAAAAAAGTACTAAAAAGCATAATATCAAACTGCGCATAGTGATCACTTGAATAAATTCCTTTTATTATTTTAACACAATCCGTTGTGTTGGGTTATTCCGAGCTTTTAGCGCGATTGAGTCCTGCTTGTAAAAAAAACTGGCTCGACTTTTGGTTTAATGTGTTTTGTTGATAAGGAGCAAGCACATTTTGTGGAAAAGATTCGATGAGTGCTTCACTTGTTAGGTTTTGATTACTTTTGACGTGCTCAGTCAGGGCATTTAAGAATGCGAGTGGTTGCTTAAGTTGTTGTTTATTTAGAGTATCACCATGGCCTGGTATAATGAGTGATAGCTTTTCATTACTTATGTATTGTTTAAGCAATGTTTGCCAGCTTTTAAGTTCACCGTGGCCTGGGTAAGGCAGCCAATCAACAATATCACCACCAATTAACGTGCTCCCATTGTTTGTAGTAATGGTTAAATCACCCGTAGTATGCGCTTTGTGTGGTGTGATATTTATCTCAAAGTTCCCTAAATTAAGCGTTTTACTTACTGCTAATGCTATTTTTGGTGGATTAAGCTTATATTCGCGCCAGCGAAAAAGTCGTGCTTTAGCCAGTTCTAGCTTTTCTCGCCATGCTGTTTGTTCTTCTTTGGGAATTGAAGCTAAACGCTGATAACTCAGTTCAATGCTTTTTTCATAGCTGTCGAGTTTATCTGTGTAGGCTTTTTGGTAGGTTTTAAAGTCTGCGCTCACTTGCTGGTGGGTAATAAGTTTGGCATTAGGATAAAAGTGTTGAATAACTGCCATGCCCAGTAAGTGATCGTCATGATAATGGGTTGCAACCAAATAACAAAGAGGCGTTTTAAGGCGTTTTTTTAGTTCAACAACAAGTTGTTCAACACCTGCAAAATTTCCACTGGTATCTACTAGTAAAGCGCATTCATCACCCTCAATTAATACTTGGTTAGAGTCGTAAAATCGTAGAGCGTCTTGTTGTTTTAAAAATTGGATGTTGTTGTTAATGGTTTGCCAGCTAATGGCTGCATTTGAATTGGCTGTGAAAAAAAGTAAACCTATTATTAGGAATATATATTTTAACGATGAGTGAATACCAGGTAAGGAGTACTTCATTAACTATCTCTTGCAGGCCAATTATTACCCTAATGATAAACAAAAAGCGCAGGTTGCGCTTTTTATTTTTTTTGTTTTGGGTCACTTGCCAAATGTTGACTCAGTTTATCAACAAGCTGGTCTTGATGTTGCTGCTCAACAGTTGCTTGTGTTTTTGCTTCAAGCAAATCGTGGCTTAAATTAAGTGCTGCCATAAGCAATGCTTTTTGATCGTTTCGAACGGTTGAACGCTGTTTCATTTGTTCAACTAAGTCGTTTAGATTTTTAGCTGCTGCTATCAATGCCTCTTCTTGTCCTTGCGGACAAGCAAATTGCTGCTCTTTACCTAGCAACTCAACAGTGACCCGCTGGTTTTGCAGCTCAGACATTAGCTAGCCTGTTGTGCGCTTTGTAATTTATCTAGTAAGCCAGATAACGTTGTGCTGGCATCTTTTTGCTTTTCTTCGTTTTCAAGCGCTTCTAGTTGTAAAAGTTCATTATCATCAGCGAGTTTACTATTTTGCTCTTTTAAGCTAGCAACATCAGTTTGTAATTGATTATTGCGTTCAATAAGTGAATCGATCAGTTGTTCGAGTTGTTGAAGAGTAGTGTTGTCCATAAGGCGCTCATATAACTGTAATTAATGTCTTGCAAATGTAAAGCAAAGTGCATTGATTTACTAGCATTTACGCCAGTTTTAGCTGATTTTTCTTCTTTGTTAAGGGATAATTCATACAACGTGCTTTTTTGTTCAGAAATGGTTCATTTAAGCGCCCCTTATCCGAGGCGTTATTGGACTTTGCGGATTGAAATTTGTTAAAACTAGGGGCTATTTAATCGTGGCGCGAGGTTTGTAACCCAGTGGACTCGATAACTGCTCCTGCGTTATTCTACTGAGTTACATTTATGCAAGAATAACCACACTATGTAGGTTCTACCTTGCCTGAAAATCCAATAGGCTGCTGCAAATTAAACCTTGAAAGGTTAACAGACCCTAGTGCAAGTTGCTAAAGCCCAGTGCTTATGGTTCACTTGCGATATTAAATTGCGTATGGCGAAAATAAAATAATGCTTAGTTACAGACACTCATTTCATGCGGGTAATCCGGCCGATGTTCTTAAACACCTTGTGTTGGCTCAGGTCCTTAAATATCAAACAATTAAAGATAAGCCGCTTGATTACATTGATACGCATTCTGGCGCCGGTTTTTTTGAACTTGCTGCAGCTGATGCCCAAAAAACGCAAGAATATCAAGACGGTATTGAAAAATTGTGGACTCACACAAGCCAGCATGAAGCACTTAACGAATACATTGAGCTAATTAAATCGTTCAATAATACGAGTGACCTCGATTTTTATCCGGGCTCGCCAAAAATTGCTGAACATTATTTACGCCGCCAAGATAAAGGCTGGTTTTTTGAATTGCACCCGCGAGACTTATTGCTTTTAGAGGATAATATGCAGGGTAAGCGTTCTATTCGAGTGCGCGGCGAAAACGGGTTTACCGGTTTAGTTGGGTTACTGCCACCTGCATCACGCAGGGCATGTGTATTAATCGACCCGCCATACGAAGTTAAAGATGATTATGAGTGCGTTGTAAAAACATTAGTTAGAGCGCATCAACGATTTGCAACGGGTACATACATGATTTGGTATCCGGTTGTTGACCGAGAGCGCATTAACAACATGGAGCAGGGTTTAATTGACTCCGGTATGCGAAATATTCAGTTATTCGAGTTGGGAACTGAGGCTGATACTGACGTCCATGGTATGACTGCATCCGGTATGATAGTGATTAATCCGCCATGGAAGCTTAAACAAACTATGGATGCGGTATTACCTGAGTTAGTTTCGTTACTAAGTAAACCAAGCGGCTTTTATAGGTGCGAGCAACTCGTTGACGAATAACGACTATTCATAAAAATGCCCAGCATTGCTGGGCATTTTTGTACTACTGTATTACTTTCGGTTAAAACCGAAAATAGTGTTAATGATTTTGCATTTACTTTTTTACAAATTTAGTAAGAATCACAATTCGCTGGCCATCAACTCGCCCTTCAATGTGCTCTGGGTTACTGGTTAAACCAATATTGCGTACCGCGGTGCCGCGTTTTGCTGTAAGACTACTGCCTTTTACATCCAAGTCTTTTATGAGTGTCACGGTATCGCCAGCTTGAAGAACCACGCCATTACTATCGATATGCTTAACGTCGTCATCTTCTGCAAGTGCTTTTTTAGCCCAAGCCAAGGTCTCTTCTTCAAGGTATATCATGTCTAGAGCGTCTTGTGCCCAACCGTTATCTGGCGCTAAGCGCGATAGCATTCTATAGGCAACAACTTGAACCGCAGGTGTTTGGCTCCACATGCTGTCGTTTAAACAGTGCCAATGCGTTGGAGTGATTTCGACGGTGTTTTCAATTTGTTCTTTGCATGTTTTGCAAGTGTAAATGCATTTGTCTGAATGTGTTTCGGTTACAGGTGGAACTTCATAAACAGATAAGTCATTGGTAGCTGTACACAATTCACACTGGTTATTGCTGCGTTCAATTAAGGCTTTTTCAATACTCATAGGACTACTTTTTTGGTGGGTTAATATTTTTGCATAGTATAACTCAGCGCACTGGGTGTGTGTTATAAATCCCTTAGTTTTGTATGGGTATATCTTGCATGTATTTTTTAGCTGCATTTGTTATGTAGCCGTTGCCATGTAGATTTTTTATTGTTTTATTAATAACCGGCAATAAGTGTTTGTGTTTACTCAATAAGCGAATTCTTAAAAAGCCATGAGAATATTGAGCACCAAAACCCATACTCAAATTTAGCTGTTGTGACCAATATAAGGCAGGTAGTTTACTTATAATGGCAACATCGACTCTTTTACGAACAAGCGCTTCCATGAGTTCTTTTTCTGAGGGGAAATCCACTCGATTAAATGAATCAGCACTATGGTAATAATACCCTAATACGGTGCCTACATTTTTACCTGTTAGATTTGAGATGTTTTTCCATTTGCTTGAGTTTTCGGGCAAGGTTACAAGCATTTCGGTGACCGTAATTAAAGGGTCTGAAAACACATACATGGTGTTATTGCGCTCGCTTTGGGGTAGCCAATTAAGCGAAATAACATCAAAGTCTATAATGCCTTCATTAAGATATTTGGTGATTCGTTTTGTAGGTAGAGGTTCGTGATAAGCAGATATGTTGGCATCAACAAGGACTTTTTCAATGATTTCAGGTAATACGCCAGGGTGATCTGGGTTATTTGTGTAATAAGGGTAGTGACTCCCAGATGAGCTAATATTGTATTTTAACGTATTCTGTTTTTCTGTTGCCAAAGTAGAAAGCGAGCATATTGCACAGCACGTTATTAGTAACCATTTCAAACTAGTCAAACTTCCTCCTTAGCTAAGAAATTTTTTACTAGTTTTATTTACTTTGCATAGTATTGCAACGATTAAGATATTTTTACTATACTTTTAGTATCCAACATAGATTAGACTCAAAGGAGTAAGCTTAATCTTATATAACCTTATAGGCGAATTATATTGAACGTGTCTGATACTCCATCGCTAACACCTACTTTGACACAATATGTTGCTCGGCAACCAATATTTAATGCCGAAAAAGCAGTGTTTGCTTACGAGCTACTTTACCGAAACTCAGCAAATAATGCGTTTCCTGTCGGTACGAGTGATGAGCACGCAACCAGCCGTTTGTTTTTTAATACTCTGATGCTGGTTGGCGCAGAAAAGCTCACTGCCCACCAACTTGCTTTTGTGAATCTTTCTACAGATGCCTTGTTAGATGAATTCCCTAAATTATTAAACCCAGAGCATACTGTCATTGAGATTGTAGAGCGTACGGTAAATATTGCAGCGGTTGCCAGTCGTATTAAAGCACTAAAAGCTCAGGGGTATGTATTTGCACTGGACGATTATGACGGCGATGAAAAATGGGAGCCTTTACTCGCCCTTGTTAGCTACATAAAAATTGAAGCTGAAGAGCCTATTATTAAAACTAACATGCGGGTTAAAAAGTTAAAACGTAGCTACCCTCATTGCAAAATAATTGTAGAGCGAATAGAAACCTACGATCAGTTTATAAACTTACGCGATGCAGGGTGTGATTATTTTCAGGGGTTCTTTTTTGCTCGCCCAGAAATGCTCACTTACAGTGGAGTCGACCCTTCAAAAGTTACCGTTTTCGAACTCCTTAAAGCAATAGCAAAAGAATCGATATGCTTTGAAGAAATTCATCAGCGTGTAGCGAAAGATGTAGGAATAACGGCGCGAATTTTACGTTTAGCAAATGCGCGCTCTGGTAATAGTAATTTAGTTATCACGTCTATATCGCAAGCTGTTGTTTATTTAGGTGAGGACGTAATTCGCCAATTTGTGCGCGTATTAGCTGTTAGCGATTTAGGAATAGATAAACCCACAGAGTTAACTAAATTTGCTCTTGTACGCGCTCGGTTAATGGAACTTATATTAACAGAAACAAACAAAAATTTATCTCAGCAAGGTTACTTGGTGGGGTTGTTTTCGATGCTTGATGCAATATTAGATATTGAGCTAGCAACTATTGTAAAAGAGTTTACGCTTGATAAAAGCATAACAGATGCTTTGCTAATGCAAACCGGTTTGTTGGGTGATTGTTTATTGCTTACAAAAGCGATTGAAACTAAAAATTGGCCAATGGTTGAAACACAACTTAAGCTGGTTAACCCAGAGATAGAAATAGAAAAAGTATACAGTTTTATATTAGAGTCAATGCTTTATAGTGATGATGTAATAGAAGTTATGAGCGAATAAGATGCGTAATTTTTTATCTGTTGTAAGTGTTGTTATTGCTTTATGTTTGTTATTTCCGGGTATTACAAAACCAGTGCTAACAATTGAGGGAAATATTGATAAATCAAAACTTGCCCAAGCGGGTATTGAAATGTTAGCAGAAGAAGGCGATGGCCGAACGCGCAGTATGCTAATGATGTTTTCAAACATGTTGGGGCTAGATAAGTTAGAAGGCGAGATTAGCGCCTATAGCAAAACGCAAAGTATTTACGGCACTATTAAAGACCTAGCAAATAATAATAATTTGCTTGTTGCTATCTTGGTTGGTCTTTTTTCAGTGGTGGTGCCAAGCCTAAAGTTATTATTACAGCTACTGTATTGCTGCTTACCAGTGAATGGACTTAAGCAAGTTTGTGGCAATATTGTGTGTGCGCTCAGCAAATGGAGTATGGTTGATGTATTTGTAATAGCATTAATTGTTACGTATTTAGCAGGCAATGCACACGCTAAAAGTGGTGAATTACTTGTTATGAATGCACAGTTTGGTGAAGGGTTTTGGTACTTTGGAGCCTATTGTCTATTTGCAGTTACTGCCAGCTATTTAATTAAAACTCAAACCAAACTACATAACACGCCCTAAATTATTTGTAGTCGTTTATAAGTTACTTTAAACTCTCTTTTTTTGATTGGGGTATCATTTTGCAACGCATGTACACTATTTTACTTACGCTTACTTTACTGCTCACGTTTGTGGGTCAGTCTTTTGCGTCTGTAGCAAGTGAATGTGAAATGCCTCATCAGTCTAATGCTCACGTTAATATGCATTTGGGTAATACCAGCGAAGGGAACAACAGCGCTCACCATACCATGATGCAAATGGATTGCTGCGATGACGAGGCGACGGCTCAAAACGAATGCAGTTGCCCCGTTAATGGCTGTGCCGCTAACTCAATGCTTAATGTTGATATTTTATTGGTGACTGCAGTTATTATTACTGAAAAAGTGAATACGCCCGAATTAAGTGCTCAAACAACCTCTCCCAAATCACTTTACCGCCCTCCTATGTTTGCTTAAATAGCAGGATAGGTGTGTCTAAATTTTATGAACCTCTAGCTGATTTTGACCCTTTGAAAACGTGATTAGTTTTCATATTCGGTGCGGCTGATATAAACACCTTTCTTGCCAATTTAAATTTTTATTAATTTTTAAATGGAGCAAGCGATGAATTACGCTTTGAAAATAAACGCAGTGCTATGTTGTTTGACTTTGTTCAGCGGTGCGGCGAATACCCAAGAAGAAAACACGAAAGGCGCAACGAATGAGTATAACTCACAGAAAGCGCTAAACTTATCTCACGCCCTTAGTTATGCACTTGAAAATGATCCGTGGCTATCTGCAAGCCGCCACCAAGAGCAAGCCGTTATGGCTCAGAGTATTATGGCGGGCACTTTACCCGACCCAACACTCACGTTTGGTCTGATGAACTTACCAACAAATGGTTATGCGTTTGATCAAGAAGGGATGACTCAATTTAAAGTAAGTGTAAGTCAAAAGTTTAGTCGCGGTGATAGCCTAGCACTCAAGCAAATGTCACTTTTGCAGTCATCGCAGCAATACCCATGGCAGCGAGCTGATAGGTTAGCTCAGGTAAAAGCGATAGTTACCGAGTTTTGGCTAAATGCTTATAGGGCACAGCGCAGTATTAACTTAATAGAGAAAGACAGAGAGTTATTTACTCAGCTTATTCAAATAACTGAGGCCAGCTACGCAAGTACACAGGGTAAGACACGCCAGCAAGATATTATTCGGGCTCAGTTAGAGCTTACCCGCTTAGAAGATAAGCTACTCACACTTGAGCAACAACTTCACAGCGCTAAAAATCGGCTTGCGCAATGGTTGCCCATAACAATGTTAGAAAAACCTTTAGATGGTAAATTTATAACCCCTCCCGCGCTTACTAATTTTAATACACTTGAATTTAGTCAACTTATACGATTACTTATGGCTCACCCAGCCATTGTAGCCATAGAGCAAAGTGTATTGGCCAAGCAAACACAAGTGCGCCTAGCTAAACAAAGCTACCAGCCACAGATAGGGATTAATGTGGGGTATGGCTATCGAGCAGACACACCAATGGGCCAATCAAGGGCCGACTTACTTTCAGTGGGGGTAAGCATTGATCTACCTTTGTTTACAGATAACAGGCAAGACCAACAAGTTAAATCGGCTATATCGATTGCGGAGGCGACTAAAACACAAAAAAGAGTCGCTTTGCAAAAACTCAAAGGTATGTATTTTAAAGAATATAGTCAGCTATCTCAGTTACAAAAGCGAAATACACTATATCAAAATACGTTATTAGTACAAATGGCTGAGCAATCACAAGCAACCTTAAATGCTTATACGCGTGATGACGGTGACTTTTCTGATGTGATGCAAGCACGTATTAGTGAGCTAAATGCCAAAATTGACGCACTTAATATTCAAGTAGATAAACACATTATTATTGCACGGCTAAATTATTATATAAGCAGCTTAGACTCCCAAGTTATGGGCGAACTAGTAGGGGATGCAGCCTGATGAACGCTAATTTAAAACTATTAATTGCCGCTGTTGTAGGTGCAGGCTTTTGGGCTGGTCTTACGCAAATTACATTTAATGAAAAACCGGCAACTACCGAAAAACACCCCTTGTATTGGGTTGCACCCATGGACAGTAATTATAGGCGTGACGCTCCAGGCCTCTCTCCTATGGGGATGGATTTAGTGCCTGTTTACGACGAAGCTAGCAATAGCGAAAGTGAAAAAAGGGCAGTTACTATTTCGCCTGTGGTAATTAATAATTTAGGGGTGAAAACCACAAAAGTGCAGTTAAAAGCACTGCAAACTAATATTAATACACTGGGATATGTGCAATATAACCAAGATGAAATGACGCATATTCATCCTCGTGTAGAAGGGTGGCTTGAAAATTTATACGTAAAAGCGCAAGGCGATAAAATCAGCGCAGGCGAACCTTTGTATACTTTGTACTCACCGCAGCTGGTTAATGCACAAGAAGAGTTTTTATTGGCAGTAAATAGAAATAACAATGTGCTAATTCGTGCTGCAAAAGCACGATTAGAGTCGTTAAATGTATCTGCTGAATTTATCGAGCGCTTACAAAAAAATAAGCAAATAATGCAAAATATTACCTTTTATGCGCGTCAAAGTGGAATTGTTGATGAGCTGAATGTGCGAGAAGGTTTTTATGTAAAGCCAGGTACGTCAATGATGAGCATTGCTCAACTTGATGAGGTATGGGTAGAAGCTGAAATATTTGAGCGCCAATCGTCGCTTATTAGTGTTGGCTTGCCGGTAACCATGACTCTTGATTATTTAAAGGGAAAAGAATGGCAAGGGCAGGTCGATTATATTTATCCTGCGCTCGATGCTCAAAATAGAACACTTCGGGTCAGACTCCGGTTTAAAAATAAAGACCTTAAGCTAAAACCGAATATGTTTGCCCAGGTAGTTATTCATACAAAGGTGAGTAAGCCTCAGCTTGTAGTACCAAAAGAAGCTGTAATTCGTACGCAACATCAAAACCGCGTAGTTGTCGCATTAGGTGAAGGGCGCTTTAAATCTGTTGAAGTACAAGTAGGGCAAACAAACCTTAATGAAACGGTTATTTTGTCAGGTGTGATGGCAAACGAGAGTGTGGTCACATCTGCACAATTTTTAATAGATTCTGAGTCGAGCAAACGCTCAGACTTTAAGCGAATGGAGATGTCAGCAGCTCATGCTAGTAACGATGTTGCCTCTCAAAGTGCAACTGTAAATGGCGTTATAAATGCAATAGATGCACCAACTCGAGTTGTAAATATTAGCCGCGAAGCTATTCAAAAATGGAACCGAGGTCCAGCAACAATGAACTTTGTATTAGCACCGCATATAGAGGTTAACTCTCTTGTGAAAGGCCAAACCATTAATTTCACATTTAGCATTATAAATGATGATTTTGTGATCACCGCTTTAAACAATGTTGAAATAATGGATCACTCCTCAATGCAACATATGATGGACGAGGAAGTAAAATGATTGCTGCTGTTATTCGCTGGTCTGTCTATAACCGGTTATTTATATTATTGCTTACATTAATTTTAGTGGGTGGTGGTGTGTTTGCCGTTAAAAATACGGCAGTAGATGCCTTGCCCGATTTATCGGATGTGCAAGTTATTGTAAAAACATCGTATCCGGGGCAAGCACCCCAAGTGGTACAAGACCAAGTAACCTTTGTGCTTACTACTGCAATGTTATCGGTACCAGGGGCAAAAACGGTAAGAGGTTTTTCATTTTTTGGCGACTCGTATGTTTATATTATTTTTGACGACAGCACTGATTTATATTGGGCGCGTAGCCGAGTGCAAGAATACCTAACACAAGCTGCAAACCGTCTGCCTGAAGGCGCAACGCCAGAACTTGGACCCGATGCATCGGGCGTAGGTTGGATTTATTTATATGCATTGGTTGATAAAACAAATAAGCATGACATAAGTCAGCTAAGAAGCTTACAAGATTGGTTTTTAAAATTTGAATTACAAACCGTACCGGGTGTTTCTGAGGTTGCCTCTGTAGGGGGAATGGTTAAGCAGTATCAAGTAAATGTCGATCCTACTAAGTTACGTGCTTACGGCATTCCGTTGAGCCTCATTCAAACTGCAATAGAGCAAGGAAACCAAGAGACTGGCGCCTCTGTTATTGAAATGGCCGAAGCGGAATACATGGTTACCAGCACAGGTTACATTAAAAGTGTTGCCGATTTAGAGGCTATTCCATTAGGTACTAATGCAAACGGTACCGCTTTGCAGTTACGCGATGTCGCAAATATTCGACTTGGTCCCCAGATGCGCCGTGGCGTAAGTGATCTTAACGGTGAAGGCGAAGCTACCGGTGGCATTGTTGTTATGCGCTATGGTGAAAATGCACAAAAAACCATTGAACTGGTTAAGGCCAAGCTCGAATCGCTCAAAAAGGGACTGCCCGAGGGCGTTGAGATTATTCCCGTTTACGATCGCTCAAACTTAATTAACAACGCAATAAATAATCTGACTAGCAAACTTGTTGAAGAACTTCTTGTTGTAGCGCTTGTGTGTGTTGTGTTTTTGTTTCATATACGCTCATCTTTGGTGGCTATTATTACTTTACCGCTGGGTATATTAACGGCGTTTATTGTAATGTATTGGCAAGGAATTAACGCTAACATTATGTCTTTGGGCGGTATTGCGATTGCCATAGGGGCAATGACCGATGGCGCCATAGTTATGATTGAAAATATGCATAAGCATATGGAAAAAACACCACTGACTGATCAAAACCGTTGGCAAGTCGTTATTAAAGCGACAAGCGAAGTAGGTCCTGCGCTGTTTTTTAGTTTATTAATTATTACCGTCAGTTTTTTGCCTGTCTTTATTTTAGAGGCGCAAGAAGGGCGAATGTTTTCACCTCTCGCTTACACTAAAACTTATGCTATGGCGGCCTCAGCAGGGTTAGCGATCACCTTAGTGCCTGTATTGATGGGCTATTTTATAAGAGGCAAAGTAATACCTGAAAATAAAAATCCCGTTAACCGTTTGCTTGTAGCGGCTTATCGCCCTTTGCTCAGCTGGGTGCTTAATTACCCAAAAACAACGTTAATATTTGCTTTAATTATGACCATGATTGGCTTTTACCCGCTGAACAAAATAGGTAGCGAGTTTATTCCACCACTTGATGAGGGGGATTTAATGTATATGCCCACTACATACCCCAGTATATCAATAGCTAAAGCTCGAGAGGTTTTGCAGCAAACAGATAAATTAATCGCAACCGTGCCGGAGGTTAAAACCGTATTTGGTAAAGTCGGAAGAGCCGAAACTGCCACCGATCCGGCCCCACTGACAATGATTGAAACGTTTATTCAACTCAAACCCAAAGACGAATGGCGAGAGGGAATGACACTTGAAAAACTCAAAGCCGAACTTGATGCATTAGTTACGTTTCCTGGTTTAACTAATGCGTGGGTTATGCCGATTAAAACACGCATAGACATGTTGGCAACCGGTATTAAAACCCCTGTAGGTATTAAAGTGGCAGGTCCGCAGTTAAGTGAAATCCAAAAAATTGGCGAGCAAATAGAAACACTACTTGCTGATATTGAAGGAACCGTCTCTGTTTATTCTGAACGAGTTGCAAGTGGACGTTACGTAAAAATTAATATAAATCGCGAAAAAGCAGCGCGTTATAATTTAAACATAAGCAATATACAGCAAGTTATAGCAACGGCAGTTGGCGGTAAAAATGTAACACAAACAATAGAGGGGCAGGCTCGTTATTCGGTTAACTTGCGTTATCCGCAAGTTTTTAGAGATTCACCTGAAGCCCTTATGTTATTGCCCATTGTGACGCCACAAGGACAGCATATTGCACTTGGAGATGTCGCTAATGTATTTATTGAAAATGGTCCGTCTGGCATTAAAAGTGAAAATGCACGTTTAAATGGTTGGGTTTATATTGATATAGATGGCGTAGACATTGGTCGCTATGTTGAAAGCGCGAGAGCCGTGCTAAATGAACGTTTGATACTGCCATCGGGATATTCTATTTCATGGGCTGGGCAGTATGAATATATGCAACGTGCAAAAGAGAAGCTCACCTACGTAGTGCCTCTCACCTTGGCCATTATTGTTGTGCTGCTCTATCTTAATTTTAAAAGCTTTGCTGAGGTAACTATTATTATGTGCACACTGCCATTGGCTATGATAGGGGGTGTATGGCTCATGTACCTTGAAGGCTTTAACTTTTCAGTCGCCGTAGGGGTCGGTTTTATTGCTCTGGCCGGTGTCGCGGTAGAGATTGGGGTGATTATGCTGGTTTACTTAAATCAGGCATATCAAAACATGTGCTTAACAGCTAAGCGAGCTGATAAACCACTTTCGTTAGCTCAGTTACAGCAAGCAATTATTGAAGGTGCCGGCTTACGTGTTCGCCCTGTAATGATGACGGTGGCTACTATTGTTATTGGTTTATTACCTGTGCTTTATGGAACGGGTACCGGTAGTGAAGTAATGAGCCGAATTGCAGCGCCTATGGTGGGGGGAATGGCGAGCGCGATATTGTTGACCTTATTGGTTATTCCTGCGGCTTACTTATTATGGAGAAAAAAGGCCATTAAGTAACAGTGATAGGGTAATGATTTATCATTGCCCTATAAAAATTACTTATCGTTTGTAAGTTATTCTACTAATTTACATTTTAATCTATCTATAAGTTTTAACTTATTGTTTTAAAATGCTTTTTTGTTGGCATGATTCAAGCAACCTGTAACTTATCAGTTAACTAAGTAAGGAATGCACATGCAAGTTAAAACAATTAAAGAGGTATACGACTGGACCGTATTATTTCATACGCAAATGGCGGCTAATTTTCATAGCGTTAAACCAATACTTGATGAGCGTAATGCCATGCTGGTGGATTATTACCTTAATTACGAAAAAAAACTCGCTGAAGATTTAGTGGGTTTCAAAGCGATTACCGAAATTAACACGCTCGACACATTTTGCTATGAGTACTTTGCCAGCAACCCCGAACTTATTACGTTTAACGATATCAGCAAAGATAAACAGTTAGATGAAAAAGCAATTCAAAATTACTTATCGGGCCAGCATCAAAAAGTGATTGCGCTTTACGGTTACCTGCTTGAACGTGCAGAAACGGAACATGCTCAAGAGAAGCTAGCGCAGCTACTAGAGCTTGAAAAGCAAGGGCTTAAACAAATGATGCAAAGTACAAATCGTCATATGGATATGTAGTTACATCAGGGGAAGTAAAAACAAGCAGGGTATAAATGCCCTGCCATACACTTTTTTAAATTCTATTATGAGCAGTTAAGACTTATTCCGACCTTTTTTAAATAACGTTGTTCTAGTGCTAAGTCAGCGTGCAGCAACGTATGTTCTTGCAAATAGTTATCATGAAACTTAATGAAAAGCCCCGTGCTATTGGCGCTAATATCCATATTAGGCTGCTGGCTTGTTTGTCGCTTTTGATTAAATAAAATGGCTAATCGCAAAATAGTAACAAGCTTAGTGACATGTTGCTGTGCGATAGTTGTAAACTCTGGTAGTTCATCTAATTTAATTTTTTTACGGTAAAATCGAATTAGCGAGCTTAATATGAGCTGTTCCTGCTGAGTAAAACCAGGAAGTTGACTGTTTGCCACAATATAGGCACTGTGCTTATTAATTCCTGAAGAGTTTATAGATAACCCAATCTCATGTAATTTTGCCGCCCAGGTTAAAAGCGCTGTGTCGTCATTATCATTAAGTTGCCATGCCTTACCAACTCGCTCGTAAATCCAAAGTGCAGTGTTTGCAACCCGCAAAGCATGCGGTTTATCAACTGTATATCGTTCACTTAAGTTATTAATTGTGTTGCTACGTATATCTTTATCAGCCAGCTTCTGCTGCATTTCGTGAAGTAATCCCTCTCTTAAAGAGAAATCACTATACGTAAGTTCGCCAATCGAAAATTCTTTAAAGACAGCAATAAGAATGGCAAGCCCTCCACATAGGCTTTGCTGACGCTCAGGGGTTAACCCTTCAATACAGATATTATCGATGTGTTTAGCGGCAATACATTGTTGTTTAAGAGTAAGTAAATCCTCAATATTTATAAATGCTTGTTGTGGATTTTGTGCATTCACCATGGTTAATATTGACTTTATAGTGCCCGACGTACCAATTACATTTTGCCAGCCCTCGCGAATGTAGTTAGCATAAATAACTTCGATTTCTTGTTCTGCTTTTGTTTCAGCTCGATTAAAGCGCTTGGCTGTAATAGCTCCATCACTAAAAAATTGTTTTGTGTAGCTAACACAACCCATATTTCGACTAGTAAGCAGTTTATGCTTAAAGTGTTTGCCAATAATAAGTTCGGTACTGCCTCCGCCAATATCGATAATAAGGCGGTTTTCTTCATTATGAATATAATGAGCCACACCCTGATAAATAAGCCTAGCTTCTTCTTGCCCGGGGATCACGTCAATATGAAATGGAAAAACGTTACTTGCTTGGGTTAAAAAGGCATGAATATTTTTGGCGCGCCTAAAAGTGTAAGTCGCAGCTACTTTTACATTACTAGAAGGAAAGTCTTCAAGTGTATTTGCAAACTGTTTAAGTACACGTAGCGCACGGTCTATCGCATCTTGGTTTAGCCTTAATTTATCGTCTAGGCCATCAGCTAAATAAACACGTTGTTTCTCTTTATGCAAAATTTGCAATGTGCCATCCACTTCGCGCGCAACGACCAAGTGAAAGCTATTCGAACCTAGATCGACGGCCGCTATTGATGGATGATTATTCATTATTATAGTTACTTTCCCATTTTTTTAGGTGGTCGTAAATTGCAATCTGTGAGCGAATTTTTCTTCTGTTACCGCGCCTAACATAGGTGTTTTTTTGCTCGCTATCGATTAGCCGAGCTTTGGTACGGTCTTTAAATTGTAGCTCTAAAATATCGATAATGAGTTGTTTTAATTTATCATTTAAAATTGGCACGCCTACTTCAACACGTTGATCAAGGTTACGTGTCATCCAATCGGCAGACGAAATATATACTTTATCGTCACCGTTATTACCAAACACCATGACTCTAGGGTGCTCTAAAAAGCGATCAACAATACTGATCACCTTTATGTTTTCGCTGAAGCGAGGCACCCCAGATATTAATGAGCACATACCGCGTACAATAATTCGAATCTTTACACCACGACGACCAGCATAATAAAGCTTATCTACAAGTTGCTTATCAACTAAGTTATTTACTTTAATTGTAATTCTTCCTGCAAAACCATCTTCAACATGCTTTATTTCTTTATCAATCAGATCAAGTAATGTGTCACGGGCATTGACAGGGGAGATCATTAAATATTCAAAATTAAAGGGTTTATAGCTGCTTTCTATAAATTTAAATACGCTATCGCACTCTTCACAAATGCCGTTATGCTTAGTGAAAAGGCTAAAGTCGGTATAAATTTTAGCTGTTTTTTCATGAAAGTTTCCGGTACCAATATGAGCATATTTAACTATTTTGTTTTTTTCTTTACGGTGAATAACACACAGTTTGCTATGTACTTTTAGTGCAGGTATACCAAAAATAACTTTTATTCCCGCGCTGCTCAGTACTTTAGCCCATTCAATATTGTTCTGTTCATCAAAGCGTGCTTTGAGCTCAACCATTACAGTGACGCTTTTATCGTTTTTAGCGGCATTAATGAGTAAAGAAATAAGCCTAGATTTGCTCGCAACACGATAAATATTTACTTTTATTTGCGTCACCATAGGATCAAATGCGGCTTGGCGAACATATTCTAATAAATGATTAAACGTGTGGTATGGGTAGTAAAGTAATATATCCTGCTCGCTTATTGCGTCAAATACACTGCTATGTTTATTAAAAGCAGTACTTTGTATCGCTGGGAGTGGTTTGTTTTCAAGGTATTGGCGACCGACATTAGGAAAAGCAATAAAATCTCTAAAGTTGCGGTAGCGACCTGCAGGTATCAACGCATCATGATGACTCACATTTAAACGTTTTTTCATCACTTTTAACATACTTTCGGGCATGCTTTCGTCGTAAACAAGGCGTACAGGCTCTGCATAAATACGTTGCTTGAGTCCTTTTGACATTTTATCGAGCAGGCCTTCTTCTAGTTCGTCGTCTAAGTTGTATTCGGCATCTCTGGTGAGTTTTATTGCATGACCTTGAATTTTATCAAAATGAAAAAAGTTACTAAAAACATCATTTAAAAAGTAAGAAATAACATCATCAAGCATGACAATAGTTTTACGGCGACGTGTTTTTTCAGGCGGTAATATAATAAAACGAGGAACACGGTCTGTGGGTACTTCAAGCATAGCGTAGTGGCTTTTTTCGTCACTCATTTCAATAAACAAGTAGGTCATGGTGTCGTTTATGTAATCGGAGTAATCTTTATTTTCATTAAGTAAAATAGGCGATATATGCTGTAAAACTGTGTCATGAAAATACGTTTTGAGCCAATTGAGGTGAAATTCTGTTAATTTTTCGGGGCGGTCAACATGGATATTATGAGTGGTTAAATCGTTTAAAATTTGTTGATGTATTAGGTTAAATTTTTTGCCTAGTTGCAACACTTTTTGCTGAATTTGACTTAATAAAGCTTCGTCTTCTTCAAAGTTAGCATCGGGGAGTTTGTTTAATAAAATACGGCGTTTAACATCGGCAACACGCACTCTAAAAAATTCATCAAGGTTATTAGAAAATATCCCTAAAAAGCGCATGCGTTCAATTATTGGATTGTTTTTGTCTTTAGCTTCTTGCAGTACGCGCTCGTTAAATGACAGCCAACTAAGCTCTTTGGCAAAGTATTCAATAGTTTGAGTGTGTTCTATGTGGGCATTCATCGTATATTCCATTATCTAACGCTAAATAAAATATAGAACAATTTAATGACATTAAAATGACATGCGTGTCACTTGTATGACACGCAATATAAGAATTACGCTTCTTCTGTATCTACTATCAAATCGCTGGTTATCGATTCAAGCGCATCAATAACTTCGTCTTTATCCATTCCGTTAGGTAAGGTGACAGTTGCAACAGCGCTAAAAATAGGGACTCCCCAGTTGGGAGCGCTTTGTTGTCTTGAATTTAAATGAGTAATGCTTGCCCCTTTGTGTCGTATTACGCTTGCGAGTTCTTGGATAATGCCAGGGCGATCGTTCCCTGTGATAACTAAATTGATTTGTTCACGTGGTGAAGGTTCGATTTCAGTATTGCCAGCTTCAATACGTACTTCAAGTTTTGGTAAAGCGCTCAGCGCATTTTGCAGTTCCTGAAAATGCTCTTCGGCAACTTCTAACTTAATAATGCCTGCAAAATGACCTAATAAATGGCTAAGATTACTACATAACCAGTTGCCATGATTTTTTAAAACTACCGATGAAATATCTTCTACTAAGCCTGGACGATCCTTTCCTAAAATAGTTATTACCAACTGCTTCATAAATTGTGCCTCTCTTTAGCCTGAAGAATGTAAATGCGTAGGCATTAAACTATGTTTTGATGCTGCCGCGCTCTTATAAATTTATGATTTTATTGTACTAATGATTAATTTAACGTGAATGAAAAAGGTAAGCGTATTCCTTAATTTACCATTTGAGTATTAACCTCGTTAAATGCTTTGTCCAATTATTTTTGTTATTTAGTTTCTTTGTTAAGCACCTTATTTTCATATTAATTAATACAATAATATATGCCACCTTAGATATACCTTTAATTAAAGTGCTTATTATGACCGTTGTAACATTACTGTCATCTTGATGAAATATAATTTATGGAACGTTAAGATTTAAAGGTGTTTTGATGACTTCCAATCCGAATAAACCGTCTTTTAATACGGATCGAAGCCGTCTATTTAAAGACAGGTTTGCCAAATTTGGCATAACCGCCGGTGGAGTAATGGTATTAATAGCGCTGTTGTTAATATTTTTCTACCTTCTTTATGTAGTACAGCCAATTTTTGAGTCGGCTAAAGTTGAAAAGCGCAACAGTTTCACTGTAAGTAACGCAGATCAAATAGTTGGCTTAGGTGTTGAAGAGCAAACCGAAGTTGCTTATTTACTTAGCCAGCAAGGCCAAGTTGATTTTTACAATGTAGAAAAAGCACGTTTTGGTAAAAAACTCAAAACACTTAATGTTGCCCTTCCAAGTGAAGTAACAAGCTTTGCAACTAGCGCACCGTTTCAAGGCCAATACGCATATGGTTTAGAAAACGGCACTGTGATGGTGGTTGTACCTAAGTTTTTAGTTACCTTTCCAAATAACGAACGTAAATTAACGCCCCGAGTTGATTACCCGCTTGGTGAAATGGCGTTAGAAGTTGACGCTCAAGGCGCTGCAATTAAACGTTTTGCGTTTACTCACTATGAAGATAAAACGGCGGTCGTTGCATTAACCGCAGATAAGCGTGTTTTATTTAGCAGTTTTGTTGCCGAAGAAAACATGTTTACGGGTGAAGTTGAGTGGGTTGTTGAGAGAACAGAGCTTGATATTGAAGGCCGTGTAGATGAGCTTTTAATTTCGCCAGATACAACACGTACGTTTATTCGTTCAGCTAATCAAATTTACGTTTATGACACGCGCGACCCAAGTGAAGTAGAGCAAATTCAATTATTATCAGCTAATGAAGAAAGCGCTAATATAGTGTCGGCTCAGTTACTAGCGGGTGCAAACTCATTAATGCTTGCTAACGATAACGGTGAAGTATCGCAGTGGTTTGAAGTAAACACAGATACTGGCCGTGAATTTCAAAAAATTCGTGCGTTTGAAACAACCAAACAAAGTAAATTAAATATATTTACAGAATTTTATCGTCGTACTTTTTTCACTACCAGTAGTAACGGTGAGCTAGGTGTTTACTACACAACAAGCGAAGCTAAGTTGTGGCAAGGTAAAGTAAGTGAAGGCGAAATTAAACACTTTGCAATTGCACCGCGCTCAAATGCAGCGTTAATTTTAGCGGATGGCAAGCTAACGGTATTAGAAGTTCACAACGAACACCCTGAAGTAACTTGGTCTGCGTTATGGCAAGAAGTATGGTACGAAGGTTACCCAGAGCCTGCATATATTTGGCAGTCAACATCAGCAAGTGATGACTTTGAATCTAAATTTTCGCTTGTGCCTATTTCGTTCGGTACAATTAAAGCGGCTTTTTACGCCATGTTATTTGCAGTACCTATTGCGATTTCGTCGGCCATTTACACTGCGTACTTTATGTCGAGTGGATTACGTAAAGTTGTAAAGCCAACCGTTGAAATAATGGAAGCACTTCCTACTGTTATTTTAGGCTTTTTAGCTGGTCTTTGGTTAGCACCATTAATTGAAGAACACTTACCTGCAATTGTTGGCTTACTCATTTTATTACCTATTGGTATTTTAGGTTCAGCACTTGCTTGGACAAAATTACCAGCGAGTATTCGCCATAAAATACCAGAAGGCTCTCATTCAATTATTTTGATTCCTGTTGTATTAGTGGTTGGTTGGTTTTCGTTCGCAATGAGCGAAACAGTAGAACTGTGGATGTTTGACGGGAATGTACGTCAGTATCTAACAAACGAGTTAGGCATGACATTTGACCAACGTAATTCATTGGTGGTCGGTATAGCAATGGGTTTTGCAGTGGTGCCTACTATTTTCTCTATTGCGGAAGACGCTGTATTTAGCGTACCTAAGCACTTATCAAATGGTTCACTAGCATTGGGTGCAACTCAATGGCAAACACTCGTGCGTGTTGTTTTGTTAACTGCAAGCCCTGGTATATTTTCTGCGGTAATGATGGGCCTTGGCCGTGCAGTGGGCGAAACCATGATTGTACTCATGGCAACAGGTAACACACCAATTATGGACTGGAGTATTTTCCAAGGCATGAGAACGCTGGCGGCTAATATTGCGGTAGAAATGCCTGAATCAGAAGTAGGTAGCTCGCATTACAGAATATTGTTTTTAGCAGCCTTTGTACTATTCATATTCACCTTTGTATTTAACACGTTAGCTGAGTTTGTTCGTCAGCAGTTACGTGAAAAATACAGCTCAATGTAAGTGGAGAGACACGACATGGTAAAGCAGTGGTTTAAGTCTGGTTCTCCTTGGATTTGGATGACCGGCGGTGCAGTGAGCATCAGCTTGATTTCGGTTTTAGGTATATTAGCAATGATAGCCTGGAAGGGATTGAGTTTTTTCTGGCCTTCTCAAGTTGTACAGTTTGAGCTTGAAGGCTCAATTGCAAAGCAAACCGTTATTGGTGAAGTTTACGACCGTGAACTCGTACCTAAAGAGCGTTTGGCTGCAATAGGTGTTGATGTTTCAGCATTTGATAAAGAAGAATTTGAACGCTTACTTATTAAAACAGGTAACCGTGAATACGTAGATTTAGATTTTCGTTGGATACTTGAAACCGACATAAAAGCAAAGTCTACACCCGCTACGCTTGCAGTATTTGAACGTAGCAAAAATGGTAACTTTTACGGCTATGTAGAAAGTGTATTTAAAGATGGTAAACCAGTAGAGGGTGATAAGGTTGATGCTTTATATGACCTTGTTGAGCGTGCTGTAGATTTAAACGATGAAGCATTAGATTTACAAAATGGCGATATAGGTCATATTAACTATGAACTTGAGCGTCTACGTTTAAAAGAGAAAAGCTACCTACTTGATAATCAGTTAACAGATGAGCGTGTTGCAGAGCTTGCAAAAATGCGTGCAGAATTACGTGCAGAGTACGGCGAACTTGAAAAAGAGTTATTTGCACTGCGTAAACAGGCTAAGCGCGACCATGTTACGGTAAAAGATATGCGCGGCGAAATAGTCACGATCCCAATGTATCAAGTACTGGATGTGTGGTTTCCGAACGACATGGGCTTTTTTGCAAAGCTAGGTCATTACTTTGGTCAATTAGGCAAGTTTGTATCTGACGATCCACGCGAAGCAAATACTGAAGGGGGCGTATTCCCTGCCATATTTGGTACTGTATTTATGGTTATGTTGATGGCCGTGATAGTTACGCCGTTTGGTGTTGTTGCTGCTATTTACTTGCACGAATACGCGGCTAAAAATGCGGTCACAAAAATGATTCGTATCGCGGTAATCAACTTAGCGGGTGTACCTTCCATTGTTTATGGTGTATTCGGTTTAGGCTTTTTTGTATACATGCTTGGTGGCAGTATTGACCAGTTGTTTTACCCAGAGTCTTCACCAACGCCAGTATTTGGCACACCGGGTGTAATGTGGTCTGCATTAACATTGGCAATACTAACGTTACCCGTGGTTATTGTATCTACGGAAGAAGGTTTATCACGTATTCCAAGCACTGTGCGTGACGGTTCGTTGGCATTGGGTGCAACTAAAGTTGAAACCCTATGGCGTATTGTAATTCCAATGGCAAGCCCTGCAATTATGACGGGTTTAATACTGGCTGTTGCACGTGCAGCAGGCGAAGTTGCGCCACTGATGTTGGTAGGTGTTGTTAAAATGGCACCCACGTTACCACTAGACGGCAACTTTCCGTATTTTCACTTAGACAGAAAGTTCATGCACTTAGGCTTTCATATTTACGATGTTGGCTTCCAAAGCCCGAATGTTGAAGCGGCACGTCCGCTGGTATATGCAACGGCATTTTTACTTGTGTCGGTTATCATTACACTCAATATAACGGCCATTGGTATACGTAACCATTTACGTGAAAAATTCAGATCGCTTGAACACTAATTAGTAAAGATTTAATAGGTAACAAACATGATTACAGTCGCTCCAAAAGTAAACCAAGCCAATTTGGGCATGAAGTTAGATTTAGACAATTTAACAGACGAGCAAAAAGCGTTAGAGATTAAAGATCTCGATCTTTACTACGGTGATAAACAAGCGCTTAGTAAAGTTAATATGAACATTCCAAAAGGCCAAGTAACGGCGTTTATCGGCCCATCTGGTTGTGGTAAATCAACATTACTGCGTTGTATTAACCGAATGAATGACTTAGTTGATATTTGTCGAATTGAAGGTGAAATACTCCTTCATGGGCAAAATATTTACGATAAAAATGTAGATGTTGCGGCGCTTCGCCGTAACGTGGGAATGGTGTTTCAGCGTCCAAATCCATTTCCAAAATCGATTTATGAAAACGTAGTCTATGGTCTACGCTTACAGGGCATTAAAGAAAAGCGTAAGTTAGACGAAGTAGTAGAGCAGTCATTACGTGGCGCAGCTTTATGGGATGAAGTAAAAGATAGATTACACGACAGTGCCTTTGGTTTATCAGGCGGTCAGCAACAGCGTTTAGTAATTGCTCGTTCTATTGCGATAGAGCCTGAGGTTTTATTGTTAGATGAACCAACGTCGGCACTTGATCCAATTTCTACTTTAGTTATTGAAGAGTTAATTAACGATTTAAAGAACAAATTTACCGTTGTTATTGTTACGCATAACATGCAACAAGCAGCGCGTGTATCTGACCAAACAGCCTTTATGTACATGGGTGAGCTGATTGAGTACTCAGATACAAATACCTTATTTACAACACCAACGAAGAAAAAGACTGAAGATTATATTACAGGTCGTTACGGCTAAATAATTAACAGTACTGTGTTGTACAAGATTTAGAGAGAAGGTAATTATGGAACATAATATTAATAAGCATATTTCTGGCCGCTTTAATCAAGAGCTTGAAAATGTTCGTAACCATGTACTAAGCATGGGTGGATTAGTTGAACAGCAACTAAGTAGTGCACTTGATGCGGTAAGCACAAACGATGCAGAACTTGCAGAAAAAGTGCGTCAAAACGACTACAAAGTTAATGCCATGGAAGTGAGTATTGACGAAGAATGTACGCGTATTATTGCGCGTCGCCAGCCCGCGGCAAGCGATTTACGTTTGGTGATTGCTATTGCAAAAACCATTGCTGACTTAGAGCGTATTGGTGATGAAGCTGAGCGTATTGCAAAAGTGGCTCTTGATTCCTTCACTAAAGATCAACAAGATTTGTTGGTGAATATTGAAAATATGGGTCGTCAGGTTCTAAAAATGTTGCATGATGTACTTGATGCGTTTGCGCGCATGGATGTGCAACGCGCATTTGAAGTACACAAAGAAGATGCTAAAGTTGATCGTGAATATGAAGCAATAACACGTCAAATTATGACGTACATGATGGAAGATCCACGTTCAATTCCAAAAATTATGGATTTAGTTTGGTCAGTGCGTTCATTAGAGCGAATTGGTGACCGCTGTCAGAACATTGCCGAGTACATTATCTACTTTGTAAATGGCAAAGATATTCGCCATATATCACAGGAAGATATTGAAAAATCGCTTTAAAGTTCATTAGCGCATTTTTAACAAAGCGGCTATAAGCCGCTTTGTTTATTTAGCTATAAGTTAAATAATAAAAACCGTTCACAATTGTTGTGAATACTGTAAAATCGCATGCTGCACGCATGTAATTTGATTAAAGGGTCAGTTATGCCTACAAACGCGTTTTTAGGAGTTTTTGCAAAATCTCCTTTCAAACCAATGGAAGATCACATCAAAAAAGTTCATCAAGCGAGTAAAGCTTTGATACCTTTTTTTAATCACGTTTTTAAAGAAGAGTGGACACAAGCAGAAGAGCTTCGTATCACTATTCGTAATTTAGAGCGTGAAGCCGATGACATGAAAAGAGACATACGTTTACAGTTACCACGCGGTTTATTTATGCCGGTAGAACGTACAGATCTGCTCGAATTAGTAACTCAACAAGACAAAATTGCAAATAAAGCAAAAGACATTGCTGGACGTGTAATCGGTCGTGAAATGACCATACCAGCAGTCATGCAAGCTGATTTCTTGGCTTACTTAACTCGTTGTGTGGATGCAACTAAACAAGCATCTAAAGCAATAAACGAGTTAGAAGAGCTATTAGAAACAGGCTTTAAAGGTCGCGAAGTGACCTTAGTAGAAAAAATGCTCGTTGAATTGGATGCAATCGAACAAGACACGGATGACATGCAAATTAAAGTACGCCGCCAACTACGTGATGTAGAAGGTGAGCTAAACCCAATTGATGTAATGTTTTTATACAAAATTATTGAATGGGTTGGCGAGCTTGCAGATATTGCAGAGCGCGTAGGATCACGTCTTGAGCTGATGTTAGCTCGTTAATTTAAAATCAGTTCAAACACGAAAGATTAAGGTTATACAATGGATATGATTGCATCTTACGGCACGGTATTAGTTTTAATTGCCGCGGCTGTTGGTTTTTTCATGGCTTATGGTATTGGCGCGAACGATGTTGCGAACGCCATGGGTACATCTGTAGGTTCAAAAGCATTAACAATTAAACAAGCTATTTTAATAGCCATGGTTTTTGAGTTTGCTGGTGCTTATTTAGCAGGGGGTGAAGTTACATCAACTATTCGTAAAGGAATAATTGATGCTGCACCGTTTGCAAACATCCCAGAACTGATGGTACTAGGTATGATTGCCGCATTATTTGCCGCGGGTTCATGGCTATTAATCGCTTCATTCTTAGGTTGGCCAGTATCAACAACTCACTCTATTATTGGTGCAATCATTGGTTTTGCGCTAGTTGCAGTGGGTACAGAAGCAATTCAGTGGAATAAAGTAGGCGGTATTGTGGGAAGCTGGATCATTACACCAGCGATATCCGGCTTTATTGCGTACCTAATATTCATGAGCGCACAAAAGCTTATATTTGATACTGATGCACCATTAAAGAACGCTAAGCGCTACGTACCAATCTACATGGGTTTAGCCGGTTTTATCATGGCTTTAGTTACAATAAAAAAAGGTTTAAAGCACGTTGGTATTAACCTAGGTTCTGTTGAAGGCTACGCGCTTTCAATTGGTGTTGCAGTGGTTGTTGCCATTATTGGTAAAATTGCTATCTCTCGCTTAAGCATCGACCCTAAAGCTGACAAGCAAATGCAATTTAATAACGTAGAAAAAGTGTTTGCGGTATTAATGGTATTAACGGCTTGTTGTATGGCATTTGCTCACGGGTCTAACGACGTTGCTAATGCAATTGGTCCACTAGCTGCTGTTGTAAACATTGTTGAAAACAATGGTGAAATTGCTAAGAAAGCCGCGATTGCTTGGTGGATTCTTCCTCTAGGTGGTTTTGGTATTGTTGCAGGTCTTGCTATTTTAGGTAAAAAAGTAATTAAAACAATTGGTGAAGGCATTACACATTTAACGCCTAGCCGTGGTTTTGCTGCAGAACTTGCCGCTGCCTCTACTGTTGTTATTGCATCAGGAACTGGTATGCCAATATCTACTACTCAAACCTTAGTGGGGGCGGTATTAGGTGTAGGTATGGCGCGTGGTATTGGTGCACTTAACATGAGCGTTATCAGAAACATTGTAGTTTCTTGGGTAATAACGTTGCCAGTTGGTGCTGCCCTTGCTATTGTTATCTTCTACGTACTGAGAACCGCATTTGGGGTTTAACAAAAAAGTACTAAAAGACTTTTAGCTTGAAAAGATCTCAATGCCCTAGGTATTGGGGTCTTTTTATTTGTGGAAAGAAAAAATGACCAATCTTCCGAGTATTAAGCAGCTTCAGTATTTACTTGCTGTTCATCAGCATCAACACTTTGGCCGCGCAGCCAGTGCCTGTTTTATTGGCCAGTCGACACTAAGCAGTGCCATTCAAAACCTTGAAGAAACGCTAGGTTGTCAACTTATTGAGCGTGAAAACCGAAGCCTTATGTTTACAAGCATAGGTGAAGAGGTTGTTGAGCGTTCACGAAAAATAATTAATGACACTATCAGCCTAAAAGAGCTTACAAAAAGTTTTTTAACGCCGCTTAGCGGGAAATTAACCGTTGGTGTGATCCCGACTATTGCTAGCTTTATTGCTGCGCCTTTGTATCATTTTTGCCAGCAAACTTTTTGTGAATTAGAATTGGTATTAATTGAAGATACCAGCGATAAGTTATTGGATAAGTTAGAGCATGGACACATTGATTTAGCATTATTGGCACTACCGTATGCAACCGATAAGTTTCATACTCAAATTTTAGCGAAAGATCATTTTAGTCTGGTGCACCATAAAGATTATATGCCAGCAAAGGGTGTTGAAGACTTTAATTTATTACCAGATGCCAGTGTGTTTTTGTTAGAGCGAGAGCACTGTATGACGGGTCACGCGCTGAGTGCGTGCCATTTAAACCGCTCTAGTTGTATTAACCCATTTGAAGCGGCAAGCTTGCATACGTTACTCAGTATGGTTGAACACCAGCTCGGGGTGACCTTTTTACCACAAATGGCAATTAATGCCGGTATTTTAGATAATAAACAGATGGTAGCCACGCCTTCACAAAGCGATGCCTATCGCGATATTGGTATTCTCTGGCGAAAAACAACAGGACGTATTCGCGATTTTAAATTGTTTAGCCAGCAGCTTGAGGTGTTTTTACAGCACCAATGTAGTTTAAACTTTAATGAGCCAGACAAATAAATTTAACCGCTATTAAAAAAGTTAAAGCAGCCTACAATGGCTGCTTTTGACGTTGAACGTGGCTTTCAAATGGTTCCAGTTCAGGTAAAAAAAGTAAGTAAATCCATACCACTACATTAAAGTAGGGGATGCACCCTAATACAGTAAACACCTTAACGGGGTAACCTTTTAAACTTGCATACCTGTAACATTGGTAAGCAATAATAAAGTGAATGATCAGTAATAATATAACTAGTTGCGCCATACCTTCCTCCCTAAAACCCTTGTAGCTTAAAATTAACGATGTGTTGCTAGTGGGTAATGTCATGTTTATACAGTGTAATCCTTTAAATTACATGACATCCTCTTTATCTGATAAAGAAAGTATAGGCAAGAAAGAAGATAATGGAAGAAAAAAGTGACGTGAAATTGTTCGAATTGGTTAGTTTTAATCTAGGCTACTGTTGGTAAATACTTTTATTTTGATAAATTTTTTCAAGCTCATCATTTATTTTTTCAACGGGCACTGGGCGAGCAATAAAGTAACCTTGCCCGTAGTCCACACCAATATCTTTTAAAGTAGAAAATATTTCTTTATTTTCAACATACTCTGCAACAGAGTACTTATCAAGTGAGCGGCTAATATCGTTAATTGCTTTTACTAAAGCAAGGTCAATAGGGTCATTAAGCATGTCGCGAACAAACGAGCCATCTATTTTTACATGTTGAGCAGGCAGCTGTTTTAGGTAACTAAAAGTACTAAAGCCGGTCCCAAAATCGTCTATTGAAAAGTGGCAACCTAAAGAGTTGAGTTTTTCAATCATCTTACGTGTAGCTTGTATGTTATTTATGCTTGCTGATTCGGTGATCTCAAAAATTATCCGAGTGGCGGGAACATTATACTTTTCAAGGTTTGACTCAATTAATGGTAGCAGTCGCTCATCTAAGAATGATTGCGCAGATAGATTAATAGCAACTTGGCTAAGTTGAGGGTATTTTGCAACACTTTCAATCGCATTTCTAATTACGCACTGATCCATTAAAAAAGTGTCGTTCAGCATTTCTAGTGACGGAATAAACTGATTAGGGTAAATGAGAGTGCCTTTAAGTTTTAACCGCAATAGCGCCTCAAAGTACGCAACTTTTTCTGCTTTAAAATCCCATATAGGCTGGTAATGTAATTCAATATTATTTTGTTGAAGTGCCTGGCGGATTTCGTGCCCCCACTCAAGACCTGTTTGAAGCGTGTTGTTTTGCGCATCTTCTTTTGAGTAGCAATGGACTAAATTACGGCCTAAGTTTTTTGCAATATACAAAGCAATATCAGCTTGCTTTAAGCACTCATTTGGGTCGTTATTATTTACTGTGATTTGCGTTAAGCCGATAGAGCAGCTTATTGTGTAGCTTTGCTCTTTAGACTTAAAGGTATGCTGCTCTATGGCACTACAAACACCTTCTGCAATAAGGTGCGCATCAAGTAGGTTCATATTTTTTAGAATGACGGCAAATTCATCGCCACCAATACGACACACTAGATGTTCTTTTTCAATGTTGTCTTTAAACAGCTGTGCCACATCTTTTAAGACCAGGTCGCCTTGATGATGGCCTTGGCTATCATTAATAATTTTAAAATGATCAAGGTCAATGTAAATCAAGGCATGCTCAACATCGCTGTGAGTATGTTTGGGTTTACAAATACGACTTAGCTCTTGGTCAAAGTGGTATCGGTTGTGTAGGCCAGTTAATGGATCATGTAGCGCAAGGTGGCGTAATTGAAGTTCGGCTTGCTTACGTTCGTGAATGTTATCAATAGTGACAGTGATCGTTGCATTATTACGTCTGTTTTTAATTAGCTGCAACCGACATTCAACCCAAATTTGGCCCCCCTTTTTATGTTGGAGTTTTATTTCTATTTGTTGATGATCGGTTCCACCTTCGAGTATATCGTCGATGGTTGCTTTTAGCTTTATTTGGCATTCGCCAGTATAAAATTGAGTAAGGCTTTTTTGTAGGCTCGATTTAACGCCAAATCCACTTAAGGTTTCCCAAGCTGGGTTTATAAAGCGAATTTTTCCTAACTGGTCGAGCTCAAGTACAACAGTATTAAGGTGCAATAATATGCGCTGATGGGCTGAAAACAGTTCTTTATACCTTACTTCGCTTACGCTTAACTGCTCTACTTTTTGTGCAAATTCAGCGTAGCTCACCATAAAGTCTTCTCGGCGAGCGGCATGATCACATACTTTATTTAAAAATGAAGGTTCGTAAGGTGCGCGAATAAAATCGGTTACGCCCGATAACAATAGCTGCTCGGCATAGTCTGCATCAGCATTATCTATAATAGTTACAATAGCTTGCTTAGGGTTGTGCTGTAAAATATTTTCAACGAGTAAGCTAGATTCATCGGCTTTTTCTTGCGTGGTATCAAGTAACACAATAGAGAATTTTTGCTGATTGTATTGGTTAAGTGCTGCTTTACACGTTGTAACATGTGTAATAGCAAAGTTGAGTTTTAGTTCTTCACTTATAGACTCAACTTTATTGGCATGGGGCTCTAGCAAAAGGAGGTTGAGTCGACTGCTTTTTTCTAAATGTGTAGATAAAACATTAGCCAAAACTTGCGGTAGCATGTCTTGGTTTTCGAAAGGTAAAACAGCATCGATTCCATAACTACGGGCGGTTGTTTCTGCAATTCGTTCGCAGTAAGTCGGTGGCATAAGCAAAATAGGGGTGTTTTTAGGGGTTTTTAATAGCCCGGAGCGAATCATACGAGAAAAACGCCAACCGTCTATTTTCCCCACATTCAGCCCCGTGATAATAATATCAACGGGTTGTTGCTTTAGAGTTTTAAGGGCTTCCTGGCTATCGTTTGCTTCAATAAAGCTAAATACGTCAAGCTTTTTTAAAGTATCTTTAATTACCCTGCGCTCAGCACGGCTTGCATTTAAAATTAGCAAATTTAATTGTTCTGCCACGCAGGAGGTCCTAAAAATCGTAACTTACTACCATTCCTAAGGGTAATGAGTTTTGTTAGCAAGAACAAGTAGATTTGAATAATCACTTTGAATAGAAGGACGCTTAGGTTTACAGAAGTTGAGCTGGCTTCTTGAGCTTAATTGACGATAGATATACACTTGGCGCGATTTTTAATGATGTGGATTACCAACTATGCGCGTAGCTGACTTTAGTTTTGACTTACCCGATGAATTAATTGCTCGCTTTCCAAAAAAAGATCGTACGAGCAGCCGCTTATTAAGCCTTGATGGTCCAACAGGGGAGATAAGCCATAAAGTATTTAGTGATATTCTTGAGCTAGTTAACGAAAACGACTTACTCATCTTTAATAATACGCGAGTAATACCTGCGCGTATGTTTGGTCAAAAAGCATCAGGCGGTAAGGTTGAGGTCCTTGTAGAACGAGTATTGGATGAACACCGTGTACTTGCTCATGTCCGTGCAAGTAAATCATTAAAACCAGGTAATGAGGTTATTTTAGAAGGCAAAGCTAAAGCCACGATGATTGCCCGTCACGATACTTTATTTGAACTTGAATTTGATCACAGCAAAAATGTACTCGATACACTTAACGATATTGGTCACATGCCATTACCGCCTTATATCGATCGACCAGATAATGAAGCTGATCGCGAACGGTATCAAACAGTCTACGGTGAAAAGCCTGGGGCTGTGGCAGCGCCTACAGCAGGCTTACACTTTGACGAGTCGCTTATGGCTACGCTTAAAAATAAAGGTGTAAAAATGGCGTTCGTTACGTTACACGTAGGTGCAGGCACATTTCAGCCCGTGCGTGTAGAAACGATTGACGAACACGTAATGCATTCAGAATATATTGAAGTTCCACAAGATGTGGTAGACGCCGTTGCACAAACTAAAGCAAATGGCGGGCGTGTTATCGCTGTTGGCACCACATCAATGCGTTCACTAGAGTCGGCTGCCAAAATACATGGCGGCAAGCTAGATACTTACTTTGGCGATACAGATATCTTTATTTTTCCGGGTTACCAATTTAACGTCGTCGATGCCATGGTTACTAATTTCCATTTACCTGAGTCAACGTTGATTATGTTAGTGAGTGCGTTTAGCGGACAAGACAATATTATGGGTGCTTATAACACTGCAATAGAACAAAAATATCGCTTTTTTAGTTATGGCGATGCTATGTTTTTAACACGTAAATAGCGCTGTTTTATTTATTATTAAATAAAAGTAACACTCAACCCCAGCATACTTGCTGGGGTTTTTAGTTGTAGATGATTATCACGAGCGAATTTACCGCAGCTAATAGTATTAGCAGTGCAAAAAGGGTAGAATCGAGCGGTTAAATTATAGCTTGTTGGACTGTTTTTCCGACATTGAGGATGATATGAAATTTGAATTAGACCGCACCGACGGTAAAGCGCGCCGCGGCCGCTTGATTTTTGACCGTGGTGTAATAGAAACGCCCGCATTTATGCCTGTAGGTACTTACGGTACTGTTAAAGGTATGACACCTGACGAAGTAAAAGCAACAGGTGCACAAATTTGTTTAGGTAATACCTTTCACTTAATGCTTCGCCCTGGTACTGAAATTATTAAGCAGCACGGCGACTTACACGACTTTATGAATTGGGATTTCCCAATTTTAACTGACTCAGGCGGTTTCCAAGTATTTAGCCTTGGCGCAATGCGTAAAATTACCGAAGAAGGTGTTTTATTTCAATCACCAGTAAATGGTGATCAAATAATGATGTCGCCAGAAAAGTCAATGGAAGTACAACGTGATTTAGGTTCGGATATTGTAATGATATTTGACGAATGTACGCCGTATCCAGCAACTGAAAAAGAAGCTAAAGATTCAATGGAGCTGTCTCTTCGTTGGGCAAAACGCTCAAAAGAAGGTCACGGCGATAACCCATCTGCGTTATTTGGTATTATTCAAGGTGGCATGTACCCAGAATTACGTGCACAATCGCAAGCTGGTCTAGAAGAAATTGGCTTTGATGGTTATGCGTTAGGTGGTTTATCAGTTGGTGAACCTAAAAACGAAATGATGAATATTCTTGATCATTGTGCGTACAAAATGCCTGAAGATAAACCACGATACTTAATGGGTGTGGGTAAACCAGAAGACTTAGTTGAATCGGTACGTCGCGGCATAGATATGTTTGACTGTGTTATGCCAACGCGCAATGCGCGTAACGGTCACTTATTTATTACTACGGGTATTATTAAAATCCGTAACGCTGTGCATAAAACAGATACCGGTCCACTTGACCCTGACTGTGATTGCCATACGTGTAAAAATTACTCGCGCGCTTATTTACATCACCTTGATAAATGTAACGAAATTTTAGGTGCACGACTAAACACAATACATAACTTACGTTACTATCAACGTGTTATGGAAGGCCTGCGCAATGCAATTAGCGAAGGTAAACTAGAAGAATTTGTAAAAGATTTTTACGCTCGCCGCGGCCAAGACGTGCCAGAGCTTGCAGATATAAAAAATTAAACTTTAAATTTAAAGAGGAAGTATTATGAGTTTATTTATTTCAAACGCACACGCATCAGTTGGCGCTCCTGCAGCCGGTGGCGGTATGGAAATGCTAATTATGTTAGCTATTTTCGGTTTAGTTTTTTACTTTTTAATTTACCGCCCACAAGCTAAGCGCGTTAAAGAGCATAAAGGCTTAATGAATGCGATGGCTAAAGGCGATGAAGTACTAACCCAAGGTGGTTTAGTTGGTAAGATTGTTAAAATTGCTGAAGATAAAGATTTCATCGTTATCTCTTTAAATGAGCAAGCAGAAGTGACAGTACAAAAAGCATCTGTATCTGCTGTATTGCCTAAAGGCACAATGAAGTCGCTATAAAAATAATAAGGACGACCCCGTGTTAAACAAGTTTCCAGTGTGGAAGTATTTACTTGTCTTAGCTGTGGTTGCCATTGGCCTTTTATATGCTTCTCCAAACTTGTATGGCCGTGATCCGGCTATACAAGTTTCGGGTGCTAAAGGTGCTGATGTTGATCTCAGTGTTGTAGACAAAGTAAATGAAACCCTTAAAAAACATAACGTAGCGGTTAAATCAACCAAGCTTGAAGGCGGGCAAATACTTGTTCGTTTCAAAAATGTTGAAGAACAATTAAAAGCGTAAGACTTATTGCGTGACTCGCTAAGTGACGATTACATTTCAGCCATTAATATGGCGCCTGCTCAACCTCTTTGGTTAAAATCCCTTGGCGGAAACCCAATGAAGCTAGGTCTAGATTTAAGTGGTGGCGTACATTTCACCATGGAAATCGACATGGCAACAGCGGTTGATAACCAGCTTGAGCAAATGGAACAAGATTTCCGAAGCGATCTGCGTGAAGAAAAACTTCGCTATCGCAGCGTTCGTCGTGTAGCCGGCTCTGACCGCATGCGTGTTGAAATGCGTAACGAAGAAGATAAAGACGCCGCAGAGCGCTTTTTAGAATCTCGTTATCCACTTAACGTATACATTGATGACAGCAGTAACGATAATGCATTTTTTGCCACCATGAGTGAGCAAAAGCTAAAAGAGATTCGTGATTACGCCATCAAGCAAAACGAAACAATTATTCGTAACCGTATTAATCAAATTGGTGTTGCAGAGCCCAACGTACAACGCCAAGGTGCTGAACGTATTATCGTGCAATTACCAGGTGTGCAAGATACCGCTCGTGCTAAAGAAATTTTAGGCGCGACAGCAACGCTTGAATTTCGTGAAGTAGACGAAAATGCTGATCCAAGCGCAGCAGCTCAAGGCCGTATCCCTGCGGGTACTGAAATGATCATGAGCCGCGATGGCTACCCTGTAGTACTTAAAAAACGTATTATTCTTGAAGGTAGCCATATCACTGGCGCGCAATCTGGCGCAGATGAATACCAACGCCCACAAGTTAGTATTTCACTCGACAGCAAAGGGGGTTCAAAAATGAATGCCTTTACTAAGCGTGCAATTGGCAAACGTATGGCAACGGTATTTATTGAATACAAACCATCAGGTAAAAAAGACGAAAACGGTAAAGCACTTCCACCTATTAAGGTAGAAGAAGTTATTAACGTGGCAACAATTCAAGCTCGTTTAGATCGCTCTTTTCGTATTACCGGTATCGATAACCCAGCTGAAGCGCATAACTTAAGTTTACTGCTTCGTGCAGGTGCACTTGTTGCACCAATTCAAATTGTTGAAGAGCGTACAGTGGGGCCAAGCTTAGGCCAAGAAAACATTGAAGCAGGTATGACCGCGGTTGCGCTCGGCTTTGCGTTTGTACTTGCCTTTATGCTTATTTACTACAAGGGCTTTGGTTTAGTAGCTAACTTAGCGCTTGCTGCTAACTTAGTGCTTATTGTTGGAATAATGTCACTTATTCCGGGTGCTACGTTAACCCTACCGGGTATTGCAGGTATTGTACTTACAGTCGGTATGGCGGTTGACGCTAACGTACTTATTTTTGAACGTATTCGTGAAGAGCTAGCCGATGGTCGTAGCCCGCAACAAGCCGTTCATTTTGGTTACGATAGCGCATTTAGCACTATATTTGATGCCAATATCACTACGCTAATTGCGGCAATTATATTGTTTGCTGTGGGCACAGGCCCAATTGCAGGCTTTGCGGTTACATTGGCTATTGGTATTTTAACTTCAATGTTTACAGCCATTGTTGGTACCCGAGCGGTGATCAACTTATTTATTGGTGGTAAACGCATTGATAAACTTTCTATTTAAGGAGCAGACATGCAAATTTTAAGTTTGGGTAGTAGAACCCTTCGTTTCATGTCTCTTCGAAAAGTAGCAATGGGCTTTTCTACGCTATTAATTGTAGCGTCGATAGTTTCAATGTTCACGAAGGGCTTGAATTTTGGTCTTGATTTTACTGGCGGCACCGCGGTAGAAGTGGGGTTTTCTCAGCCGGCAGACCTTAAAAAAGTGCGTAATGTATTAGCTGAGAATGGGTTTGCTGATGCGTCAGTGCAATTATTTGGTTCAAGCCAAGATATATTAGTGCGTTTAGCTCCACGTGGTAGCGACGTAAAAGCAGAAGTGATTGGTAACCAAGTAATTGATGCACTAAAAAAAGCGGACGACAGCGTAGTAATGCGCCGTATTGAGTTTGTTGGCCCAAGTGTCGGTGAAGACTTAAAAGAGCAGGGTGGCCTAGCCATGTTAACTGCACTTATTTGTATCTTAATCTACGTTGCATTTCGTTTTGAATGGCGATTTGCTGTTGGTGCTGTAGGCGCGCTATTACACGATGTAATTATTACGTTAGGTTTGTTTTCAATTTTGGGTTTAGAGTTCGATTTAACTATATTAGCGGCAATATTGGCGGTAATCGGTTACTCACTCAACGATACTATTGTTGTATCTGACCGTATTCGTGAAAACTTCCGTAAAGTACGCATCGACGATACCGTTGAAATTATCGATATTTCACTCACGCAAACACTTAACCGTACTCTTGTTACATCAATCACCACTATTTTGGTATTGATTGCATTGTTTGTATGGGGCGGACAAACTATTCATGGTTTTGCTACCGCATTATTGTTTGGTGTATTTATTGGTACGTATTCATCTGTATATGTTGCAAGCTCAGTTGCGCTTGCAATGGGTGTAAGTAAAGAAGATTTAATACCAGAAGTAATAGAAAAAGAAGGTGCAGATCAAGATCCAATGGCAATGCCATAATCTTAAATGCATTAAAAAAACCGCTCAATGAGCGGTTTTTTGTTGCCCGAAATATAAGAATTTGAAATAAATATGTCATACACAGTTGCTATTTTATTGCTCTAATCAAAATGATAATTGAGCCCAGTAGTGACCCTTCAACGACAAGCCTTAGAGGCTATTTTATATAGCGGAGAAGTAACCACGTTATTTCAGCCTATTTTAGATATATCTGGTCAGCTCATTCTTGGTTATGAGGCACTTAGTCGCGGTCCTCAAAGTAGCCCATTAGAAATGCCCAACACGTTATTTAAAGCTGCGCATCAAGAAGGCCTTATTTCTGAGTTAGAGCTGCTGTGCCGCTCAAAAGCAATAGAAAACTTTGTTAAGCTAAATCTGCAAGGTAAGCTTTTTTTAAATGTAAGCCCAAAAACGTTACTCGATCCTTGCCACCCAAAAGGCGAAACACGACACCTAACCGAGCATTTTGGTTTAGCGACTAATCGTGTTGTTATAGAAGTAACAGAGCAAGACAAAGTAGATAACGACGACTTATTAATTAAAACCATTGCTCATTACCGAGAACTGGGTTTTACCATTGCGATTGATGATTTAGGGGCTGGCTACTCTGGCTTGAAACAGTGGTCGGCACTGCGTCCCGACTATGTAAAAATAGACCGCTATTTTATCGATCATTGCGATCAGAGTGAGGTTAAAAAGGAGTTTTTAAAATCAATTATTGTTTTAGCTAAAGCAACAAACACCTTAGTAATTGCCGAAGGCATAGAGCGCTCTGAGGAGCTCGCACTGGTTGAAAGTTTAGGCATTAATAATGTACAAGGTTTTTTATTTGAACGACCGAACTTGCAACCAAGTCGTGATTTTAGCTCTGCTCAAATACAAGCACTTACATTTAAATTATGTGATCAGTTTGACCAGTCAATGGCCATTGGCGCGCTAAGCCAACCACAAAAGGCCATAGCAAGTGATACCCGTTGCAAAAATGCGCATTTACTTTTTGAGCAAGACAAAGCCATTATTAGCATACCTGTAATTAATCAACAGGGGCGGCCTGTTGGCTTATTACATAAAGACCAACTTACCGAGGTGTTTGCAGCACCCTACGGTCATGCCCTTTATGATAAGCGCCCTGTTATAGAGTTAATGGATAAACAACCCCTAATTGTTGATGAAGACCAAAAGCTAGATACGGTGAGTAAGCAAATAACTGAGCAAGACTTCGATATTAGGCGCCATATTGTTATTACTAGAGATAGCAATTATTTAGGGCTCGCGCCTCTTAGAGACATTTTAAAACACATAACAGAAGAAAAAATTCGCCACGCACAGCACGCTAATCCGCTAACAATGCTGCCAGGCAATGTCGCTATTAACGAGGCTATAGAGCAAAGGTTACGCAATAAAAATAAATTTCACCTAGCTTATATTGATCTGAATCACTTTAAACAGTTTAACGATCTTTATGGCTACGCTAGTGGCGACAGTGTCATTAAATTATTGGCTGATGTAACAGTGCAAGCCTGTGTAAATAGTGCTAACTTTGTAGGGCATATTGGTGGTGACGATTTTATGGTTGTTTTTGATCAAAATGATGCGGTAAGTATTTGCAATCGTATTATTGAACAGTTTGAATATCGTTCTCGTACCTTTTTTACGCCCGACCATATAGCCAGTAAAGGTTATTGGGCTACAAATCGTGAAGGTGAAAAGCAGTTTGTACCGTTACTTACCTTATCAATAGGATTAGTTGAACCCGATTTACAGCAGTGTAAAAATAGCCATCAGGTTGCAGCATTAGCAACGGATGCAAAGAAAGAAGCCAAACGATTTCGTCATAGCTATCTTTTTACATGCAAGCGAAGGCGCCCAGCGCCTGCAGTAGTGCGATTAGCAACTGGTAAAAAGGTAATTTACTAATAGGTGATCATGATGTTGCCATTAAAGTGTATCGTATGCGTAGTTAGCTTGTTGATTGGAAATGCTGTAGCAAGCGAAGTAAATAGTGTAAAAATTCCGAAAGATCAACATGCGCATTTTGCTCGTGATGATTACCTCCATGATATGCTAACCAAGGCATTGATAAGAGCCCAATATCCTGCCGAAATAGAACTTGTTGATGTACACCCGCATCAGCAGCGTAACTTAATGTCACTTGATGACGGCTCCCTTGATTTATATTGGAGCATGAGTAGCCCTGAACGAGAGTCATTGGCAACCGCCATCAAAATCCCATTGTTTAAAGGTTATATAGGTAAAAGAGCGCTAGTTACAAATAAAGACAATTTAGATAAATTTAAAGACATAAAAACGCTTGAGCAATTATCAAAGCTTAGTTCGGTACAGGGGCACGACTGGCCTGATATGCGCATATTGGTTAATAACGGTTTAAACGTGAGGCCATTATCAAACCTAAAAGCCATGTTTGCGCTTACTAGCCAAGGCCGCATAGATTATTTTCCGCGCTCATTTATTGAGGTAAATTCTGAGCTTTTAGAGCCACAGCATAAAAATTTACGTGTTGTGCCTAATTTATATATTAGCTACCCAACAGCGTTGTATTATTTTGTTTCTAAGGATAAGCCCGAATTAGCGAAAGCGGTTGAGCAGGGAATAAAAATAATGCAGCAAAATGGCGAGTTTGATGCGCTATTTTATGAATACTTTGCAACAGATTTAAACTCCCTTCCTTATACAAAAGGGGAAACTATTGAAATTAAATTGGTAAACCCTTACTTTTAAAAACAAAAAAGGAGCCTAGGCTCCTTTTTTAGTTGTACCAATTATATTGGTAAAAGCAATTTATTAGCGAAGTAACGACTCAGTTAACACTGGACGAATTTCACGAATAATAGCTTGAGTCAGTTTTGGTGCACCACAAATGATATTGCCACTGTGGTTATAGTTATTACCACCAGCAAAATCGACAACCATACCACCCGCTTCTTTAACCATTAGCTCGCCTGCAGCAGAGTGCCAAGGTTTTAAGCCAATTTCAAAAAAACCATCAACACGACCAGCTGCAACATACGCCATGTCTAATGCAGAACAACCTGCGCGACGAATATCAGCAGTGTGAACAAATAACGCTTTAAACGCTTCAGTGTATGCATCTGTATGTTGTTTATGCTTATAAGGGAAGCCCGTTGCTAAAACTGTACCAGCAAGAACGGTTGTTTTGCTTACGCGTAAACGTTTGCTGTTAAGTTGTGCGCCTTGACCTTTAGATGCAGTGAAAAGCTCACCACGGATTGGATCATAAATAACGGCTTGGTCTAAACGGCCTTTAACTTTAAGTGCAATAGAGATTGCGTAATGTGGGATACCTTTGATGAAGTTTGTTGTTCCATCGATAGGATCTACAATCCATTGGTAATCATCATCCTTGCCTTTGTGTTCACCTAGTTCTTCGCCCACAACAGAGTGAGTAGGGTAAGACTGTAAAATAGTGTCACGGATTACGGCTTCGGCTTCTTTATCAATATTAGTTACTAAGTCGTTAGCGCCTTTTTGTTGCACTTCAACTTTTGATAAGTCTTCGCTAGCGCGAAGTAAAATTTTGCCTGCGTTACGCGCAGCGCGAACCGCAATGTTTAACATTGGATGCATGGAGTTACCTTTGGGTTGTAAAAGAACGTTTGTATATTTCAGCCGGCGTATTTTAGCGACTTTTGACATAAAGTAAACAATAAACCCTAAATACTTGTGGGTGTTTTTTGTACAGCTTTGAAAGTATTGCACATTTAATTTAAATCATCGCGTATCTGCTCTATTACATATAAAAACTATAAAAAAGCACTTTACCTAAAGTTAGCTTGAGGTTTTATGATGCGTTTAAATTAACTAACAAGGACACAGTATGTATTTAGAACACGTAAACTTAGTTGTTAAAAACATCGATACCATGATTCGTTTTTACCAAGCTATTTTCCCGCATTGGGTAATACGAAGCGAAGGGCGGGGTGACTGGTACGGAAAACCAAGGCGTTGGGTCCACTTTGGTGACGACACGCAATACATAGCAATGAGCGATCATGGTGAGGGTGAAAACAGAGTGCTTTCAGGGCATCAAGTTGGGTTTGCTCACTTTGCTTACGTGACGGCTAATTTAGATAAAACGGTGTCTCGTTTAAATAAAGCGGGTTTTGCAGCATATAAGCACGGTACTAAAAATCCATTTAGAAAAAACATCTACTTCAGAGACCCTTCGGGTTTTGAGGTTGAGTTTGTAGAGTACTTGTCCGATGTTCCTGCTGAGCGAAATAATGATTTATAAGCCTGCAATGATAATATGGCTGCTAAAAAGCAGCCATATTAAAGCAAATACGGTTGTACTTATTTGTTAATTACCCCTAGCTGTGCCTTTAAATCGTTTGCAAAGCTAATAAACTTTTCTTTTATGGTACGCTTTACCTTTACTTCAACCGACCCTAATATCGCTTTGCCTTCAATATGAATGGTAGGGCCTTGGCGCTTATTTAATGTGACTGATTTGTTTTCTAGTGTGCTTAAAATACAAAACATTTTAGATACTACATTAACATGCTCGGGTACATAAATTTCGTCGCTACCAAAAATACAATTAACATGAATTGTCACGTTTTGATGTGTAAATATAGCGTCGGTGAAATCGAGTACCACAGAGCCCATATAATTATTTAGGTAAATATTTTTAGGCACTACCCATTGTCCGCTTCGCTCGTTTGAACCCAAAATACTGCGCAGTGTAATGTCGTCATCGCTATTTTGTTGAGCACTGTAATTAGGCGTAAACTGCGATTGCTTTTCAGCTTTGTATTGCTTGTCGGTATTAAGTGTTAAGTCTTCTATTAACGTAAGCAGCACAGAATTGTCTTTGGCGTCCATTGCTTTGTCTAATCGTCTTTCAAATGCCTCAACCGATATAACGCCATGGCTATAGTTATAAATTAACTGATCAATCACTTGTTCGCGTACTTGCTCTATTGGGCGGTCTTCAACTTTTACAGACATGGGGCATTCCTTAATTGTATTTGCAATTAGTTAACTAGTTAGCAAACCGTATACCAAAATTAATTTTGTTTATTATCAATAATTTAATTTTTAAAGGCTTTTTGTTTAGTTGTTATATTAACGATACATTAACCAAAATAGCAATAATCTAGTAATTTTCACACTTTGAGAAAGTTTTACTCACTTGCCTGTAAATAGGGGAAATACGTTAAACCTATAAGAGTCTATGTTTTTCGTTAAGTTTATGATTTTGAATGGTAAATAAAGTTGGCTTGATGTTCGCATTAGTTAAAGTGTCTTTAATCAAAAGGAGAAAGATTATGAAAACATTTAACAAATCTATTATCGCCGCGTTAGTTCTTGGTACAACAGCAATGGGTGCACAAGCAAACAGCTGGGAAAACGAAAGTAAAGATGCTTGGATTGATGGCAAGGCAGAAACTGTACTTCTAATGAACACAGACCTAAACAACTTTGACATAAACACTGATGTAACAAATGGCAAGGTAGTACTTACAGGTAAAGTTGATAGCGAAGTAGAGAAAGAGCTAGCAGAAGAGCTTGTACTTAGTCTAGATGGCGTCATGGACGTTGAAAACAGCCTAACCGTTGTTAAAAATATGAGCGCTAAACATACAGATTCTAAAATGATGGATGATGATAACGACCTAACGGACGCTAAAATCACCACCGTTATTACAACACGTTTCCTATTTGATTCAGAAGTAGGTGGAACCGATATTGATGTAGATACCGATAATGGTGTTGTTACACTAAACGGCTCGGTGGAATCATCGGCGGAAAAGCAATTAGCAATCGAAATTGCTAAAAATGCTGAAGACGTTCGTGATGTGGTAGATAACTTATCTATCGTAGCTGAATAACGTTATACTCAAAGCCCAGCATTGCTGGGCTTTTTGTTTTTAACTGTTTGAAGGAGCTAAATAATGGATATCATTCGCATAATACTGTCTGTTTTGCTACCACCACTGGGTGTTTTTTTACAAGTGGGCTTAGGTATGCATTTTTGGATTAATATTTTATTAACGCTATTGGGTTACTTCCCTGGGTTAATACATGCAATTTATATTATTGCTAAAAAATAATGCGTAGCTGAGCTATGTTTACGCCAGATGTAAGTAAATATTGCTCAGCGCATTCTATTAATAAATATTATTTTTAATCATTTTTACTTTATTTCCCTAAAACTCCCCAAATTTACCCATTCACACTCTTTAAAAGATTACAATTTAAGCAGTTAGCTTATTGATTGTTAAAATAAAGGTTTTTGGTAGTGACAAGCCCTAAAAAAGTTTTTATACTGCAACCCGCTTTAGTCGCTCTGTGGCTAAACGCTTCAAAAATTAACTGCCTTGCAGTTATATAAAGTTGGCCCCTTAGCTCAGTTGGTTAGAGCACACGACTCATAATCGTTAGGTCCCCAGTTCGAGTCTGGGAGGGGCCACCACTTTTCAAACCTTCTAAGTATATTCCAGTAAATATCAATTTATTACACACTCAAAACGCTAATTTCTATATTATTTGTGTTGCTTAACTCATATCTTGATTCTTAATTAATCTATTAACTTTCTTATTGCAATCAATAATATAGGCGTGTATTTTATTGGGTACAACAATGTGTTGTTTAAATATATCTAAAAGGAAGTACCATGAAAATGAATAAAGTCGCTCTTTTACTATTGAGTTCAGTTTTTGCCACCCCAGCTGCATTTGCAGAAACACCTCACTTTAATTATGTGTCTGGCGGTTACTTAAATGCAGATCTTGATGGCGATGATGCAAATGGTTGGACGCTTGATGGTAGTAAATTACTAGGCGATAATTTTTTTGTGTCTGGTCAATATAAGACTGTAGGCGACTCAGAAGATGGTTTAGATGTAGATCTTAACTGGTTGAGCGCAGGCGTAGGTTACCGTACTGCAATGAGTGAAAGCACTGATTTTTATGGTTTAGTAACGTATGAAAACATAGAAACTGAAGTATCGTACAGCGGTAGTGATTTTTCGGATGATGAAAATGGCTATGGATTATCTATGGGTGTTAGATCGATGTTAACTGATAGCATCGAAATTGATGGCCGCTTAGGTTACATTGATATTGCAGATGACAGTGAAACAGCTATTACGTTAGGTGCTCGTTATTATATAAATACAAACTTTTCTGTAGGTACCAGCTACACCACAATAGATGATTTAGATTATATTAGCTTAACAGCACGTTACAGCTTTTAATCACCAGCAGTTAATTGAGCGCACTAAGAGGTGCGCTTAATTGTTTACGTTGCTTTAGGCAATTAGCACTTCCTAATTTATTTGATAGGTTTCATTACTACGAATGTAAATAGTTGCTGGGATATTGCTTTTGTTTTCAAGCGAGTGAATGAATTTTCCCGCAGATTCTATATAGCTGCCTGCACTTAGGTTTTGTAAGTTACCTTTTGAGCTGTATTGCACACTGCCTGCAATTATTACTGCACGAAACTCATTTGCATTTGTGCTAATTTCCCCCTTAAAACCGGCTGGTAGTTTTATCATTGAGCCATAGCTTGCATCTTTATTTCCCCACAGAAACGTTGTTTGTACTGCGTTAGCATTAATATTATTTATGTCGCTTTTGTTTAACCAAACCAGGTTGTCTTTATGAAAGTTTAATGGGCGTTCGCCATTATCAAACTGTTTGTTTGTAGGTTTTACTAAATAAGGACCAGAATCTATTTCTAGGTAAATTAGATTTATAGTGCCATTAGCTGCAGTAGTGTGGTTTTCACCGTCGGGCTGTGTCCAAAATGATCCTGTTGGCATTCACATTTTTTCAGCTGTGGGGTCGTCATTGTGCATTTGACCTTCAATTACGATACCTCGGTAAGTAATGTTATGAATGTGCGGCGGAGACTCAAACCCTTTTTTAAAGCGTACTAGCATACCTGTTGGAGTGTCTGCAGTACGATCGCCCCACAAATCAGCTGCAACAGGACTTTGTTCGCCTCTTAATGGGTTTAAGTAGCCCCAATTTACTTTGTTGGCAGGTATTACTTTTGATACGTGTTCGTCTGCAAAAATAGGTGCAGATATAAGCGAAGTTGTGAGTATTAAAGCTGATAAAACAATTTTATATTTCATAAATAGTTTCCTTTGCGTTGATATACAGACACAATAGCGAGTGTTTTTCATTCGATAAATAGGCCAATGTTTAATACACTTTCGTTAAAACGTGGATAATAGTTTTATTAACCTGTTAAATTTTATGAAAAGGCACGTATGAAAATTGCAGATTTACGCGTATTGCTAAAAGTTGCACAGCTTCAGTCAATAACAGCGGCGGCGCATTAATTAGATATGAGCTCGTCGGCAGCCAGCGTCTCTATTAAACGAATAGAGCAGGCCCTTGGTACACAATTGTTTGTTCGCACTACTAGGAAAATAAGATTAACCGCTGAAGGCGAACGTTACTTGCCATTATGCGAACAGGCTCTTGGGCTGCTAATGCAAGGGCAAGCAGCTATTAACGAAAAGCAGGAGTGTATTACAGGCGAGGTGCGTATGGCGGTGTCGTCTGAAATGGGACGTAATTTAATGCGTGTTTTGCTCAATGATATTATGAATGCCCATAGCTCTATAACATTGAGGTTGCATGCAAGTGATAGCCGTGCCGATTTTTATCGTGATGGGGTTGATGTTGCACTAAGGGCAATGAAAAAAGGCGTGGCCCAGGATCTTAACTTATATGGGTTTAAAATTTGTAATATTGCACACGTGGTGTGTGCTTCACCTAGTTACTTAAAACTCAATGGCGAGCCGTGCGTGCCGAGCGACTTAAGCGAGCATAATGCATTACTTTATAAACTTTACGAAGTAGTGCATGCTGATTGGGAATTTTATGATAGTACGCAGCAATACAAAGTTAAAATGAACAGTGATAGAGCTGTAAACGATGGTGATATTGTAAGGCGCTGGTGTATTGATGGTGCCGGGATCGCTAAAAAGTCAGCTATTGATGTGGCAGACGATTTGCTTAGCGGCAAGCTCAAACGAATAATTCCCAATTATAAAGTCCCGTTAACAGAAATGTGGCTAGTGCTTCCGAGCCGGCAATTTATTTCGCCTGCAATAAGGCTTATTCGCGATGAGTTAAAAAGTAAAATAATGGCGCTTAGGGCATCGCTATTGGCAAAGCATATTCTAGTGAAGATGAGTGGCCTTGTGACGATTAGCACAAGGCCGTACTTGTGTTAGTTTTTACGGTAAATCTCGTGATCCATGTCGTAAATATTAACGCTTAAACTGTCAGATTCCCTGCAATAGGTTTTTAAACACGCAAGTAGGTGCTCACTTAACATTTGCTTTTGCTCTACTGTTCGCCCTGCCATAATATGCGCCTGTACATGTATAAACCCTTCTTTGCCTACACCTAACTGATACTGCTGATACGCAACTGCGCGAGTTTTAATAGTTTCTAAATCAAATAAACCGCTTTCGAATGTACAGTTATGAATTTTTTCAACCAGTACTTGAGGTAATACAGGGAGGTCTTCTGAGTGCTCAATAATAATGTGCGGCATGTGGGGGGTTCCTATTGGTTACGGCATTAAGCGTGTCGTTAATTGTAACAAATACACGAGGACTCGCTAAACCCCATACGGCTAAAATGTTTGTTTTAAACTAATTTAGTTGTGCTGATTTTTGATGTTAGTATAAAAACACACAGGTGAACCCAAGCTTATTGAAATAAGCGTATAAAAACCGAGTTTAAGTTAAGGATGAATATGAAACTTCAGCAAAAAATTAAACGTTTTGCCCTGCTTATGGGCGCAGTGGTTACGCTAAGTGCCTGCTCTGATGATGTTGCGTCAGTGAGTTTAGGTTTGTTTACTACAAAAGATGTGGTGGTGAACTCGCAGCAAGATCCGATTATTAAAGGCGTAACGTGTCACATCAGTCATGTTGAGGCCGACTTAGACTTTTCTGATCCGTCAGACATGTCGATTGCGTGTCGTCAAACAGGGCCTATCACTGCGGAGCAATTACAAGAAATTGATCGTAGTAAGTCTGGTGAGGTGGTGTTTAAGTCATCAAAAAGTATTTTATTTAAATCGTTAAAAGTGCGTCGAATATACGATGCAAAAACGCGTACTTTATTGTACTTGTCGTATTCAACAAAAGAGTCGAGCGGCAGCCATCACCATGCGTTATCAACTGTACCGCTATATAACACAAAGGCGTGGCAATGGGCACAAGAACAAGAATAACTAAATTAAGAGCATACTATGTTAGCGTTATTTAAATCAGCGCCCTTGTTAGAGCAACAAGAGCAACAATGGCTTATTGATACTTTTATTTGGGCTGTCGAAAATTTTGATGCTGAGTTTTTTACCAAACACACACAAATAATATTGCCTACAGGGCAATACTTTCCTGATTCGGTATCAAGTATTGAGCAAATGGCCACAAGCGTATTTAAACGAGTCACTTCTTATGCGGGAATGAGCGCATGGCCAATTCAATTAGTTGCGCCTCAGCAATTGCAACCGCAAGTGTTTCCACGTTTTGAGTTTAGTAGTGCAATTCGTGGTGAGGGCTGTCAGTTAATTGTGCCGCCGAGCCATGCTATTAATATTTCGTTTAACCCTAATCAAATAAATCAGCCGCAAGATTTAGTAGCCAGCTTTGCTGGAACTCTGGCTACAATTATGATTCATCATGTTGGTGTATTACCCCCAGGTGGAAAAGAATTTTTACCTCAAGCAGCTGATGCGCTTGCCTGCTTTTTAGGGTTTGGTGTAATGATGAGCAATACGGTGTATCAGTTTAAAGGCGGATGTGGCTCTTGTTATAACCCGTACGCAAACCGTGAAGCACAATTGAGCGAAACACATACGGTATTTATGCATGCATTGGTTTGCTACTTTAAAAAAGACACCCTCTCTAAAAAGCACTTAAAGCCCCATTTACGAAGCCAGTTTAAAAAAGCGCAAAAAGAAATTAAAGCCCTAGTGAGTGAATCGGCTAATCCTTTATTACTGGCGTATGCACCTAACTAGCAAGGACGCGTGTGGACTATTTAGATGAATTTTTATTAATTGTGATTGCTCACTTTTTTGCTGTTGCGAGCCCAGGTCCTGATTTTGCTGTTGTGCTTAAGCAAAGTGTACAACAAGGTAGGCGAAACGCATTATGGACGAGTGCAGGTGTTGGCGGCGCTATTTTGTTACACATCGCTTATTGTGTATTAGGTGTGGCGCTTATTTTATCTCAATCGCCCAGCTTATTTATGGCACTTAAGTATGTTGCAGGCGCTTATTTGACTTACCTTGGCATACAAGCATTAAGAGCCGCTAAGCCGAGTGAATCATCAACCGATAATATTGAAAACAAACAAGCCCCTGAAGAGTCTATTTGGGTTGCTTTTAGGCGTGGTTTTTTCACTAATGCACTAAATCCAAAAGCAACGTTATTTTTTATGTCGTTATTTACCTTGGTGATAAGCCAAACAACGCCACTGAGTATACAAATTGGTTACGGTATTTATATGGCGCTTGCCACATGGGCATGGTTTTCTGCGCTCTCGTTGGTACTTTCTAAAGCCTATGTTCGTGGTTTCTTTCAACAACACGGCTACTGGTTTGACCGAGGTATTGGCGTTATTTTAATTGCTTTGGCTATTCGCGTTGTTATTTAATTTATGCAATACAAGTAGGAGTAAATATGCCCTTATATAATTTTTCGTTTGGATCTAACATGTCGTCTAATCGTTTGTTGGCACGTTTGCCAAATGCTAAACGTATTGGTACAGCAGTGCTTAAAGGGTATGAGTTGACCTTTGATATGGTTTTTTCTGATGGCTCAGGTAAATGCAGCATTCAAAAAGCTGATAAAGCTGATAAAGCGGATGCCCTAGTATACGGTGTAGTATATGAAATTAACGCTGACGAAAAAGTCACTTTAGATGCAATAGAAGGCCCTGGTTACGATTGTGTAGATATAACGGTTGAGCTGTTAACCGGGGAAATTATTGATACTCATTGTTATATTGCTAATACTCATGACGAGAGTATTTTACCCTACGATTGGTACGTTAAACACGTTCATCGCGGAGCACTTGAAGCGGGCGTACCAAAGGCTTACAGTGATGCCATACTTAATCGCCCACAAAAGAGCGATCCTAATAAAGAACGCGCAGCAATAGAATTTGCAGTGCATCAATAATAAAAGGACTGATATGAAACTGACCAAATTAGCGGCTTTTGCACTACTAGCCAGTACTACTTTTAGCAGTTGGGCACAGGTTGACACCAACAAAATAGAAGATGTAATTAAAACCTCTATGGCACGCTTTGATGTACCAGGAATGGCGGTTGCGATTGTTGAAAATAACGAGGTTGTGCTAGCAAAGGGGTTCGGTACGGCAAACCTAAATACAAAGGCTGAAGTAAATAAAGATACGTTATTTGGTATAGCATCAAATACAAAAGCATTTACCAGTGCCGCGTTAGCTAAATTAGTCGATGAGGGGAAATTACGCTGGGACGACCGCGTAATAGACCATTTACCCGAATTCAGGTTATACGACTCATATGTAACCCGTGAAATGCGAGTTCGTGATTTATTAAGCCACCGCAGTGGCTTAGGGCTTGGGCAAGGCGACTTAATGATATGGCCAAGCACAGATAAATCAGTCGATGATATTCTATCGGGGTTAAAATATTTAAAACCAGCGAGCAGTTTTCGTAGTAGGTACGCATATAACAACCTAATGTTTGTGACTGCGGGTGAAGTTGTAGCGCGTGTATCTGGAATGAGTTGGAACGATTACGTTGAAAAACATATTTTACAGCCGCTAAAAATGACCAATTCACGCGCAGGTTTTTCGCGTATTCCAAAAAGTAACAAAAACTGGGCAATAGGGCATATTCCAATGGAGGGGAGCCTGCATCCATTTTTTGTAAATTACTTAGAAGATTTTAGAGGAGCAGGCGCTATCGCATCCAGTGTAAGCGATATGAGTCAATGGCTACTAACTCAACTCGCTGGTGGCAAAATGCCCAATGGCGAGCAATTGTTTAGTGAAAAACAACAAGCGCAAATGTGGCACCCACATATAACCTCTATGGCGTCTAAAAGTGCCTTTGAGGCATATAATCAACAGTTTAGAGGCTATGGGTTAGGTTGGAGTATAGAGGACTACCACGGGTTTAAAAAACTAGGCCACGGTGGTGGTATTTTAGGGATGGTGTCGCAAGTCACTTTGCTTCCAGAAAAAAAGCTCGGTATTGTTATTTTGTCTAACCAGCAAGCATTTAGTGCCTTAAGTGCAGTTACACACGAAGTACTTGAGGATGTGCTCAATCTAGAGGACAAAGATTGGGTCGAAGATTTGGCCAAAAAGCATTTTGAAGGCAAACAAAATGCGTACGCTAATGCTACACCATCTGCACCTGCGGATTATCAGCCACAGTTACCTAATATTAATTACACGGGCACATTAAATGATGACTGGTATGGCGATGTTATTATTGAAGAGCTAGATGGTAAGTTACGAATTGATTTTACTCATACAAAGCGTTTAAAAGGGGAGCTTGAGCACTACACTGGCAACACATTTATTGTTAAGTGGGATGAAAAGCTACTTGAGGCCGATGCGTTTATACATTTTGAAATGAGCACTGCAAACCGTGTAAAGCGTGCGAGCATGCAGGCGGTTTCAACAGCGGTTACCGACTTTAGTTTTGACTTTAGAAATCTAAATTTAAAAACCAAATGATTAACGCTCGGGTTATATAGTTATACACCAAAGTCGCAAAGCCACCGTTAGGTGGCTTTGTTATATTAAACGCTCATATTCGTTTGCTTAGGAGCATTTTATGCGTACTGCAGTTATTTCACACCCTCATTGCCGTAAACATAAAATGATAGACGACCACCCAGAGTGCCCCGAGCGCTTAGATGCAATTACCGACCGGTTACTCGCCAGTGGCGTCGATGTGGGGCTAAAGCATTTACAAGCCCCTAAAGCTCAGCGAGAACATTATTTATTAGCGCACGATGAGTCGCTTGTAAACTTAGTTGAGCGCTTAATTCCTCAAAAGGGGTTAAATAGCCTCGATGGCGATACATGGCTTTGCCCTGACTCACTTAAAGCGATTGAGCGCGCTGTTGGTGCCGGGCTGTTAGCTGTAGATGAAATACTAGCAGATAAGCTAGATGCCGCTTTTTGCTCTGTACGTCCGCCAGGGCATCATGCAAATAAAAACACATCATCTGGATTTTGCGTATTTAACAACTTAGCTATTGCTGTTAAGTATGCCCAAAGCAAAGGAGTTAAACGAATTGCGATTGCTGATTTTGATGTGCACCATGGCAATGGAACCCAAGATATTTTTATTGATGATGAAAGTGTATTGCTTTGCTCGTTATTTCAATACCCGTTTTACCCAAATACAGCTGTAAAAAACAATAGCCATATTGTTAATTCGCCGTTACCCATTGCCAGTAATGGCGACGATTTAAAAGAGGTGTTTAATACTCAATGGTTAGAAAAATTAAAGGCTTTTAAGCCCGAGTTGTTATTTATAAGTGCAGGTTTTGACGCACATGTAGAAGATGACATGGCAAGTCTGAACTTTGTAGAAGACGATTATATTTGGTTAACTGAACAGCTATGCAAAGTTGCAAAAGAAAACGGCTGTAGCGGGATTGTATCGTATCTGGAAGGAGGCTATGCGCTATCAGCATTGGGGAGAAGTGCTGTAGCGCATATTAAAGTGCTTAGCGAGCAATAGTGATTAACACTGTGTTTAAAGCCCGAGTAAATCAAATGCCTGTGAAGTAGTTAGCGTTTTAATTTTACCTAGACAACAATGCCCTTCATTTAATAAATGAGCAGTAACAAGCTGTGCTAGCTGTTCTTCAGTTAAGGCTGAGCAAAGTTGACCATGCAAGTTAAGGTATTCACCTTGTTTATTAAGCACTCTCACATCGTTCAGCTCACTTGATGTAATGCCATGTAAGCACTCATTTTGCTCCTGCTGGTTGTGTGCTATTTCAAGCTCATTATAGATAACCATTAACTGTGGAAAGCTGTTTAACATAGTTAGCCTACGGTTACTTCGTATGAAGTAAATTTTCGTATATTAATAACGCCGTTATCAAATATTAAATATTGGCCTTTAATACCTTGTAAAATACCGCTTACAACGGGGTTTTTATCAAAGTTAAATGAGCTGATTTTGGTTGGGTATTCAGTGACTGGAAAGTTTAAATCAACCACGTCTTCATCTAATTGCTCTATGGCTGTTGCGCCAAATAGCTCACTAAGCTCGTTTAATTTTTCGCTAATTTGCGGAATAAGTTCAGCGGCAGCGGCTTTGAGATCTATAGCTTCGTTCTGACCTTTAAGCATATTACGCCAGTTAGTTTTATCGGCAATAAACTCGGCTAATGCAACTTCTACCAAGCCCGACTGCAAGCGTGTTTGCACTTTAAATATAGGTAAAGCCTGAGTGGCGCCTTGATCAACCCAACGCGTAGGAATTTGTGTATGGCGTGTGATTCCCACCTTTAAGCCTGAGGTATTAGCTAAATACACATAATGTGGGATCATACAGTTTTCTTCGCCCCACTGTGGCTCTCTGCATGTGCCTTGATCGTAATGGCAAGTTTCTGGTTTCATGATGCACATATCGCAGCTAGCCAGCTTACGCATACACACAAAACAATGGCCTTGAGAGTAACTTTTTTTGGTTTTTTTACCGCAGTTAGCGCACAAAATAGTGCCGCTAAAAGTAAGCGTTAGCTCTTTACCTATAAAGGCATTTAAATCAACTAGCTCATCACCAACAGGAAGATGATATTGAACGGGTTCTGTTAAACTCGATTTTAATTTACGCAGTGTGCCTTGCATCTTTACATAGCCCCTAAAGATGTTTAAAAAGAAGAGTCTAACATTTTTAAACTGTATTGGCTTTTTAAGAAGTTAATGTACTCAGGATAAGGTAATGCTTTAGCGTATAAATAGCCTTGTGCGCGGTCTGCATTCATTTGTTTTAATAGCTGGTGGATCTCTTGGGTTTCAACACCTTCTACAGTAATTGATAAATTAAGCTGGTGCGCCATATCAATTGATGTTTGCACTATAACTTGGTGAGCTGGATTATTGACTAAGTCAAAAACGAATGACTTGTCTATTTTTAGTTCGCTAAAATGGTAATTAACAAGGTAGCTCAGTGATGCGTAACCTGTACCAAAGTCATCCAGTACAACTTTTATGCCCAAAGCTGATAATTCATCAACTAATTTAATAAGCACGTTTTGGCTTTCTACAAAAGCAGATTCAGTTAATTCAAACTTAAGTAAGTGAGCGGGAGCCTGATGCTTAATTAATATATTTTCTATTTTTTCAGCTAAGTTATTAATGGCTAAGTTTTTAGCACTTAAGTTAACACTAATTGTGTGCTCTTTATGGCCGCTGTTTATTAGCTCTACAATATCTTTACAAGCTTGTTCAATAACCCATAAGGTGAGCTCGTTAATTATGCCTGTATGTTCAGCCAAAGTTATAAGCTCTTCAATCGAAATATTATTATAGGTTGGGTCAGGCCAGCGAAGAAGTGCTTCAGCTCCTGTGACTTGATTATTGACTAAATTTATTTGTGGCTGGTAATACAGGGCAAGCTGGTTTGTTTTGATCGCTTTTTGCAAATGAGCTGCCAAACTAACATCCATTATTATGTTGTTATTAACCGCAGACGACGCAACGCGATCTACACGCCCTTTTGCATCTTTTAAAGCTAAATAACCGCGCTTTAACCAGTATTCAAAATCATTACTTTGGTTTGCACTACTAATGCCTATTGTGTAATTGAGCTGCAGACTTAAACCTTTAATTTCATATTGCTTAGGGAGGTTACTAATTACTTTTGCAAGCACCGTTTTGAGTATGTCTGAGTTTTGAGTTTTAGTTGAAATACAAGCAAATACACCACTGTTTAAATCAGCAAGACGAGGACTGTTATTTAAATCGGTTTCAAGATTTGCAAACTCTCTTTCATGCATTAATTCATTTTCTAGTCGCTCAGCAATATGCTTTATGAGGGTATAACCTTGGGTTGATGTAATGATGGTATTAAGCGAATTAAAATGACATATTTTAATTAGGCACAAAGTGGTAGAGCGGTTTTGGCTTTGCAGTGCCATAAATGCTTGTTTGAGCTTAGAGCTATTGAGCAACTTAGTTTGCTGAGTGTGGGTAGCATGATATAAAGCACGTTCTCGTTGATAGCGTACGCGATCTGCCAGCGCCATAGCCATTAATACAATTTCACATAAAATTGCCACCAAAAAGGCATGGCGAGAGGTAAAACTGTAATCAATAACGCCTGTGAGCTCTAGTGGTTGTATTAATGCACCTAAAATGAGTGGCACCCACGAAAAAACGTAAAATTTAGCCCATCTAAAACCACTACGTAGCTTTTTATAAATTAATATAGAGCATGCAACATATAATAGCGCTAATACGCAAAAGAAGAGTGGCGCAGCGATGTTTTCAGGAATAAAAAAACTAGCTACCCCCAAAATAAACATAAGATAAAGCAAGGCTTTACTCATTGTGTATCGCCAGCACTTATCTTTATGGTAGCGTAAAAACATAGTACAAAAGGCGAGAGTAAAAAACGAAACTGCGTAATTACTCACAATGACTTTGTGATGAAAAAATAGTTGCCACTCTAAAGGCCAGAGGTAAAAACCAAACCCAAGCACAATACCCATTAGTATTAGTGCGCTAATTATGTAACCAATATAAACAAGGTAAACACGGTCTTTTATGCCAAAATAGAGTACTAGGTTGTACAGAGCAGCCATGAGTAATACGCCAGCAAATATTCCCCAAATACCTGTTTGAGAACGCATGAGATCTAAAAATTCTTTATCGCGGTATAAATTGATAGGTGTTTTACTAATGCCCACAGTGTCTATTTTTATAACGAGCCGTTGGGTTGATTTTTGCTCCATTAAAAAGTTTATATGGGGAACGCTGTATTGAAACAAAGTGAGCTTTTTTTCTCTATCACCCAACTTATAAGTTTGCAGTATCTGGTTGTTTTCATCTAAGCGATAAATTGTGAGGTGATCAGCCATTGGGTTATCGAAATGAGCAACTACCTTTTGATTTTTTTGGCTCTTGTTTTCTAAATCAAGAAATAACCAATAATTTTGCTGGGTAAAACTCCAAGGAATTTCTGAAAAGTGAGCGTAAGTAAGTAGATCTGGTTGCGTGATAATGTCATCGAATGTTTTGTTTTTAGTTTTATCGATGTAGTAAGCATGATCGAGGTACATTGGTGACGTTTTATCAATAGTGTAACGAGTAGGCACTACAAGGTTTGAAGCCAATGTATTGATAATAAAAAATATAAATATCAAAATGGCAACGGCAAGTGAATGATAACGTAAAGTTCTAAGTTCCAATGTAAGCTTACTTTTTAAAAACTTTTATTTAGTGTAGCACTAAAAAAGCGCAGGCGAACTGCGCTTTTTTAGTTAAATTAACTGGTTATACCAATCAATTATTACTAACTTACTGCTCACGGGCAATAGCACGATAAGCAATATCAGTACGGTATTCCATGCCGTCCCAGCTAATTCCTTTAATAAGCTCATAAGCACGTGCTTGTGCCTCAGTTACGGTATTACCTAGCGCAGTTGCACATAAAACGCGTCCGCCTGCGGTAACAACATTTTCGCCATCTTGCTTAGTGCCAGCATGAAATACTTTTTCATCAGCAGGGTAGTTAACTTTAAGGCCCGAAATAGCATCACCTTTAGGGTAGTCACCCGGATAGCCTTTAGATGCAAGTACAACGCCTACTGCTGCGCGTGGGTCAAACTCAATGGTGGTTTTATCAAGCTCTTCACGATTAGCCGCTTCGATCAGCTCAACTAAATCTGATTGTAAACGTAGCATCATAGGTTGTGTTTCAGGGTCGCCAAAACGACAGTTGTACTCAATGACTTTAGGTGTTCCTGAGCTATCTATCATTAAACCCGCGTATAAAAAACCTGTGTACGGGTGGCCTTCGCTTGCCATGCCTTCTACTGTAGGGGTGATTACTTCATCCATTATGCGTTGGTGGATTTCGTTTGTCACCACTGGCGCAGGAGAGTAGGCACCCATGCCGCCAGTATTTGGACCGGCATCGCCATTATAAGCACGCTTATGATCTTGGCTTGTTGCAAACGGAAGGACGTTTTTACCATCTACCATCACAATGAAAGACGCCTCTTCGCCATCCAAAAACTCTTCAATTACTACGCGACTTCCCGCATCACCAAAAGCATTGCCCGCTAGCATATCGCGAATAGCGTCTTCTGCTTCGCGTTCGTCCATTGCAACAATAACCCCTTTGCCTGCAGCTAAGCCATCGGCTTTAATTACAATTGGCGCGCCTTTTTCTTTTAAATACGCAAGGGCAGGGTCTATTTGTTCAAATGTTTGGTAGTCGCCAGTAGGAATATTGTGGCGTGCTAAAAAATCTTTCGTGAATGACTTCGAACCTTCAAGCTGGGCAGCACCCGCTGTTGGACCAAATATAGCCATATTATGTTCACGAAATTTATCCACAACACCCAATACTAACGGTACTTCAGGCCCTACAATGGTAAGTTCTACATTATTTTGCTGAGCAAAGTTTAATAACCCATCTAAATCTTCAACGTTAATTGCAACATTTTCGAGTTTAGGTTCAAGGGCTGTACCCGCATTACCTGGAGCTACAAATACCGTGTTTACTTTTGTGTTTTGAGCGGCTTTGAACGCAAGTGCGTGTTCGCGGCCGCCGCTGCCAATGACTAATACATTCATGGCGTACTATTCCTATTTAAAGCGGTTTTTTAAATTTAAGCGTCATACGGTCGCTTTCACCAATAGCTTTATATTTTTCAGCGTCTTGTTCGCCAAGTCTTAAGCTAGGTGGTAGCGTCCACACCCCTTTAGGATGATCGGCTGTATCTTTTGGATTAGCATTAATTTCACTAGTTGCTGCTAGCTCAAATCCTGCTTGCTTTGCAAGGTCAACCACGTAGCTCTGTTTCATATAACCTGATGTTTTCTGATCGTCGTCAGCACGGTTTTCAGCTAAACGATGCTCAACTACACCCAATGTACCACCTGGTTTTAGTGCTTTATAAAACGCTTTAAATGCGCTTAATGCACCGTCTGTATCTTTACCCATGTACCAGTTATGCACATTGCGGAAGGTAAGTACCATATCGGCAGATTCTGCAGGTGCAATATCTAGGTGGGTTAAAGGGGCAAACTCTGTAATTTTAACATTACTAAAGCGTTCGTCTTCAGCTACTTTTTGTTTAAACGCCGCTAATGAACGTTGATAGTAACCAACCGATGAGTCGCTAGGGAAATGAGCAGCGTAGTATAAGCCTTGCTCTTTCAATGCTGGCGCTAAAATTTCACTGTACCAACCACCGCCTGGCGCAATTTCAACAACGGTCATTGACGGTTTAAAGCCAAAAAATGCCAATGTTTGCTCAGGGTGGCGATATTCATCACGAGCACTATTTTTAGCGCTTCGCTCGCTTGCTTTTATTGCGTGGCTTAGGCTTGATTCATGGTTATGGCTTAATGCCATTGTTGAAGTAAGTGCTAGGCTAGCAACAAGTAGAGACTTTAGTGCAAATTTCATCGTTTGTTCCTTCACATTAAAATTAGGAGTTAGAATAATCAGAATACGTGAATTGCTTGCAAACAAAAAGGGTTAAACGTTGAGCTTAACCCTTTTTGTGATTAGTGGCGAAAGTGACGCATGCCAGTGAAGACCATGGCCATGCCTGCTTCGTCAGCTGCGGCAATAACTTCTTCATCGCGCATTGAGCCACCTGGTTGAATTACGGCAGTAATCCCTGCTTCTGCAGCAGCGTCTATGCCATCGCGGAATGGGAAAAACGCATCCGACGCCATAACAGAGCCTGGGACTTCTAGGTTTTCATCAGCAGCTTTGATACCTGCAATTTTTGCAGAGTAAACACGGCTCATTTGACCTGCGCCTACGCCAATGGTCATACCGTCACGGGCATAAACAATCGCGTTTGATTTAACAAATTTAGCGACTTTCCAACAAAATAGTAAATCTTTAAGTTCTTGCTCAGAAGGTTGACGCTTAGAGACGACTTTTAAGTCGCTTTGGGTAACCATACCTAAATCACGGTCCTGAACTAGTACACCGCCATTTACACGTTTAATGTCGTGACCGGTTGCTTTACCACTCCACTGCCCGCACTCTAATAAACGCACATTCTTTTTCGCTTCAACAATTTTTGCCGCTTCGCTCGAAACGCTTGGTGCAATAATTACTTCAACAAATTGGCGGTCAACAATAGCTTGTGCTGTTTGCGCATCAAGCTCACGGTTAAAGGCAATAATTCCGCCAAACGCTGATGTTGGGTCTGTTTTAAATGCACGCTCGTAAGCTGCAAGAATGTTTTCACCAATCGATACGCCACACGGGTTTGCATGTTTTACAATGACACACGCTGGTACATCAAATTCTTTAACACACTCAAGCGCTGCATCGGTGTCTGCAATGTTATTAAACGAAAGCGCTTTACCTTGTAGCTGAGTTGCTGTTGCCACTGACGCTTCACTTACATCGTTTTCAACGTAAAAAGCAGCGTCTTGATGTGAGTTCTCACCGTATCGCATGTCTTGCTTTTTAGTAAACTGCATATTAATAGTGCGAGGGAATTTAGTATCTTCAGCAGCTTCTTCGGTGTAATCAGGCACCATTTTACCAAAGTAGTTGGCAATCATGCCATCGTACTGTGCTGTATGCTCATAAGCGGCAATAGCTAAATCGAAACGTGTTTTATACGTTGTTGAGCCACTGTTGTTTTGCATTTCACTAATAACACGGTCGTAGTCGCTCGCGTTTACCACAATTGTTACGTCTTTATGGTTTTTAGCTGCTGCGCGAACCATTGTAGGACCGCCAATATCAATATTTTCAATGGCATCTTCAAGGCTGCAGTTTTCTTGAGCGACGGTATTCGCAAAGGGGTATAAGTTAACTACAACTATGTCGATTGCAGAAATGTTGTTATCTGCCATTACATCTTCATCTTGTCCGCGACGGGCTAAAATGCCGCCGTGAATTTTAGGGTGAAGGGTTTTTACGCGGCCATCCATGATTTCAGGGTGACCGGTGTGATCTGAAACTTCAGTCACTTTTATGCCGTTATCAGCAAGGAGTTTACACGTACCGCCAGTTGATAATATATCAACGCCTTGCGCTTCTAGTGCGCGTGCAAATTCAACAATACCGGTTTTATCAGACACACTTAATAGTGCGCGACGAATGGGACGATGAGTATCCATTGTAGTTTGATTTCCTCAGTTAATGAGCTAGCTTAGAAGCGGGCATTTTAACTGATTACGACTCAAAAAACGACTTATAAAGCGCCAATAAGCGTGAGCATTTTGCAACATCTCTACTAAATTGTACGCATAAAAAAAGCACCCTAAGGTGCTTTTTTAATAATCAGCTGTGATTTATCACAGCCAGCATATTAGTTCATGCCGTATTTTTTAAGCTTTTTACGTAAAGTACCACGGTTGATACCTAGTAAAATAGCTGCACGAGTTTGGTTACCACGTGTGTATGTCATTACTTCTTCAAGTAATGGCGCTTCTAGCTCTGAAAGAACAAGGTCGTATACGTCTTGCACATCTTGACCGTTAAGCTGTTTTAAGTAGTGGTGAACAGCTTTTTTTACTGCATCACGCAATGGCTGCGGTTTCTCGTGTGACTGAACATGAGGGTTTGTGATAAATGGAGAAGTCACGTTTTGTTCGAACATTATAAAGTCTCTTTCTTTCTTAGTTAGCTGCTAGTGTTTTAAAGTATTGCTCTAATGCGACGACCTGTGCTTGTGGGTTGTCGAGCGCATTAAATACTCGCCTAAACTGACCATCACTGTCATGGGTTTGCAAATACCAAGATACATGTTTGCGAGCAATTCTCGCGCCCATTGGTTCACCGTAAAACGCATGGAGGTTTGTTAAATGCTCCATTAAAATACTGCGCACCTCTTCAATAGCAGGTGGCTGCATGTGTTCACCAGTTCGCAAATAGTGGTCTATCTCCCTAAATATCCAAGGGCGACCTTGGGCGGCTCGGCCAATCATAATGGCATCTGCACCCGTATAGTCTAAAACCTGTCTTGCTTTTTCTGGTGAAGTTATATCACCATTTGCAACAACAGGAATCGACACTGAACGCTTTATATCCCTAATCGTGGCGTACTCTGCTTCACCTTTATACATACATGCGCGTGTTCGCCCATGTACAGCCAGTGATGCAATGCCATAACGTTCAGCTATTCTCGCAATCTCTACACCATTACGGTTATCCGGATCCCATCCAGTACGGATTTTAAGTGTCACAGGTATATCAACAGCATTAACGACTGCATCAATAATCTCTTCCACGAGTTCAGGAAACTGTAATAAGGCAGAGCCTGCGAGTTTCTTGTTCACTTTTTTTGCTGGGCACCCCATATTTATATCTATGATTTGTGCACCGTTAGCAACATTGAATTGTGCGGCCTGCGCCATAAGCTCAGGATCAGCTCCTGCAATTTGCACCGCGCGTATACCCGACTCACCGCTGTGATCCATACGGTTCATCGACTTTTCAGTTTTCCAAACCTTTGGGTTTGACGATAACATTTCAGACACAGCAAGCCCGGCGCCTAAACGACGGCAGAGTTGTCTAAATGGTCTGTCTGTAATGCCGGCCATAGGCGCAACAATTACATTATTCTCAAGTTGGTATTTACCGATACGCACTGTATTCAATAGGCCTCTTTTCAAGGGGCGCTAAGTTTACGGCTTTTTTGACAAAAATCAAAGGCTATAAATTGAACAAAAGTGACTTTTTTTTGCTCTTTTCGTATTGACATTTGATAACCGTATGACGAAAGGGTTTATTTGGATGAAATTTGAACGAATGATGTTTTTATAATAAATAATGTTTATTTTTTATTTTGTAAAAAAATAGTAAAGCCTGTTAAATACAGGCTTTACATACGACTTTTGAGTTAATACTCTAAAATTGTTAATGTACGTGATTAGCTATTTTTTGTACCGCTAACACGGGTCCAATCACCTTCAACGGCAATATCATCTAGCTCAATAAAGGGGGCATAGATATCAGCTACTGACTGGGCTTGCTCTTCTAATATACCCGACATGGCAATTTTACCACCGGGTTTTAACAACCCTAAAATTACCTTGTGCAGTTCGCGTAGCGGTTGAGCTAAAATATTGGCAACAACAATATCGGCAGTAAACTCAGGTTGATTTTCCGGAAGGTATACTTCTAACTTGTCTGCAACGCCATTTCTATTTGCGTTATCAAGGCTTGCTTCGAGTGCTTGTGGATCAATATCAATCCCAATCATGCGCTCAGCACCAAGTTTAATAGCAGCAATACCTAGAATGCCTGAGCCACATCCAAAATCGACTACGGTTTTACCGGTTAGGTCTTGGCTTTCTAGCCATTTTAGACACAAAGCAGTTGTTGCGTGCGTGCCTGTGCCAAATGCAAGGCCTGGATCAAGCAATACGTTAACAGCTTCTGGGTCTGGAATATCGCGCCAGCTAGGACAAATCCATAGCTTCTCGCCAAATTGAATAGGGTGGAAGTTATCCATCCACTCACGTTCCCAATCTTTATCTTCGAGCTGCTCAATTTTGTATATGAGTGATTCGTTTATTTCATCATGGCGCTTTAATAATGCAATCACTTCGTTCAAATCGTGATTAGCTTCGAATAGACCAATTACGGTGGTGTCTGCCCAAAACTCTACAGTGCCAATTTTAGGCTCGTAAATAGGGGTGTCTTTAGCATCTATAAAAGTAACAGACGCACTGCCTGATTCCATTAATAGGTCGCTTACTGCATCTGCCGTTGCAGCATTGGCATTGATACGGATTTGGATCCAAGCCATGATTTTTTCCTTTAAATAGAAAAAAGGCCGCTACAGCGGCCTTTTTAGTTTTTACATAGCGCTAAATTATTTAGCGTCTAAAAAGCTTTTCAGTAAATCTGAGCGAGAAGGGTGGCGTAATTTACGCAGCGCTTTCGCTTCTATTTGACGAATACGCTCACGTGTTACGTCAAATTGCTTACCTACTTCTTCTAAAGTGTGGTCGGTATTCATATCAATACCAAAACGCATACGAAGTACTTTTGCTTCACGCGCTGTAAGTCCAGCTAGTACATCGTTAGTTGCGCCACGAAGCGACTCCATTGTTGCCGAATCGATTGGCGAATCAATGGTGGTATCTTCAATAAAGTCACCTAAGTGCGAATCTTCATCATCACCAATGGGTGTTTCCATCGAAATTGGCTCTTTAGCAATTTTAAGTACCTTACGGATTTTATCCTCAGGCATCATCATGCGTTCTGCTAATTCTTCTGGATTTGGCTCACGACCCATTTCTTGTAACATTTGACGAGAGATGCGATTAAGTTTATTAATCGTTTCGATCATATGTACCGGGATACGGATAGTTCTTGCTTGGTCAGCAATAGAGCGAGTAATAGCCTGGCGTATCCACCACGTAGCATAAGTAGAGAACTTATAACCACGGCGGTATTCAAACTTATCTACTGCTTTCATCAAGCCAATGTTACCTTCTTGGATTAAATCTAAGAATTGTAAGCCACGGTTTGTGTATTTTTTAGCAATTGAAATTACAAGACGTAAGTTTGCTTCAACCATTTCTTTTTTCGCACGGCGGGCCTTTGCTTCACCAATGCTCATTCGACGGTTAATGTCTTTAATGCGCTCAATGCTTAAACCTGTTGTTTGCTCAATAATAGATAGCTTATTAATACAGCGAATTATTTCAGGTTTAACTTCTTCTAGTTTAGCTGAGTACTTTTCATTATTTGAAATTTCTAAATCAACCCACGAAGCGTCAGTTTCGTTATTAGCAAAATGCTTAACGAATGCTTTTTTAGGTAGCTTAGCAATTTGTACAGCTTGTTTCATGATTAGGCGCTCTTGAACACGAACACGATCCATCATTTCGCGCATGTTATTTACCATGCGATCAAACTGTTTAGGAATTAGTTTAAAGGTTCTGAAAAGCTCGCCAATTTCAAAAATAGCATCTTGTGAATCAGGATGTGAACGACCTTTAGCCTCAAACGTATCACGTGCTTTATTGTATAAATCACGTAAGTTTTCAAAATGAATTCGAGCTTCTTCAGGATCTGGGCCTGTGTCTACTTCTTCTTCATCTTCATCGTCGTCGCTTTTATCTTCATCGTCATCGTCGTCATCAAGTTGTTTTTCACTTAATTCTGAACCAATGTTAGTTGCTGAAATTGGCGCTTCGTCTTCGTTTGGATCAATGAATCCTACGATGATATCGCTTAAACGCATTTCTTCTGCTTCAAACTTATCCCACTGCTCTAGTAGGTAAGTGATTGCTTCAGGGTATTCAGCAACCGAAATTTGTACTTGGTTGATCCCTTCTTCAATACGCTTAGCGATTACAATTTCGCCTTCGCGTGTAAGAAGTTCAACGGTGCCCATTTCGCGCATGTACATGCGAACGGGATCGGTAGTGCGGCCAATTTCTTTTTCTACCGTAGCAAGTGCAGCAGCGGCAGCTTCAGCTGCGTCTTCGTCTGTCGTTGTTTCTTGCATCATTAATTCATCGGCATCAGGCGCATTTTCGCTAACCTTAATACCCATGTCATTAATCATGCTTATGATATCTTCTACTTGATCTGAGTCAATTATGTCTTGTGGAAGGTGATCATTTACTTCTGCAAAAGTTAAGTAGCCTTGCTCTTTACCTTTTTGAATCAGAAGTTTTAATTGTGACTGAGGAGTTGGATCCATAGAGATTGTTTCTTCCACTCTGATAAGTTGATACAACAGGCGCCATCACTTGGTTTACATTAATGCCAACCAGAACAATGTGACGCAGTGAATAGCACAGTATAACATCCAAAACTAGATCTGACTAGCTGTTAGTCGCTTTTAACGCTGTCATTAGTAAATGACATTCAAGCCTTTCGTCGCTATTTAGACCTTGTGTCTTGTCCTTTATTAATAGGGTCTCTAGTCGATAATTTAAACACTGATCTTCAATAAATTTAAAAGTATTTTTAAAAACAGTCTCTAAACGCTCTTCATTTATTTCATGTTGCCAAGTAGCGAGCTTAATAAGAGGCTCATAATCGTCAGTATCTCTAAAAAATTCGAGTAGCTGAGCCGTAGTGATATTCTCTTTTTCAAGTGCTTGTTGCTGCAAGCGAAGCAATAAACCAATACCTGCAATGTTCATTTGTGCAAGTTCTGGTAAAAAAGGAACGCTTTTAGCTAAATTGGGATGCTGAACTAAAATACCGATAGCCTGTCGCATCGGGGTTATTTTAAATTTTCGCTCAATAGCGTGCTGTTGTTTTGGTGTTTTTAAGCGGTTATTAAGTTGTTCACGCGTGCGCCCAATTAATCGGCCTAATTGCTCTAAAATGTTTTCTTGATAAAATTCACTCGGAATTTTTTCAATGAGTGGCAACGCTGCACTAAGTAATTTTGCTTTACCTGAATCTAATGTTAAGTCAATTTCTTGGCTTAATTTATTAAACATAACTTTAGTAAAGTCATCGGCCTCACTTAGACGCTGTTCGAATGCATCTTTACCTTCTTTTTGCACTAATGAATCGGGGTCTTCTCCGTCAGGTAAAAATACAAAATTTAATGCTTTACCGTCATTTAAATAGGGGAGTGCATTTTCAAGTGCTCGCCAAGCTGCGTCGCGTCCAGCTCGGTCGCCATCATAACAACAAATGACCTTATCGGTTGTTCTGAATAAGGTATGCATGTGCTCGCTTGTTGTGGCTGTTCCCAGTGCTGCAACGGCGTATTCAATCTCTTTTTCTGCAAGTGCAACAACATCCATGTAGCCTTCTACAATAAGAATGTGCTCTAATTTTTTGTGCGCTTGTTTTGCTTCATAAAGACCGTAAAGTTCAAACCCTTTATGAAAAATTCGGGTTTCTGGAGAGTTTAAATATTTAGGGCCTTGATCAGCTTGCATAACGCGTCCGCCAAAAGCGACTACTCTGCCGCGTTTATCACGAATAGGAAACATTAAGCGGTCGCGGAAAAAGTCGAACTGCCTGCCGGGTGTTTTTTCTGAGGCGAGCTTTAATTCTACGAGTTGCTCTTTTTGTTCTTTATTACGACCAAGTTGCAAACATAAACCATCCCATTCACTAGGGGCGTAGCCAACCATAAACTTTTTAACGGTTTCGCCACTCAGTCCTCTACCTTTAACATAGTCAATGACTGCGGCCGAGTTAGCGTGGTGCTTAAGTTGGTGCTGATAAAAGCGAGCTGTATGAAGCATCAAATCGTAATCTGAGCGTTTTTGCGCTGCAGTGCGCTCTGGCGCCGAACTACCTCCTTGTTCGCGAGGCACGTCTAAGTTAAGCATACTGGCTATTTCTTCAATAGCATCAACAAACTCAAGCTTTTCGTATTCCATAACAAACGAAATAGCATTCCCGTTAGCGCCACAGCCAAAGCAATGATAAAACTGTTTATCTTGTGATACAGTAAATGAAGGTGATTTTTCGTTATGAAAAGGGCAACATGCCTGATAGTCCTTGCCGGCTTTTTTTAGGCCAACTTTGGAGTCTATCAGATCGACAATATCGGTTCTGGCAAGTAAATCATCTATAAAACTTCGTGGGATCTTTCCAGCCATTAGTAAAATACAGTCCTGAAATATTAAGAAGAATAACGAAAGTGAAACTCACAGTTTATACCAGTGAGGTATAAACAATTGGACCTTAACTTACCAAAATGACGGCCAAATAAATAGAGTCAGTATGAATAATTTCATTTTTTGAATATAGGCCTAAAGTTTACTTTTTAGTGACGTAAAAACAAAGAAACCGAGCACAAGGCTCGGTTTACTTCAATTATACTTTACGTATAGGGAGTGTTAGGCAGTTAATCTTTGCTTAATTAAACCAGAGATCTTACCCATATCGGCGCGACCTTCAGCTTTGCTTTTGATTATACCCATTACTTTACCCATGTCTTGCATACCTGCTGCGTTAGTATCAGCAATAGCCGCGTCAATGAGAGCTATGATTTCTTCTTCGCTCAATTGTTGAGGTAAGAAGGCTTCAAGTGCTGTTATTTCATTGGCTTCAATTTCAGCTAAATCATCACGCCCAGCATCTTTATACTGAGTGTAAGAGTCGCGACGCTGTTTAACAAGCTTTACTATAACGGAGGTAATACCTGCGTCGTCTAGTGTTATCTGCTCGTCAATCTCACGTTGCTTGATTGCAGCAAGTACCATGCGAATAGGGTTAAGACGTTGTTTGTCTTTAGCTCTCATCGCATCTTTTTGCGCATCTTTTAGCGTTATTAAAAGGCTCATTTATACAAGACCAAATGTATTAGTATAATTTAACGCGACGAGCGTTATCACGAGAAAGTTTTTTCATGTGACGCTTAACTGCTGCAGCTTTTTTACGCTTACGCTCAGCTGTTGGCTTTTCATAGTGCTCGCGACGACGAACTTCTGAAAGGATACCTGCTTTTTCACATGAACGCTTGAAGCGACGAAGTGCTACGTCAAACGGTTCGTTCTCTCTTACTTTAATTACTGGCATTAAAAATTCACCTACCTAAATTATGAGCGTTGCTCAAGTTGATCAAACATTGATCAAGTGGTTCAAAAATGGTGCGGTATTGTAATCCGAAGCAACACCACATGTAAAGGATAATATTAACAGAAACCCATAGCGTTAAACAGTCTTAATTTGTTTGGCGACGGTAGAGCCTGCTAAACACTTGTCCAGATTTTTTTTCTTTAATTAACAGCCAGTTAGTTGGGGTGTTGAATGTATTTAGATCGCTCTCAACTTCAACATAAATAAGCGCATCTTCGTTAAGCCAGTTATTTATTTCTAATAAGTTACAGCTAGTTTGGGCTAAATTTTTGCGAAAAGGCGGGTCAACAAAAACCAAATCAAATGGCGTGTTAATATTTTTTTGTTCTAAAAATGAAAGTGAGTTTGTATGTTTTACCTGCGCATTGATCAGTTTTAGCGTTGAGATATTCTGCCCTAGTTGCTTTGCTGCACTTGGGTCAAGTTCTAAAAATGTAGCGTTGCTTGCAAACCGTGAAAGTGCTTCAAATCCTAATCCCCCTGATCCTGCAAAACAATCGAGAACATTTGCGTCGCGCGTGTCTTGCATCAACCAGTTAAATACCGTTTCTTTGATTCTGTCGGTTGTGGGGCGTAAGCCTTGTACGTCTTTTACTGGAAGCTTACGGCCCCGAAATTGCCCACTTATCACTCTAATAAAGCCATCAGTAGATTTGCTAATTGCTTTATTTTTAGTTGTTTTATTTCTCATTTAGCTCACTAAAAAATGGTATCTGGGATCTAGCTCAGATAATATTGTAGTAGATTACGTATAGCTTCATTTTTCAACCGCATTAAAAGTGTTACTATTGAACACTTATGTTTTGAATGGTTGTTTGGCTGGCAAAGTATGTTGGCTCTTCCAAGCTATTTTCAAATTTTAGTTTATCAGATTTTTATAAGTGGTTATTAGCAAGTATGGCAAAAAAAAGTAAATTAATGTCTTGGCTCGGCTTTGGTAAGTCAGATAAGAAACAAGCCGAACAAAAAGCAGAGGCTGATAAACAACAAGCTTTAGCAGAGCAGGAAGCTAAACGCTTAGAAGAAGAACGCGTTGTCGCTGAAAAAGCCGAACAAGAGCGTGTTGCTGTAGAGCAAGCTGAAAAATTAGCAATAGAACAAGCAAATGCTGAACTGCTAGCAAAAGAACAGGCGGAAGCCGAGCAGCAGAGAGTGGAGCTGCAAAATCGCCTTGCAGAGCAAGCAGAAGCGCAGCGTTTAGAACAAGAACGTGCTGCAGCAGAGCAAGCAGAGGCCCAGCGTTTAGAGCAGGAACGCGCTGCTGAGCAAGCTGAGGCGCAACGTTTAGAGCAAGAGCGTATAGCAGCTGAACAAGCAGAAGCCCAGCGTTTAGAGCAAGAGCGTATAGCAGCTGAACAAGCAGAAACGCAGCGATTAGAACAAGAGCGTGTTGCGGCAGAGCAAGCAAAAGCCCAGCGCATAGAGCAAAAGCGTATAGCAGCTGAGCAAGCAGAAGCGCAGCGCATAGAGCAAGAACGTATTGCAGCAGAGCAAGCTGAGGCGCAGCGTTTAGAACAAGAGCGAATTACTGCAGAGCAAGCAGAAGCGCAGCGTTTAGAACAAGAACGCATTGCAGCAGAGCAAGCAGAAGCCCAGCGTTTAGAGCAGGAACGTATAGCAGCTGAACAAGCAGAAGCGCAAGCCGAGGCGCAGCGTTTAGAGCAAGAGCGCCTTGCTTCAGAAAAAGCTAAGCAAGCAGAAAAGGGCAAGCGAGAAGAAAAACCTAAAAAAGAAGGGTTTTTCTCTCGTCTTAAAAAAGGGTTACTAAAAACTCGCGTTAATATAGGCGCTGGCTTTTCATCTATTTTTAGCGGTAAAAAAATAGACGATGATCTTTTTGAAGAGCTGGAAACTCAATTATTAACGGCTGATTTAGGTGTTGATACGACCATGAAGTTAATCGATAGATTAACGGATGGTGCAAATAGAAAGCAGCTGAAAGACGGCGATGCACTGTATGAATTAATGAAGCAAGAGATGGCCAGCATGCTCAAGACTGCTGAGCAGCCATTAATAATACCCGCAGAAAAAAAACCGTTTGTGATTTTAATGGTAGGTGTAAATGGTGTTGGTAAAACAACGACCATTGGTAAGCTGGCAAAACAGTTTCAAAATGAAGGTAAGTCGGTCATGCTTGCTGCGGGCGACACTTTTAGAGCCGCTGCGGTTGAGCAACTTCAAGTATGGGGTGAGCGTAACAGCATCCCGGTTATAGCGCAGCACACCGGAGCCGATAGTGCGTCGGTGGTATTTGATGCTTTTCAGGCTGCAAAGGCGCGTAATGTTGATGTGTTAATTGCTGATACAGCTGGCCGCCTGCAAAATAAAGATAATTTAATGCAAGAGCTTGAAAAAATAGCTCGCGTAATGAAAAAAATAGATCCTGATGCACCGCATGAAGTTATGCTAACAATAGATGCTGGCACAGGGCAAAATGCGATTAGCCAAGTAAACTTGTTTAACCAATGTGTAGGTTTAACGGGTATTACTTTGTCAAAACTTGATGGTACAGCAAAAGGTGGGGTTATTTTTGCAGTAGCGGATAAGTTTAACATTCCAATTCGTTATATTGGTGTTGGTGAAGGTATTGATGATTTACGTTCTTTCAAGAGCGATGATTTTATTGATGCATTATTTAGCCAAGATGAGGACGACGTTTAATTTACCAAGAAGGGAGCTTGCTCCCTTTTTAATTGCAAGGAATACCAATTGCATTAACACTTTAATGAGGTTGGCATAATAAAAAATGATAAACTTTCAGCAAGTAAGTAAAACCTATCCAGGTGGGCATCGAGCCCTCGAAAAAGTTAATTTTCATATCAAACCCGGCGAACTTGCCTTTTTAACAGGTCACAGTGGCGCAGGTAAAAGTACGCTTTTAAAATTAATTAGTTTAATGGAACGCCCTTCTGCCGGTAATGTGTTTATTAATGGTATTGATTTGAATAAAGTTAATTCGCGTCAAATTCCTTATGCACGACGAGATATTGGTATTATTTTTCAAAATCATCGATTACTAGAGCGATACACTGTATTTGATAATGTTGCGTTACCGTTGATCATTGAAGGTACTCACCGTAATCAAATTGCAAAGCGTGTTCATGGTGCGCTCGATAAAGTGGGTTTAATCGATAAGGTTAAATGTCACCCATCTATGTTGTCAGGTGGTGAGCAACAGCGAGTTGGTATTGCACGTGCTATTGTAAATTCTCCGCCAATTTTACTTGCCGATGAGCCAACGGGTAACCTAGATCCTGAACTGTCTATGGAAATACTTAAATTATTTGAAGACTTTAATAAACACGGCACAACCGTACTTATTGCTACCCATGACTTAGGGCTTGTTGCGCGCATGAAGTATAGGAGCTTAACGTTAAAGGATGGCAGAATGCTTGAAGATCCATTAGCGCAGGGGGCATTATGAGTTTATTGTTTAAAAGCCGCCAAAACAAAAACGAAAAACAAAAAAAATCATTCATTTCAAATGGCTATTTTTTTATCGTTAATATTTTCCGTCAAGGGATTCATAGTCTGGGTGAAATGTGGCGCACACCACTGGCATCTATGATGACAATTGCGGTACTTGGATTAAGCTTAACGCTTCCTGCTACACTTTACTTAGTGGTTAAAAACGTGCAGCAAGTAAGCAGTGGCTTTGAAGAGGCCAGTGAAATATCATTATTTGTAAAACAAACAATGACGGAACAAGAAACAACAACGTTAGTTAAGCGCTTAGCCTTATACCCTGAAGTAGAGAGCGTAACGTTTATTTCTAAGCAGCAAGCATTAAAAGAATTTCAGGAAGCGTCAGGTTTTGGGCAAGCGCTAGAATATCTAGATAGCAATCCATTACCCGATGTTGTGCTAGTTACACCCACTAAGCGGCACCGCCAGCCTAATGCTGCAAAGGTGCTTTTAACTAAGTTAGAAGCGGAGCGTGAGGTTGATTTTGGCAAGCTTGATATAGCCTGGTTAGAGCGCTTAAATGCACTACTTGGCTTGCTAAAAGAAAGTGTTATAACCATTACCTTGTTATTATTAACGTCTGTAACGCTCATAATAGGTAACACTATTCGCTTATCTATCATGGACAAAAAAGAAGAAATTCAAGTAATGAAGCTTGTAGGTGCTACAAATACGTTTATCCACGCGCCATTTTTATGGACCGGTATTTGGTATGGCGTTATTGGTGGATTGTTTGCTTTTATATCCGTTGCGCTAATGATGTGGTGGCTTTCTTCAGCCGTAAATAGCGTGGCTGGTGTGTATCAAACTAACTTTTTACTCATTGGTTTAACGCTTAGCGAATTTGGCTTTTTGGTTTTACTTGCTACAAGCTTGGGTTTTGTTGGCTCTTACTTATCTGTAAATAGATACATTAAAGAGATAGAGCCAGACAAAGTGTAATAGGCACCTGCATAGCTCGTTGCTAATTAAGCGAGCTATATAGGTTATGCTATTGATGTTTTATTCACTTTGAAGTGAAACTTTTTTGAATAGACATTTAACTTTATGAGTGTGCTGCTCTCTTCCTCATCTACACAAACTTTTATAAGTGAACTAACTCAGCGCTTAGCGCGTATGCTAACTAGTTGGGTTGTACAGCCTCTATATAAACTGTCACATTTATCTACTACCCTCCATATTTGGCATGAATTGTAAATAAGGTGAAAAACTCACGTTAATCACCTGCAATCCCTTAATTCATCGCTTATTCAGTCGCTTATAGTAGACTTGAATAACGCTAAAAAACCGCTTGATTTATGCTTTAAAAAAGTTTTAAATTGGGGTTAGCACTCTTAGAGAAAGAGTGCTAAGATGGTTTCAAATGTTTATCACCGAGGTGAAAAATGAGTAAAGATTTATACGCAATGGCACTTACAGTTGGACAACAAAGCGCAAGCATGGATGGCTACCTTCAAGCGGTGAGCACTATCCCTATGCTTAAAGTTGAAGAAGAGCAAGAACTTGCTAAAAAGCTTCAGGAAGAAGGCGATCTTAGTGCTGCAAAGCAACTCATTATGTCGCATTTGCGCTTTGTAGCGCATATAGCTAAAAGCTACTCGGGATACGGTTTACCACAAGCTGACCTTATTCAAGAAGGTAATATAGGCCTGATGAAAGCGGTCAAACGTTTCGACCCAAGCGTGGGTGTTCGTTTAGTCTCATTTGCAGTGCACTGGATTAAAGCCGAAATACACGAATTTGTTCTGAAGAATTGGCGTATTGTTAAAGTAGCTACAACTAAAGCACAGCGTAAATTATTTTTTAATCTTCGTAAAAATAAAAAGCGTCTAGGCTGGTTTAACCAAGCAGAGGTTAGCACGGTTGCTAGTGAGCTGGGTGTAAGTGAAAAAGAAGTGCGTGAAATGGAATCTCGCATGAGCGGTCAAGATATGGGGTTTGATTTAACGGGTGACGATAATGACGACGCGCCAACAAGCACTTATTCACCGGTACAATATTTAACAGATGGTTCTGCTGATTTAGCAGATGACATTGAACAACAGCAATGGCAAGAACAATCACATACTCGTTTGTTCAGCGCACTTAAAACACTTGATGAGCGTTCACAAGATATAGTTAGTGCTCGTTGGTTGTCAGACGATAAAGCAACACTGCAAGAGCTTGCTGAGAAATACAGCGTATCAGCTGAGCGTGTTCGTCAGCTTGAAAAAACAGCAATGAAAAAGCTTCAAAGCGCTATGAGTTGATACGTTCTAAAAGCGTAACATTTTAAAAGCCCTGCATGAAAATGCAGGGCTTTTTTGTTGAAAATTTATGCGGGTTCATGTAATTTCTAGTGATTATAAAAAAGCTTTAAAAGGATATTTAGCTTTGAATTACTACTTAATGTCGTTAATTATAGCCCTAGGAGTGATTATTAGTATTGGGCTTGACCCACACTATTACGAAGTAAACTACATCTTAATCCCCGCTTTTTTGCTCACTATATTTGGTTTTATTTATAGATTAACTAGTAAGAAGATATTTGGCTTTGTAGCAATGCTTGGCTTTATTTTTTTTGTGCCTATTGGCCTGATAGGTATCTACGCAATCAGAAACATGATGGATGATCATGCTAAATTACTATTCAAAAGGACACTGAAAAATGACAACAGAAACCATAGATGAACCTACAGGTATTATTAAAGTTGATAAAGGTAAACTACAAATACAATTATATGTAGGCATATTAATTTTACCTGTAGCCTTCTTTACACCAATGGCTGCATTTTATGGTGTACTACTCATTACTATGTATTTTGTTAATAGCAATATTGAAGTGATTAGGTTTTATTCTAAATATTCAGAGGTTAAACAAGGTTTAATTCGTTCTCGTTGGTTAATAGCTAATAGCGCGGTTGTAAGTGCAAAAAAGTTAGATGAACACATAGTTCTTACATTGATGGAAGATGAAAAGCTAATAACACGAAAAATAACACTGAAACCAATTAGTGAAGATGGCCAAAAGAGTATTTTGAAATACTATCAGGCACAAGCAAGAAAGAATAAGTACCCTATTTAATTATCGCGCGCTAATTGTTTTCCCTTGAGCCTGCGCTAACTGAATGTATTTGCGTTGTACTAACTGAGAAACTGGCACTAATTCATAGCCTTGTTGGCTCAGCTCTGGCAGTGCTTTACGCAAAAAATCTATCGTCTCTGGGTAGGGGTGGGCAATGGCAATAGCAAAGTTGTGTTTAGTTGCTTTTTGTTTTAGTTCATCGAGCCTAAACTGAAGCTGATCTGCTGTTGTTATGTTGTCTAAAAAAACATGACGACTAACATTTTCGACCCCAAAAAAATTGGCGGCATTTTGTGCTTGGCTTAGGCCTGTTGTCCGGCTATCTAAAAAGTATAACTGACGCTTTTTAAGTACTTCCATTGTCCATTTCATGGCTTGGCTTTGCTGAGTTAATGCCGAGCCCATGTGATTATTCACGCCTCTAACCTGCGGCAAACTTGCTAGTGCTGTTCCTAGGGTTTGTTGTAGTTGAGCTTTGTCCATATCAAGGGTTAGCGCACCTGGCCCAAGCGCTTTGCCGTTAAGCGCCTGCATAGGCACATGTAACAGTAACTCTTTATTTGCTTTGCTAGCACGTGTTGCAAAAATTTGTGAATAGGGTGTGTGGGGCAAAATTGAATAGGTCAATTGCCCAGGTAAGGTTAAAAACTCTAAGTCTCTTTGGTGGTAGCCTATATCATCAATGACTATCGCTATTTGTTTAGCGTTAGCGCTAAAGCAAGCAATACATATGCTGATAAAAAGCCACATTCGTATGTTTTTGTTAATAGTCTTCACGTTTATAATTTTTATTATCTTTTTCTCAGTAAATGCCAGAATTTAACTGTTACTGCATGCTGAGTAATTGTTTCGCTTTAACTAATTGTAAATCAGTTAAGGTATTAACAAGCTGGTTTTGGTTATTTTTTGCTTGCTCATTTTTTATTATAACGGCTTTATTGTTTTGTGGAAGTATTGTTTGATTAATCGTCACATCGGGTGTTATTCCAACGCCATCAATTGATTTACCAGAAGGGGTAAAATACTTTGCGGTGGTGAGCTTTAATGCGGTTTTACCATTCCCTAATGGTATAAGTGATTGCACCGACCCTTTCCCAAACGATTGGCTTCCAACCACTTTTGCTCTGTGGTTGTCTTTTAAGGCGCCGGCTAAAATTTCAGCCGCAGAAGCTGAGTTTTCGTTAATAAGTACAACAATTGGGGCGCCTTTGAGTATGTCGCCCCGTTTAGCATAAAAAGCCTGGTTAGCGTCAAAGTATCGGCCCTTAGTTGTAACTATTGTTCCACTTTGTAAAAAGAGATCCGAGACAGCAATCGCACTTTTTAACGTGCCACCGGGGTTATCACGTAAATCAATAACAAGTCCTAATAATGGGTAATCGTAATTATTTTGCATTGCTGCAATTTGCAGTGCTACTTCATGTAGCGTGTGATTAGAAAAACTATTGATAGCTAAGTAGCCAATGCCTAACTCTAAAATTTTACTGGTTACACTTTCTAGTTGTATTTGCGTACGAGCTACGTTAAACGACACAAGGTCTGGGCTTTCATTTCGCTTAACGGTGAGGTTAATCGTTGTAAATTGATTTTCTTTTATTAACACGGCCACCTCTTCAACGCTGAGCGTGTTTACCGCTTTTTGATTAACACTTACAATAATATCGTTTGCTAGTATCCCCGCTTTTTTGGCTGGAGAGTTACTCACTACATTGACAATTTTTATATCTTTATTAACTTTTTTAACCTCAATACCAATGCCTGTGTAGCGGCCATTGGTATTGTCAAATAAGGCGTCTAGCTCGTGTTGATTTAGGTATTTAGAGTAGGGGTCTAGCTTTGAGTATAAGCGCTCAAATTGTTTGTTGTTGTATTGTACATAATGGCTGTTTTGTAGATCTAAATCGTCAACATAATAAGCGTGTATGTTAAATAAAATTTCATCGATTTGTTGGCTTTTTAGATTTTTTACTGAGCTTGCGAGTGCACTGTTAAATACTAAAATAAAAGTGAATAAAAGCAGGCTGGAAACATAGCCTGCTTTTTTAAATGCGGGTATTACATTATTGTTTTTCATCAGCTGCTCCTCAGCGGAGCAGCGGTTTAGTCAATTAAATTCGTCTGCACCATTTTACGGGATTTACTGCGCGTCCTTTATGTCGTATTTCAAAGTATAGACCAGAACTTGCCTGCCCGCCGCTTTGACCAACCAACGCTAATGTTTCACCTTGTCGCACCATGTCACCTACGTCCCTTAGTAGCGTTTGGGCATGGCCATACAAGCTCATAAAGCCTTCACCATGATCGACTACAATTACCCAGCCATAACCTTTTAACCAATCTGCAAATACAACTTGCCCATTGTGGACACTATTTACATTGGTACCTTCTTTTGCACCTATAAGCACGCCTTTCCAGTCAATGCCGCCATGCTTTCGTTGGCCAAATGTGTGCTGTAATTTCCCTTTACTCGGCCAGTTTAATTTCCCTTTATTTTTATTAAGACCAAGTAATTCTATTTTTTCTGTTTTTTCTTTTTCAAGTTCTTCAATAGTGGTAACCAATATTTGCTGATTTTCTTTTAAATAATCGATTGAGCTTTTAGTACTTGTAAGTTGAGCCTGAAGGTTCCTGAGGTTTGCCTGGCGTTCACTTTGTGCATTTACTAAAGCTGTTTGACGCCTTTTTTGCTCATCGTACAAAGCTATTAGCTTTTGTTTTGTTTTGTTTAGTGCAACTTGGTTTAACGCGATTTGTTGTTTAAGTTCTTTTAATTCTTCTATCTGTTTAATTCGTGCTTTGTTGAGGTAATTATAATAGCTCAGTGTCCGCTCAAATTGCGCTGTGTTTTCTTGATTCAGTAACATTTTAGAGTAGTCATCACCACCTGCCATGTAAGCACTTTTTAACTGCGCCCCTAAAATACGTTGAAATTCGATATGTTTTTTATCTAGCTCATCAGCTTTTTTTTGTTGTTGATTTTGCTGTTGCTGGGTTTCTTTAACAGACTGCTCAGCCATGTTGAGTGCTTTAGCGTTTTTAGCTATTTCAAGCTCATGGCTTTTAAGGTTTTTTTGAAGTTGAGATATTTTTTTTCGTTGTTGATTATACTCAGATTGGCTTTGTTCAAGTGCTTGTTTCACCTGTGAGAGATCTTTTTTAGTGCGATCTTCATTGGCAACTGCTGATGCAGTCACCAATGAGGCGAGTATTAAGCCGCACTTACAGTATCGGTTAACACGTTTAATCATGGGTTATTTCAACGTCATGATCGGTGTGCCAGTCATTTCACTTGGCTGCTCCATGCCCATTAAGTGCAGCATAGTAGGGGCAACATCACTTAATGCTTTACCCTCTGATGGTGTAGCATCGCGACCAACATAAATAAATGGCACCGGTTCACTTGTATGCGCGGTATGTGCTTGGCCCGTTTTAAGGTTAGCCATTTGTTCTGCATTACCATGATCGGCCGTGATCAACGCTTCACCGCCAAATTCATTTAATGCATCAACTACACGGCCAATACATGCGTCAACGGCTTCACAGGCTTTTACGGCGGCATCAAATACACCTGAGTGGCCAACCATATCGCCATTAGGGTAGTTACATATAATGGCATCGTATTTTCCGCTTTTAATAGCTTCTACGAGTTTGTCGGTCAGCATTTCTGAGTTCATTTCAGGTTGTAAATCGTAGGTTGCTACTTGTGGTGAAGGGATTAATTCACGCGTTTCACCTTCAAATTCGTCTTCTCGTCCGCCACTAAAAAAGAAGGTAACGTGTGCGTATTTTTCTGTTTCAGAAATACGTAATTGCGTTTTACCTTGCTTTTCAAACCATTCCCCTAATACGTTAGCAAGAGGAGTTGGGCCAAATGCAACGGGTGCGTCTATATCGGCTGCATATTCTGTCATCATGACAAATGCGCTAAGAGCCGGAGATTTTTTCTTGGTAAAGCCGTCAAACTCAGGCTCAACAAAGGCGCGTGTAATTTCACGTGCTCGGTCTGCCCTAAAGTTTGCAAAAATAACGGTGTCGCCATCATTAATCTGGGCCGCTTCGGTACCTTCTGGTGTAATGGTTGTAGGAGCAACAAACTCGTCGTTTTCATCGCGTTCATACGCTGCATTTAATGCGGTTACGCCATTGGCGTAATTAAATTCTCCAATGCCTGAGGTCATTACATCATAGGCTTTTTCTACACGATTCCAGCGGTTATCTCTATCCATTGCATAATAACGACCAACGAGTGTTGCTAATCGTCCACAATTAAGTTTTGCAAATAACGATTCTATACGCTCAATAGATGCTTTGGCACTGCGTGGTGGGGTATCACGACCATCTAAAAATGCATGAAAATAGACTTCCTTAGCACCGCGTTTAGCAGCCAGCTCTATGGTTGCAACAATATGGTCTTCATGGCTATGAACGCCACCCGGGCTCAATAGCCCCATAACATGAACAGCTTTACCAGCGTTTACTGCTTTATCAATATTTTCAACAAGTGCAGGGGTTGAGTCAAATTCACCGTCATTTATCGCTTTGGTGATCCGAGTAAAGTCTTGATACACGATACGACCAGCACCTAAGTTTACGTGCCCAACCTCAGAGTTACCCATTTGTCCATCAGGGAGACCTACATCAAAACCAGATGCTGAAATTAACGTGCGAGGGCGAGTTGCCCATAAATCGTCTAATACTGGGGTGTTTGCAGCGAGTATTGCGTTGCTTTGCTCATCTTCACGATATCCCCACCCGTCTAAAATCATTAATACCAGTGGTTTTTTATGTTCAGTCATAGTCACTCCTAAAAGTTAGCACCTGTTTAGCTTTAGCATACCGTGTTTTGTTACTTGAATCAGCATACAAAACAGCATATTAAATTTTTTCACTTAATTGAATATCGTATTGATGACGATGTGCGGTTAATAACCTTTATATGGGGTGTTTTTAGTACTTTTAAACTCTGCGTAAACTCGCATTTTAAGTTGGTTTGGGTATACTTGCGTGGCTAAAGTCTAAAATGTCTAAAACATTGCGTTTTGGGATGTAATTTATAGTGGAAGTCGAATGGATCAATATATTGAATTTATAAGCAATCACCCTATTTTAAGCCTAGCTTGGGTTGGTATTGTATTTCTTATTGTCAGTGGTTGGATAAAAAGTAAGTTTTCAGCTATCCGTCAAATAAACCCTCAGCAGCTAACGCTACTTATTAATCGTGAAGACGGTCAAGTAGTCGATATGCGTGCACAAAAAGAGTTTACGTCTGGTCGTATTTCGGGTGCTGAACATTTAAGCCCTGAAAATGCAAAAAAATCTGACTTTTCAGCCCTTGAAAAGTACAAGACTAAACCCATTATATTAGTATGTACTACAGGTATGACAGCCCAAGGTACTGCTACAGCAATGCATAAAGCCGGTTTTGAGCAGGTTTATGTATTAGCAGGCGGAATGGGTGCATGGCAATCTGCTAGCTTACCAACGATAACAGGTCGCTAATCACATTTAGCTGGGCCGATAGAGGATTTATTATGAGTAACGTTGTTTTATACACCAAGGCATATTGTCCATTTTGTCAGCGCGCTATGGCGCTTTTAAAAAGCAAAGGCGTTGAGTTCACTAATTATGATATTGGTGTACAACCTGAGCTTCGTGATGAAATGATCACTAAAGCAGGTGGCGCAAGCACTGTACCGCAAATTTTTATTAACGATGAACATATCGGTGGCTGTGACGACATGATGGCTATTGAAGCGCAAGGCAAACTTGACGCTAAGCTACACGCTTAATTTAATTATAATAACGAACAAGTTAGGAATAACAATGAACGAAGAAACTCAAAACGCAGCAGCGGCACAAGACGCAGGCGCACAATTTACTATTCAACGTATTTACACTAAAGACGTGTCGTTTGAAACGCCAAACTCTCCGGCGATTTTTCAAAAAGAATGGACGCCAGAAGTTAAGCTAGACCTAGATACTCGCTCTAACAAGTTAGACGAAGGTGTATTTGAAGTTGTTTTAGCATTAACGGTTACAGCATCAATTGGCGAAGAAACTGCGTTTTTATGTGAAATTCAACAAGCGGGTATTTTTACTATTGCTGAGGTTGAAGAAGTACAGCTTGCTCATATGCTAGGTGCATTTTGTCCTAACGTATTGTTCCCATATGCACGTGAAGCAGTATCTAACCTAGTAAATCGTGGTACCTTCCCACAGCTGAACCTTGCGCCAGTAAATTTTGACGCGTTATTTGCACAGTACATGCAACAACGTACTGCGCAAGCTGACCAGGTTACAGCAGACGCATAACTTATGAGTACAGCAACTTCAGCTGTTACTGTATTAGGGGCGGGGTCTTATGGCACCGCCCTTGCTATTTGTTTAGCCCGAAATGGTCATAACGTGACGCTTTGGGGACGCAATAGCGACGACGTTGCCACGCTTGCAGCTGAGCGGAAAAATCAACGTTACTTACCTGACGCACCATTCCCAGAAACGCTAAAACTAGAAGCCGATTTACAACGTGCAGTTGCATGCAGTGCTATTGTGCTCGTTGTTGTGCCTAGCCATGCATTTGGCGACACGCTTGCGCAGATAAAGCCTGCGTTGCAAATCGATGCTAAAGTAGCATGGGCGACTAAGGGCCTTGAGCCTAATACGGGGCGCTTATTACAAGAAGTTGCACAGCAAGAGTTGGGTGATGAAATGGCACTTGCGGTACTCTCGGGTCCTACATTTGCTAAAGAAATGGCAATGGGTTCACCAACAGCTATTTCTGTTTCGTCTACTTCACCTGAGTTTGCACAGCAGCTTGCCGATTTACTGCATTGTGGTCGCTCGTTTCGTGTGTACAACAATGATGACTTTATTGGTATACAACTGGGCGGTGCGGTTAAAAATGTAATTGCTATTGGCGCGGGTATTTCTGATGGCGTAGGTTTTGGAGCGAATGCTCGTACAGCCTTGATCACTCGAGGCCTTGCTGAACTGACTCGGTTAGGTTGTGCACTGGGCGCTAAGCCAGAAACCTTTATGGGGATGGCGGGTTTGGGTGACTTAATTTTAACCTGTACCGATAACCAATCGCGTAATCGTCGTTTTGGTTTAGCACTGGGTAAAGGTGAAAGTGTTGAAGCCGCTATTGAGTCGATAGGCCAAGTAGTTGAAGGCTTTAGAAACACCAAAGAAGTGTATTTACTTGCCCAGCGTGCAGGCGTTGAAATGCCTATCACTGAACAAATCTATAAAGTTCTTTATGAAAATAAAGACATGAAAGCCGCTGCAATGGCATTGCTAGGTAGAGAGCAACGCTCAGAGTAACTTTCATCATTGTGAGTAAAACTAAAAAACCGACGTAATGTCGGTTTTTTGTTTTCTTTGATAAAGCGGGTATTACTGCGCGTTTGGAAAGCCCAGCTGTCGCCATGATTCGTAAACAAATACCGCTACCGCATTTGATAGGTTCATGCTTCGGCTATTGGGTTGCATTGGAATACGCACGCGCTGATCGTTTGGTAGCGCTTGAATCATTTCATCGGGGAGGCCACGTGTTTCAGGCCCAAATACTAAACAGTCGCCTGCTTCGTAACGTGCTTCATGATGAAATTGGCTACCTTTGGTTGTGCATGCATATACCTTTTTGGGTTTACATTTTTCAAGGTATGCTTCAAATGATGCATGACGCTGAACATGGCTGAATTCATGGTAATCAAGGCCTGCACGCTTTACACGTTTATCGTCCCACTCAAACCCTAAAGGCTCAATTAAATGCAACGAAAAACCGGTATTTGCACAAAGGCGGATAATATTCCCCGTGTTAGGTGGAATTTCAGGTTGGTATAAAACAATATCCAGCATAATTAGCCTTTTTAATTAACGGTATTTGACGGAAGCAGTATACACGAAACCCTTAAAAAAAATGATATACTCACAGCATTGAATACTCTTATTAGCGGATGAAAACGTGCATAACCGCAGTTACGAATTTTGGGTTAAAGCCTCTAGCATTATTACAATGGTAATGGTGAGTTTAATGATTGCAGCAAAAGCGTGGGCCTGGCTTGCTTCAGGCTCAGCTTCAATGCTTGGCTCGTTAACAGACTCATTAATGGACATTACCGCTACATTCATGAGCTTCTTAGTTTTGGGTTACGCACTGCGTCCTGCCGACGATGATCACCGGTTTGGTCACGGTAAAGCCGAGGCATTAGCAGGGCTTGGGCAAGCTGCGTTTATAGCAGGTTCGGGCTGTTTACTGGCATTCCATGGTATAGAGCGTTTATTTAATCCTATAGAGCTTACACATTCATTATTAGGTGTATGGGTAAGTGCTTTTGCTATTGCTTGTACTTTGGTGATTGTTTTTGTGCAAACAAAAGTAATTAAACATACAGAGTCTATTGCTATAAAAGCAGATTCGGTGCACTACAAAGGTGATTTGATTTTAAATGCCGCCGTTTTAATTGCGATTGCTTTATCTTATTACGGAATGATGTATGCCGATCCTGTTTTTGCAATAGGGGTCGCAGGCTACCTACTGTATAACAGTTGGGATATTGCTAGAGATAGTGCCGATCATTTAATGGATAAAGAACTCCCCGACGATGAAAAGCAAAGTATTTTTGATATTGCTAAAGAGCATACCGACGTGCATGGTGTACACGGAATTCGTACTCGCCAAGGTGGTAAAATTAAGTTTATTCAAATGCATTTAGAGCTTGATGACCATTTAAGCCTGATCCGAGCTCATACTGTGGCCGATGAAGTTGAAGCGATGATAGGTGCTCGTTTTGAATCTGAGGTTGATATATTAATCCACCTCGATCCGCTGTCTGTTCTGACTAAGCCGTCACCGACTCACAAAACTGATACAAGCTGTTAAGCACTGGCTGGCGTATTTCATCACATTCAAAAAATAGTTCATGTTTAGCGTCAGCAAAGCTTTCTAGAGTAATATTTGCGTGCTTATTGGCTAGCCTATAGTGCGCTTCATTATCGACAACCACATCGTTTTTAGCGCTGGCAATATAAACTGGAATATCAACATTGAGCTCATCTATTGAGGCTAAAAAAGTAAAGGTTGAGTTTAGCCACCCATAGGTAACCCCGCCAAGTTGCAATAAAGGCTCCTCGTTATAAGTTTGCCTAAATAAGCTATAGCGTAATTCGCAGCTTGTTAATACGTTTAAAGGGAATTCCTCAGGGGTATAATCGGTTTGCCCTAGTGCATAGCTAAACTGAAAACCAAGGCGTACGGCATTACTTGCAATTATTCTGGCTAAAGGCTTTGGGATCCCTTTGGTGTGTATATCAAACATGGGAGCTGATAAAAACGCACCGCTAAAACTATGTTCGTAGTTTGCCAAATAATCAAATGCAATAGCGCCGCCCATTGAGTGGCTCACGAGCACTTTTTTTTCTTGCCAGAGGGTATCTACTATTTGGGTATTAAATAAATTGAGATCGGCACTGTAATCGTTAAAATTATTTACATAGCCTTTATGTTTATTTTTTAAATAGCGGTAAGAGCGACCTTGTCCTTGGTGGTCAACAATGAATACAGCAAAATTATTAGTATAAAGCTCCCATAATAACTCTTTGTATTTATCGAGCCCTTCGATTCTGCCCGAGCTAATTACAATAGCAACGCGCGCATTGCTTGGCTTTGCATGAGCGTAAAATAGTTGCCCATTAGGCGTATTTAAATAGGCTTTAACCAATGTGTTTTGATAAAAATTATTAATGGCTGATTGGTTGCTTTTAAGCTCGTGCTCACTACTATAAAACATGGTTTACTCTTTGATTATTGGCAGTGTGATATTAGCACACAAGCCGCCCTGATCTTTATTAGATAAAACAAGCGTGCCATTATGAGCTGTAATTGCATTTTTTGCGATAGCTAAGCCTAAACCGGTTCCGCCACTGACTCTGTCTCTTGCATCAGATTGCCTAAAAAACGGCTCACATAGCTTATCAAGCTGATTATTTGGTACACCAGGGCCATCATCACATATTTCAATATGTACGGTATCTGCATGCGATAGGTTTATATTTATAGTGTTATTTGCATACTTAATAGCATTACGCAGTAGGTTTTCGAGCGCGCTGGCAATAAGGGCTTCATCGCAGTTAATGGTTACTTTTGTATCGCCAGATATTGTTAGCTGTTTATTATATTGCTTTGCCTCAAATTGTGCATCGTTTAATACGTGTTCAACAATAACTTGTAGCGATTGTTTTTGCAGCGAAAGGGTTTGGCTTTTCGCCTCTAAACGAGAGACTTGCAAAACGTCAGCAATCATTTTGTCGAGTTGGTTCGCTTCTTTTTCTATTCTTACTAAGTAGGGCTGACTTGCTTCGTTTGCTTGCATTTGTGCTAACCCTGTTGCCATTTTTAATCGAGTAAGAGGGGAGCGCAATTCATGAGATATATCGGCGAGCAAACGTTTTTGTGAGCTTATTAGCAGCTCTAATTGGTTTGCCATGCTGTTAAAGTCACGGCCAAGAACACCCAATTCGTCTTTTCGGTTTGCTGAAATAGAAGCGCGTGCGCTCAAGTCGCCAGAAGATAGTTTTACAGCCGCTTTTTTTAAGCTATTTATAGGCGCTATTAAATTACGGCTAAACAAAAAGCTTAAAATTAGAGACGCGCTAATAGCAATTGATATTTTTATCCAGCCAGGCATTAGCTTTAAGCGTATAAATAAAGGAGGCTGATTGTTTATGTCTATTTCATATAAATAAAAAGTGCCTTCGGGTAGTGTTAATTGAACAGGGCCAAATGCTTGGTATTGCTCTGTAAACACAACTTGTGGCGGCATGTTTTTTGTAAAATTAAGCAGGCTTAAATCTATATTTGCTGGAACGGTTTTATTGGTTAGCGAGTCTTCAGATTGCTCAGCGCTTAAATATAATAGCTTACGTTTAGAAAGTCGTGTATGTGAAAGAATACTATTAAGCGAACGCTTATGCTTAAATGCAGAGCGTTCTATGCTTTTAGCGGTATAGGCTAAGTTTTTTTCTATTGGCCCTTGTAATGGCTCGTTACTTACTAAGTTAAGAGCGCCTATATTACTAAAAAAAATAAGCGCGGTAACAGTGCCGATTATAGTCAGCCAAAACCATGTAAATATTTTAAAAAATAAGTAATGCTGAGGGTGCTTAAGCCAATAAAAAGCGCTGGGCTTATTCGCCTTGAATGAAAACATAACCCGTGCCTCTCATTGTTTTAATTCGTTCGGTTTTGATGTGTTCTGCTATTTTTTTCCGGATATTACTAACATGCATATCAATAGAGCGGTCGAACGATGCTAAACGTCTGCCTAGTACCTCTTCACTTATTTGTTCTTTACTAACAACTTCGCTAGCATTTTTACATAAAAGCGCGAGTATTTCGTACTCTGTGCCAGTAAGCGTGAGCGTATTTTCATCAATTGAGGCTTCTCTTGCTGCAAGATTAATTGTCACCCCATTAACCAGCAGCTTATTTGTGTTAGTAACACTTAAGCTATTTATATGCTCAATGCGGCGAGTAATTGCTTTTACGCGGGCTAGTAACTCCCTATGATTAAACGGCTTTGGTATGTAGTCGTCAGCGCCTAGCTCTAATCCAAAAATACGGTCAAAGTCTTCCCCTTTCGCAGTAAGCATAATAACGGGCGTAAGTTTTGTTTGCCTAAGCTGTTTTAGTACTTCAAAGCCATCTAAAGTAGGTAGCATGACATCAAGCAATATTAATGCATAATCATTACTTTGAGCTAGCTTTAGGCCTTGTGCTCCGTCGTGTACGCTCTGTACTTCAAACCCTTGGGCTGAAAGGTATTCGCTTAGTAATTCACAAAGACCCGTATCATCGTCAATCATTAATAGTTTCATTTACAAACCCTTAGGTAATATGTCATTCCTTTATTTTACGCCCTTAATTGGCCAAAAGTGAATCTTTACACAACCTTTACACTGCTTTGCGTTACTTTGCGTTGAGTTAGTTATAGTTAACTCACTGGCTAGGTAGTCACAACGACAGCTAACCACAACCAACCCAACAGTTAAGGTGATGATTATGACTAAAGTAAATACACTTTCAAAATTAGTACTTATTTGTGGCCTAGCAACAGCCACTCTTGGCGCAGGCAGCGTATTAGCTAAAGGCGGCATGCATGATAAGCAAGGCAACTCTCAAGCGCGTTTTTTACTCTCTGAGCGCGGCGCCAACAAGCTTGATTTAACCGACGAGCAGCAAACCAAGCTTAAAGCTATTTTTGAAGCACAAAAAACGCAAATGAAAGCCTTACGAGGCGGCGATAAAGAAGCACGTAAAGCGATGCGTGAAACGCATAAAGCCAAAATGGATGCATTACTTAGCGCTGCAACATTTGATGAAAATGCAGCTAAAGAGCTATTGAATGCACGCCAAAGTAAAGGCGAAGAGTTTGGTTTAATTAAGCTAAAAACGCAGCACCAAGTAATGCAGGTACTTAACGCTGAGCAGCAAGAGAAGTTTGCTAAAATGCAAAAGCGTATGGACAAAAAGCACCGTAAGCAAAGAGGTTAATTTGCCAAAATATAGGTTGTCATAACCTTATATTTTAGCTTAAGCACTAAAAAGCCAGCAATTAGCTGGCTTTTGTTTTTATAGATACTTTATGACATTACTTAAAAAAGTCATCTTCGTTTTTAGCCATCATGGCTTCTATGTCTTCAATCATGTCTTGGTTTATTTGATCTGCTGATGTAATGGGTGCTGAAATTTTATTATTTTCAAACGACCATTCACCTAGGTCAATGAGTTGGCAACGCTTAGAACAAAATGGGCGATGAGGGCTTTGCTCAGACCACTCTACATTTGTTTTACAGGTCGGACAGTTTACAACAGTAGGCATGTTTTACTCTCTACATTTTTCTTAGCCTAAAGGCTGGTTAAACTTTTTAACTTCCAGAGCTTAGGTTAGTCATTAGCGCTCGCTATAATAATAAAAAGCGCTAAATAGCTTTACATATTGGTTACGCGGTTTATTTCTGCAAGTGACGTTAAACCATCAGCGGCTTTACGTAAACCCGATAGGCGTAAATTATTAAAACCGGCTTTTAATGATACCTCTGCGATTTCTAATGAGTTACCGCCGCGCATAATTATTTGTGCAATTTCTGGTGTAATTTGCATTACTTCGTAAATACCGACACGGCCTTTGTAGCCATCGGTACAGCTATCACACCCTTTAGGTGCATATAGAGTCATATCGTCAATTTGCGCTGTGCTAAACCCTTGGCGAGATAGCTCTTCGCTTGGCAATTGCTCTGGCGTTTTACATTTTGGGCATAAACGACGTGCTAACCGCTGTGCAATAATCAAACTAATAGAGCTGGCTACGTTATAGGCGGGAACGCCCATATTTAATAGTCGGGTAATGGTTTCTGGCGCTGAATTGGTATGCAACGTAGATAAAACCAAGTGACCCGTTTGCGCCGCTTTTATTGAAATTTCTGCGGTTTCAAGGTCACGTATTTCACCCACCATTACCACGTCGGGATCTTGACGTAAAAACGCACGTAGCGCATTAGCAAAGGTCATGTCTGCTTTAGGGTTAATTTGTACTTGGTTTATTCCCTCCAGGTTTATCTCAACCGGATCCTCAGCGGTACTAATGTTGCGCTCAGGTTGGTTTAGTATGTTTAAACCCGTATAAAGAGAGACCGTTTTACCTGAACCGGTTGGGCCTGTAACAAGTATCATACCTTGTGGTTGACCAAGTGCATCCATGTATAACTTTTTCTGTTCTTCTTCGTAACCAAGTACATCAATACCTAGCATAGCGCTTGATGAATCAAGAATACGCATTACTATTTTTTCGCCCCACAGCGTTGGCATCGTACTGACACGAAAATCGATACTTTTTCGCTCAGTAATTTTTAATTTAATTCGGCCATCTTGTGGTTTGCGCTTTTCGGCAATATCAAGTCGCGACATTACTTTAATACGAGCAGAAAGCTTAGTTGCTAATGTATTAGGTGGGCTTGCCACTTCGTGTAAAATGCCATCAATACGAAAACGAATGCGGTACTTGTGCTCGTAAGGTTCAAAATGTAGATCTGATGCGCCTTTTTTTATCGCGTCCATTAAAATTTTGTTAATGTAAACAATAATAGGCGCATCGTCTTTATCATCATCTTGTGGTGTAGATTCTTTTTGGCTTTCGGTGTCTAGGTCGGCAAATTCTTTAAACTCATCTTCGCTTAAATTTAAGCTGCCGGTTGCGTCTAGCAATTGCTCAATTTTATTATCAAGCTGAATATAATCAACAACGACAATTTCGCATGAAAAGCCGGTACTAAATTCAAAGTTTTCGAATGCGCCGTAATCGGTTGGATCAGAGGCTGCCACATAAACCTTTCGGCCTTTTTGGACCAGCGGTAAAATATGGTGCTTGCGGATCAGTTTTTCTTTTACAAGGTCGGCAGGAATAGACGCAGGGTCAAAGTCTTTTAAATCAAAATAGGGAACACGGAACAAATCAATACATTGCTCTGCTAACTCTTTACTGTCTATTTTTCCGCATTTAGAAATCAGTTCAGCTGTTGAGGCAAACTCTTGCTGCTTTGCTTTTACCGTATCGGCATCAATACGCCCAAGCGTAAGAAACTTTCTTAATAACGGTGAGTTAATATTCATTGCGCACCTTTTTAATCCTTCAGAGAGAGTAATTTATCAGAAAAAAGAAGGGGATTACATTACTCTTCACAATCTAGGCTAAATTTATTATTTAATATAGGAGATTAGTTTGTTTTGACTCTGTTTTACAATTTAAGTTACTAGCATTTGTGCCATGTGTAGATAACTTTTATGCAGCGTTAATAAGTCGTGGTTAACGTCGGTAAGTGCGCGGTCGTTATTTAAAATATCATCTGCTTTTTTTTGTTTGTCTTCGCGTGACATTTGCGCTGCAATAATCGCTTTTACTTGCTCAACACTTACATTGTCACGCGATGCCGTGCGCTCTATTTGAACACTTTGAGGTATATCAATCAGTAGCGTTCGATTACACAATTTATCAAGGCCGTTTTCAAACAAAAGTGGCGCTACAAGAACAACGTATGCACTTTTAGCGGTAGTAATATCGTTATGTATTTTGTTTCTAATGAGTGGATGTAATAGGGTATTTAGCCATTCTTTGTCAGCGTTGTTAGTAAAAATACGTTCACGCAGAGCGCTTCTGTTGAGTGTGCCATCGCTCAATAAAATACCTTGACCAAATTTGCTCACAATGGCATTTAAACCATCGCTTTTAGGTTTTACAACTTGGCGCGCAATAATGTCGGCATCAACTATTGTTATACACAGTTGCTCAAACATATTACTTACCGCTGTTTTGCCACAGCCTATACCGCCTGTTAAGCCAAGAACCCAAGGTGATGTTTTATTTATGGTGTCACTCATTTTAGGCTGCACTCAAGTTAGTAACCAATTAAGTTAAAATACGCGCTTTGCAATTGGTTACCCCACAGTAACGTGATCCAACCAGCAATTGCTAGGTAAGGCCCAAATGGGATGGGGGTTGCTTTATCTTTACCCTGAATACTTAACAAAGCGATGCCAATAATGGCGCCAACAACACTTGAAAGCAGTATTATGGTAAGTAACGATTGCCAACCCAATAACGCACCAAATAACGCTAACAGTTTAAAGTCGCCATAGCCCATGCCTTCCTTGCCTGTTAACAGTTTAAATAACCAAAAAACACTCCACAAGCTTAAATAACCAAAGGCGGCACCCATAATGGCATCGCTTGGCGTAATTGTAATTCCGCCAACAGCGGCAATAAGTGCCAGCCAAACAAGCGGCAAAGTTAGTTGATCGGGCAGTAACATGTGGTCTATATCAATAAAGGTTAGTGCCACAAGTGCCCAGGTGATCACTATGTATAATAATGCTTGTTCTGTTGCGCCAAAGGTATAAGCAACCACTAAGCTTAATAGAGCCGTAACAGCCTCAACTGCAGGGTAACGAATAGAGATAGGGTGACTACAACTTGCGCATTTACCCTTAAGTATTAACCAGCTAATAATAGGAATGTTTTGCCAAGGCTTAATGGCCGTTTTGCACTTAGGACAGGTAGAGTTAGGTTTTACAAGATTAAAAGGCTCGCTGGTATTTTTTTGTTTAGCATGATTGGTATTTAGCTCATCATCTAATAATAGCCTACACTCGCTTTGCCATTCACGTTGCATCATAAGTGGCAAACGGTAAATAACAACGTTTAAAAAACTGCCTACACATAAACTAACTAAGCCAACAGTGGTTAAATAAAACCAGGGTTGGCTTAGCATTACTTCAATAATACTTTGCATTATAAACCTGAAAACTGCTTTAAAAAATTAAGTGTAATAATTATCAAAAAAATGATAGAGAATCAATGAGAAGACGTTAGCCGCCAACCTTATAAAAACAAGGCTATCTTTAATTCCTGTAAATTTTTATTAATTAAATGACAGATCCTAGCTGGAAAATTGGCAAATACATTGCAATAATCAACCCGCCTACGAGCACACCAAGTACCGCCATAATAAGTGGTTCTAGTAAGCTTGAAAGGCCATCAACCGCATCGTCAACCTCTTGCTCGTAAATAGTCGCTACTTTTGCCAGCATGCCATCTAATGAACCTGACTCTTCACCAATGGCCACCATTTGAATAACCATGTCAGGGAATATTTTAGAGTTACGCATAGCCCAGTTCATTTGGTTACCTGAGCTTACTTCGGCTTTAATATCTAAAATAGCATAACGGTATACTGCGTTACCGGAGGCACCTGCTGCAGAGTCCAGCGCATCAACGAGTGGTACACCTGCCGCAAAAGTGGTTGAAAGTGTTCGGGCATAGCGTGCAACAGCTGCTTTATTTAAAATCATGCCAATGACAGGGAGCTTTAAAATGGCTCTATCGGTTGCATCTCTGAGTTTTAAGCTTCTGAGTTTGGCTTCTTTAAACGCATAACCAAAGCCAACAATTGCAATTAAAATCATCCACCAATACGCTTGCATAAACTCAGATATCCCGATTACAAATAAAGTAAATGCTGGGAGTTCAGCGCCAAAGCCAGAGAATATATCCTGAAATTGTGGCACTACGAAGATTAGCAAAATAGAGGTAACGATAAGTGCTACAACCAAAACTGCAATAGGATAAAACATCGCTTTTTTAATTTTTGATTTTAACGCTTCAGATTTTTCTTTGTATAAAGCAACACGATCAAATATTTTATCAAGCGCGCCAGATTGCTCGCCCGATGCCACTAAGTCGCAATATAAGTCGTCAAAATAACGAGGGTGTTTTCTAAGTGCTTGCGATAGAGGCTGACCTGCCTTTACTTCATCGCCTATGGTTTCCATTAGCTTAGCAACGCTTTTATTGGTAGAGCCTGAACCAATCATTTCAATAGCTTGTATAAGCGGTACACCCGCCATTAGCATAGTGGCAATTTGGCGTGTAACAAGCGCTATATCTTTAGGAGTGATTTTTTGAACACTTTGAATGCCAAATAAAGGTTTTGGCTTACGCTTAACTTTTGAAGGGGTAATGCCTTGTTTACGTAATTGTGCTTTAACAAGTGCAATGCTATTACCAGTTAGTTCACCTTCAAGACGTTTCCCACGAGCGCTGACACCGACCCATTGAAATGTATCTAGGCTTTTTTTTCCATCTTTGTTTTTAGCCATTATAAGTCTTAGGTTCTTGAGAAGTTAGTAGCCGAGATGACTCGGCTACCTTTAGTAACTGGTTATCTGCAGCTTGAAGGGAGGTAGTTCGTTGAAATCGTCCCAGCAGCACAAGTCCATGTTACAGAACCAGCTGGAACAGTGCCTGATGCTAGAGCTGCTCCTCCTGAAGTTGGTGTAAGGGTTAGAGTTCCATTGCCTGCAGAAGCAGTATAAGTTACTGTCACAACACCCGTTGCTCCTGCGATTGCAACAGAAGTAACGTTATCTGTTGCAGTGGGTGCAACCCAGGCTTGATCTAACGCATTTCCGTTCATAGCATTTTCAGTTACAGTTGTTTTCGCAGCAGATGCAAGTGACAAACCTTCAGTAACTTTAGCTCGAATAGTATAGTCTTGGTAAGCAGGTAACGCCACCGCTGCAAGAATACCGATGATTGCTACTACAATCATTAATTCAATTAGGGTGAAACCCTGTTGTTTTTGAGTCATTGTTTTCATGTTTCCTCTCCTAAAGGATAGATTGTGTAAGTTAAATCACTTAATTGGCATTATGCCGAACTTAATTTAACTGATTTACTTTACAGTTTTGCTTAAAATAAACTTTTTGCGCTATCTCTCGGTTTGAATAAGATTTTCTGCGCTGTATATGCACTTTAGCTTTAGGGTATGAAACACAAAAGCTAGGTGTGAATTCATTATATTTTATATGTAACTTGCTATTTATAAATTGGATGCAAATAAAGTCTACCAGCAGCCAATAAAAGTGTAGGAATAAATAACAAAAGTTGCTTATTAACTTTAATTTAAACGTTAATAACTCATTATTTATGACGAGCTTTTATAATAAAACAGTACAAGTGTATCATTTTATTTTAGTTAATAGCACGTTACTTTTCCTAAAACAGCTAATTAATTTAACAAATTGTTACAATTAGTTATTTTTAACTATTAAATTACTTTTGTTTTAACTTGTCAACGCTTTAGCATTTATTAAATGTAGAACTAAATTATTACTTTGGCCATACATCATTCAAAACGCATCGATAAATCGATTGATTGTAAGTTTTTTGTTAATGCACCGCTAGATATAAAGTCTACGCCCGCTTGAGAATAGGTTTTGAGTGTTGCTAACGTCATATTGCCAGACACTTCTAGTTTAGCGCGCTTGTTAGTTAAAACAACGGCTTGCTTAATTTGTTCAACGCTAAAGTTATCAAGCATGATAATATCGGCGCCTGCGTCTATGGCTTGCGTTAGCTCTTGAAGCGATTCAACTTCAACTTCAACCGGTTTACTTGGGTGGTTTAGTTTTGCCTGAGCAACTGCTTTATCTATACCGCCGCAGGCTGCTATGTGATTTTCTTTAATTAAAAACGCATCAAATAACCCTATGCGGTGGTTTGCGCCACCGCCGCATTTAACTGCGTATTTTTGAAGTGCTCTTAGGCCGGGTATTGTTTTACGGGTATCGAGTAATTGTGTAGTTGTGCCGCTGAGTTCTTTTACATAATGCGCGGTGGTGGTTGCTGTGCCAGATAAAGTTTGTACAAAGTTAAGTGCGGTTCGCTCTGCTGTTAAAATTGCGCGGGCTGATCCTTTTGCTGTAAACAAGGTGCTGTTGGCCGTTACAACGTCGCCATCGCTAACAAGTACTGATACTTGTACTGTTGGATCCACTTGCTTGAATACTTCAATTATGATGTCTTTTCCACAAAATATGCAATCTTCACGAGTTATAACTTTAGCACTTGCTTGCTCGTTTTGTGGGATAAGCTGAGCAGTAATGTCACCATCGGCTGCGGTTTGGTAGTTTAAGTCTTCGTCGAGCGCAAGGGTAACAAGTTGACTAAGTAAAGTGTGCGAAATAGACATGGCTAAAAGCTCATAAGCATTAATAAATTAAAGAAAATTTTACTATGTTTAAATAATGAATAGAAGCGCTTTTAATTATTAGAGCATAGCGGAGAGCTTTAATAGCAAAATGTAAGGCGCTTTTAATTGCCTACCTTTTAAGGCGGGGCTTGGTTACTATCATTATTTTTACAAATCCTTTAGCATCAAGGTTATGAATAGTTTGGTAATAATGTAATGGCAATAGATTTAAATGGGGTTCTAGAAGCTGCAACTCAGCGAGCATGTACGCACTATGATGAGCGCCCTGAACACACAGATATTACCTTGTTGGTCATCCATAATATTTCACTCCCTGCAGGGCAGTTTGGTACCCCCTTTGTGGATGATTTATTTATGGGGGGTATTGACTGTAATGCTCATCAAAGCTTTGGTGATTTAAAAGGGCTGCGCGTATCAGCACATTGCTTTATTAAACGCACTGGTGAGGTGGTCCAATACGTGCCATTTAATAAGCGTGCTTGGCATGCGGGCGTATCTGAATTTGAAGGGCAAACTGCATGCAATAATTATAGTATTGGTATTGAGCTTGAAGGCACCGATACAACGGCTTATACCAGCGCTCAGTACGCCTCGTTATGTAATTTAAGTAAATCTATAATGCAGCGCTATCCCAAAATTACCCCTTCGCGTATTGTGGGGCACTGCGATATTGCACCTGGTCGTAAAACAGACCCCGGCCTTAGCTTTAACTGGCCATTATTTTTAAATATGCTTGAGCAACCAAGTTGAGAGAGTCACTGTCATGATTTTAGTATCTATTATTTTAGCGTTAATTTTAGAGCGTTTAGGGGCACGGTCTAACTATTGGCAAATAAGCTATTACGCCAATGGCTATTTAAAGCGCTCCAATCGCTTACTTGCCCATAACGGATTATTTAGCTCGGCAATTGGCTTTTTAATTTGGCTATTTTTACCTGTAGTAGCCATGGCATGCATTTATAGCTTGTCAAACTTTGTGTTGTGGGAGCTGGCTATTAATATTGCTGTTTTACTTGTTTGTTTTGGTTGTGCAAAGCAGCGCGCTTTATATAAAGCCTATTTAAATGCACTTACGCGAGATGATGGTACTGCAGCCTCTTTATATGCATTGCAAATGGGGCAAAAACGCACTGAAGATCAACAAGGCGGCGAAACCTTTGGGCAAACGCTTGCTTGGGTAAACTTTAGGTTTTACTGTGCGGTTATTTTTTGGTTTGTGGTTTTGGGGGCACCAGGCGCTGTTTTATATGCCCTTGTACGTACCTTTGCTGATTTAGTACGAGACAACCACAAAGTAATATTTGCTAAACATTTTAAGCTTATACATAAACTACTATTTTGGTTGGATTGGTTACCGGCACGTATAGCGAGTTTTGGTTATTTAGTGATTGGTAACTTTAATAAAGGCACTAGCTGCTGGTTACATTATGCGCTTGATTTTTCAAGCCCTAACCGAAAGGTCGTCACCTATACTGCGCTTGCAGCAGAGCAAGTAGAGAAGCGTTATTATGGTTGCACTTACGAGGCAACGTGTATGATTAAATTAGTCAAGCGTAATGTGCTCTTTTATTTAGTTTTAATTGCATTACTTACCCTGTTTGGTGGTTTGTCTTAACACCTTATTTATTTTTACAGCCAATTTAAAAGCAAAGCACTTATTGATGCCCAAGTGCTTTGCTTTTTGGTTACCTTTTCTATTTAAACATAGCGATTAGCCCCTCCTTAAAAATAGAGTTAAAACTCTAAAATCATCTGGTCAGACCATTTGAATGGCCGCCTTATCAGTTACTCAAAATTAAGCTATATTGTGTATTGTTTGATCTTCGTTCAAAATGCGTTACGCTAATACCCCCGTGCAAGTAACCTGTAAATTGACAGCTATATGGGTTTTTGATAACGTATTGCAAATTCTTGGTATGACCAATTTACCTTTTGGGTAAATCTTATAACTTTAAGCCCCAATTTTAGGGCTTGGTATTTATACAACGCGGACGTTGATTCATGTCTTTAAAGATTAAAGCAGCAAAATTATCTGATGTTATTTTACAGCAACTCGAAAATATGATTCTTGAGGGCTCGTTAGCACCAGGAGAAAAGCTGCCTCCAGAGCGTGAACTAGCAAAACAGTTTGAAGTGTCTCGTCCTTCGCTGCGCGAAGCCATCCAAAAGCTAGAGGCAAAAGGGCTCGTTACGCGTCGTCAAGGCGGTGGCACGTTTGTAAAAAATCAGCTTGAAGAAGGGCTAACTGATCCATTATTTGAGCTGATAAGTAAACACCCTGAATCACAATTTGATTTACTCGAATTTCGTCATGCATTAGAAGGTATTGCTGCTTACTATGCAGCACTACGAGGAACGAGTAATGATTTTACTAAAGTAAAACAAAGCTTTGATCAAATTGCGCTATCGCATGATGACTTACAGCAAAAAGCAAAAGCAATTAATGCCTTTCATTTTAGTGTGGCTGAGGCCTCACATAATGTTGTGTTATTGCACTTGGTTAGAGGTATGCAAGCGCTGCTTGAACAAAATGTATTGCAAAATTTAACGGTTTTATTAGAAAAGCCAGATATTAGCAGTCAGTTAGCTCAGCACAGGCGTTTGTTAATGGATGCGGTTATTGACGGCAATCCAGAGCAAGCTCGTTTAGCAAGTAATGCGCATTTAGCGTTTATTGAAGAAGCATTACTTGAAGCGGGCAAAGAATATTCGCGAATTGAACGTAGTTTAAGACGCACCAAACAAAATTAAGCTAATACTCTATTACTTGAACACACAAGTTAAGTATCAGTTGTATTAAATTAACAACATTCGTATTTTAAACATAAGGAAACCTCCATATGTCTGAAGTCAATAAAATTGACGTAGACGCGCTAGAAACACAAGAGTGGTTACAAGCTCTTGAATCAGTTGTGCGCGAAGAAGGTGTTGAACGAGCTCAGTACTTACTTGAGCAAGTATTAGAGCAAGCCCGCTTAGACGGCGTTGATATGCCAACGGGTATTACCACGAACTACGTTAATACTATTCCTGTAGATCAAGAGCCTGCTTACCCAGGTGATGTGAATCTTGAACGTCGTATTCGTTCAATTATTCGTTGGAACGCGATTATGATCGTTCTGCGTGCATCTAAAAAAGATCTCGACTTAGGCGGCCATATGGCGTCTTACCAATCGTCAGCTGCTTTTTACGAAGTGTGTTTTAACCACTTCTTCAAAGCACCAAACGACGTAGACGGTGGCGACTTAGTTTATTACCAAGGCCATATTTCTCCGGGTATTTATGCTCGTGCATTTGTTGAAGGGCGTTTAAGCGCTGCTCAACTAGATAACTTTCGCCAAGAAGTAGATGGCAAAGGTTTACCGTCATACCCACACCCTAAATTAATGCCTGAATTTTGGCAGTTCCCTACAGTATCAATGGGTTTAGGTCCAATTGCATCTATTTACCAAGCGCGTTTCTTAAAATACCTAGACGGCCGTGGCCTAAAAGACACTAAAAACCAACGTGTATACGCGTTTTTAGGTGATGGTGAAATGGATGAGCCAGAATCACGCGGCGCAATCTCTTTTGCTGCTCGTGAAAAGCTAGACAACCTATGTTACTTAATTAACTGTAACTTACAGCGTCTAGATGGCCCAGTAATGGGTAATGGCAAAATTATTCAAGAACTAGAAGGCCTATTTAAAGGCGCTGGTTGGAACGTAATTAAAGTTGTATGGGGAAGCGGTTGGGATATTCTGCTAGCTAAAGATACAACAGGTAAATTACTACAATTGATGAACGAAACAATTGACGGTGATTACCAAACTTATAAAGCAAAAGATGGCGCGTACGTTCGTGAGCATTTCTTTGGTCGTTACCCAGAAACAGCAGCCCTTGTTGCTGATATGACGGATGACGAAATTTTTGCACTTAAGCGTGGTGGTCATGAACCATCAAAACTTTATGCTGCATTTAAAAAGGCCGAGCAAACTAACGACCGTCCTACTGTGATACTTGCTAAAACTGTAAAAGGTTACGGCATGGGTGAAGCAGCTGAAGGTAAAAATATTGCGCACCAAGTGAAAAAAATGGATATGAGCCATGTTGAACACTTACGTGACCGTTTAGGCCTACAAGATTTAGTCTCTGAAGAAGCAATTAAAGACTTACCTTACTTAGAGCTTGATGAAAGCTCTGAAGAGTACAAGTACTTGCATGCTCGTCGTAAAGACTTAAAAGGTTATACACCAACGCGTATTGCAGAATTTTCTGAGACGTTACAGTTGCCAGAAGTCGAAGCGTTTAAGCCATTACTTGAAGAGCAAAAGCGTGATATTTCAACCACAATGGGCTTTGTTCGCGCACTTAATATTCTATTAAAAGATAAAGGCATTGGTAAAAATATTGTGCCAATTATTGCCGATGAAGCGCGTACCTTTGGTATGGAAGGTTTATTCCGCCAGATTGGTATTTACAACCCGCATGGTCAAAACTACACCCCTCAAGACCGTGATATTGTTTCTTACTACAAAGAAGCTACATCAGGGCAGGTACTTCAAGAAGGTATTAACGAGCTAGGTGCAATGTCGTCATGGGTGGCTGCTGCAACATCATACAGCACGAACGATTTACCAATGATCCCATTCTACATTTACTACTCTATGTTCGGTTTCCAACGTGTTGGCGACATGGCATGGATGGCGGGTGACCAACAAGCACGTGGTTTCTTATTAGGTGCTACTGCCGGTCGTACTACGCTAAATGGTGAAGGCCTGCAGCATGAAGATGGCCACAGCCATATTCTTGCAAATACGGTTCCTAACTGTATTTCTTACGACCCAACGTACGCATTTGAAGTTGCCGTAATTGTACAAGATGGTATTCGTCGTATGTACGGTGACGACCAAGAAAATATTTACTACTACCTAACGCTTATGAACGAAAACTACCATCAGCCAGCAATGCCAGAAGGCGCTGAAGAAGGTATTCGTAAAGGTATTTACAAGCTTGAAAGCTATGAAGGTAAAAAAGCCAACGTACAGCTATTAAGCTCAGGTACTATCATGACTGAAGTGCGTAAAGCAGCCGCGATTTTAAGTGATGATTACGGTATTGCATCTGATGTGTATTCAGTAACGTCGTTCAACGAATTAACTCGTGATGGCCAAGATGTTGAGCGTTTCAATATGCTTAACCCAGAAAGCGAGCAAAAAACAGCTTACATTACGAGCGTATTAAACGACTCAGTAACTGTTGCCGCTACCGATTACATGAAAAACTACGCAGAGCAAGCCCGTTCATTTATTCCTAGCAATAACTATAAAGTGTTGGGTACAGATGGTTACGGTCGTTCTGATAGTCGTGAAAACTTACGTCGTCACTTTGAAGTTAACGCAAGCTACGTTGTTGTTGCAACGTTATCTGAACTTGCTAAACGCGGTGAAGTTGAAAAGTCTGTGGTTGTTGACGCGCTTAAGAAGTTCGACATCGACACCAATAAACTAAACCCACTGTACGCATAAGAGGTTTGCAATGAGTATTGAAATTAATGTTCCAGATATCGGTGGCGATGACGTAGAAGTAACCGAAATCTTAGTAAGCGTTGGTGACAAAGTAGATGTTGACCAATCTTTACTGACAGTTGAAGGCGACAAAGCCTCAATGGAAGTACCTGCTGCGCAAGCGGGTACTGTAAAAGAAATTAAAGTAAATGTTGGCGACACGGTAACAACGGGCTCTTTAGTGTTTATATTTGAAGGCGAAAGCGCTGGTGCTGATGCAGCACCAGAAGCACCTGCTGAATCAACAGCCCCGGCTCAAGCTTCAGGTTCTTCAACTAAAGAAGTAACCGTACCAGATATTGGTGATGATGAAGTTGAAGTAACCGAAATCATGGTTGCTGTTGGCGACAGCGTAGAAGAAGAGCAATCTATCTTAAACGTTGAAGGCGACAAAGCGGCTATGGAAGTGCCTGCACCGTTTGCAGGTACTGTAAAAGAAATTAAAGTAGCTACTGGCGATACAGTTAAAACGGGTTCTTTGGTATTTGTTTTTGAAGTTGCTGGTTCAAGCGCTCCTGCATCAGATGAACCTAAGCAAGAGTCTGCACCAGCAGCGCAATCTGAAAGTTCTGCAACAAGTACAAAAGAAGTAAATGTACCAGATATTGGCGACGACGAAGTTGAAGTAACCGAAATCATGGTTGCTGTTGGCGATAGCGTAGAAGAAGAGCAATCTATCTTAAACGTTGAAGGCGACAAAGCAGCGATGGAAGTACCTGCGCCATTTGCAGGCACTGTAAAAGAAATTAAAGTAGCTACTGGCGATAAAGTTAAAACAGGCTCACTTATTTTTGTTTTTGAAGTAGCGGGCAGTGCACCAGCAAAAGCATCTGCGCCTGCTGAGCAAAAGCCAGCTGCAGCACCTGCAAAAACCGAGTCGGCACCAGCACAAGCTGCACCTGCGGCTAAAGCTAACAATGAAAGCTTTGAAAACAACAGCGCATATGCGCATGCATCGCCAGTTGTTCGTCGTTTAGCACGTGAGTTTGGTATTAACTTAGCTAACGTAAAAGGCACGGGTCGTAAATACCGTGTGGTTAAAGAAGACGTGCAAAACTATGTTAAAAGCCTAGTGAAGCAAGTTGAGTCTGGTCAAGTTTCAGCATCAGCAGGTAACGCCGGTGGTAGTGAGCTGGGCTTAATTCCTTGGCCTAAAGTAGATTTTGCTAAGTTTGGCGAAATTGAAGAGAAAAAACTGTCACGCATTCAAAAGTTATCGGGTAAAAACTTACACCGTAACTGGGTACAAATCCCACATGTAACACAGTTTGACGAAGCGGATATCACAAGTCTTGAAGCGTTCCGTAAAGAACAAAACGTGTTAAGCGAGAAGAAGAAGCTGGGCGTTAAAATTACACCACTTGTGTTTGTGATGAAAGCTGCAGCTAAAGTACTTGCAGAGTTCCCAACGTTTAACTCGTCGCTATCTGAAGATGGCGAAAGCTTGATACTTAAAAAATACATTAATATAGGTGTGGCAGTAGATACGCCTAATGGCTTAGTTGTTCCTGTGTTTAAAGACGTGGACAAAAAAGGCATTATTGAGTTATCTCGCGAGCTAATGGACGTGTCTAAAAAAGCGCGTGAAGGCAAGCTAACTGCATCAGACATGCAAGGCGGCTGTTTTACTATTTCAAGCCTTGGTGGAATTGGCGGTACGGCATTTACGCCGATTGTTAACGCACCAGAGGTAGCTATTTTAGGTGTATCTAAATCTGAGATTAAGCCTAAGTGGAACGGTAAAGAGTTTGAGCCTAAGTTAATGGTTCCGTTATCTATGTCGTACGATCACCGAGTGATTGATGGCGCACTAGCAGCACGTTGTACAGCAACACTTGCAAGCTACATGAGCGATATACGTCAATTAGTGATGTAACACCAATTTTATAAAAAAGGCGATCACTCTAGCGATTTAAATAGCACTTTAACGGCGTCAGAAATTACTCATATAGGAAAAACTATACAGCGTAATTTCTACCTTGTTATAGCGCTATTTTCTTGTCACGATAATTGCTCGCTAATTTAATTCAATTGATGTTTGTAAGAAAAACAAAATCAAATCCCAGCCAGTTGTTTTTAGCTGGGATTTTTACTATATGCAATGATACAATCTTTGCACTATTTGTGAATTGCTCTGATTTTCTGCCCATGCAGAAACATGGCAGTTAAATTTTAGGGCAGTGTCCCGTTCAAACAATTAAGGTAATAGCATGAGCAACGAATTAAAAACTCAAGTTGTTGTACTAGGCGGTGGCCCGGGTGGTTACTCTGCAGCTTTCCGTGCTGCTGACTTGGGCTTAGAAGTTACACTAGTAGAATCTCGTGAAACATTAGGTGGTGTATGTCTTAATGTTGGTTGTATTCCTTCAAAAGCACTTTTACACGTAGCTAAAGTAATTGATGACGCAGCTGAAATGTCATCTCATGGTGTTACTTTTGGCGCACCACAAATTGACTTAGACAAAATCCGCTCTTGGAAAGAGTCTGTTGTTGGTCAGCTTACGGGCGGCTTAGACGGCATGGCTAAAATGCGTAAAGTTAAAGTTGTACCAGGTTATGGTAAATTTACAGGTAGCAACACTTTAGCTGTTGAAGGTGCTGACGGCACAACAACTATTACATTCGACAATGCGATTATTGCCGCAGGTTCAAAACCAGTTAACTTACCATTTATCCCAGAAGATGATCGTGTAATTGACTCAACGGGCGCATTAGAGCTTAAAGATATACCTGAAAAACTACTTGTTTTAGGTGGTGGTATTATCGGTCTTGAAATGGGTACTGTTTACCGCGCGTTAGGTTCTGCTATTGATGTTGTAGAATTTGCTGATCAATTAGTTCCTGCAGCTGATAAAGACATCATCAAAATTTACCAAAAATACGTAAGCGATAAATTTAACGTTATGCTTTCAACTAAAGTTGTGGGTGTTGAAGCGAAAGATGATGGCTTATACGTTACATTTGAAGGCAAAAACGCACCAGCTGAACCAGTACGTTACGATAAAGTGCTTGTTGCCGTAGGTCGTACGCCTAACGGTAATTTACTTGATGCTGAAAAAGCAGGCGTAAATGTAGATGAGCGCGGCTTTATTAACGTTGATAAACAGTTACGTACTAATGTAAGCAACATTTTTGCAATTGGTGACTTAGTTGGCCAACCGATGCTTGCGCATAAAGCGGTTCACGAAGGCCATGTAGCTGCTGAGGTTATCTCTGGTCAGAAGCATTTCTTCGACCCTAAATGTATTCCTTCAATTGCCTACACTGACCCAGAAATTGCATGGGTAGGTGTTACTGAGAAAGAAGCTAAAGAGCAAGGTTTAAGCATTGAAACTGCGGTATTCCCGTGGGCTGCATCAGGCCGTGCAATTGCATCTTCTCGTACTGAAGGTTCTACTAAGCTTATTTTTGATAAAGAAAGCGGCCGTATAATCGGTGGTGCCATGATTGGTATTAACGCGGGCGAAATGCTTGGCGAAATCGGTTTAGGTATTGAAATGGGGGCAGATGGTGAAGATTTAGCGCTTACTATTCATGCTCACCCAACATTGAACGAATCAATTGGCCTTGCAGCTGAAATTTTTGAAGGTTCAATCACTGATTTACCAAATAAAAAAGCAGTTAAAAAGAAGAAGTAATTTCTTTTAACTAACACCGCTTTTTTAAAACCCAAGCTACGGCTTGGGTTTTTTGTTTTTATAACTGTTAATTTTAAAAATAAGCAAAGCTTGCTTTGATAAAGTGCCATTTTATTTTGAGCTGATAGCTGATAGCTGATAGCTGATAGCTGATAGCTGATAGCTGATAGCTGATAGCTGATAGCTGATAGCTGATAGCTGATAGCTGATAGCTGATAGCTGATAGCTGATAGCTGATAGCTGATAGCTGATAGCTGATATCTATTCATCACGTTTTTAGCTACAATACGCGCCGAACAATTTATAGGTAATTAATCACTGTGACTCACTCATCCCATAATTCAGTACTGTTATTACGCGCTCAGCAAATTAGTGAATCTCGTCGCGAATTTAATGCCCGTGGCGCTAAGTTAGCACGTTGTGAGCAATGCTTAATTGCAAAACACTACTGCATTTGTGAAGGTGTAGAGAAAGCGCAGTGTGATGCTGCAGTGTGTTTATTGATGTACCATAACGAAAGTTTTAAACCTTCGAATACTGGGCGTTTAATTGCCGAAATTATACCTGATAACCATGCTTTTAAGTGGGATAGAACTAACCCAGATGATGCGCTAATAGCGCTCATTAATGATGAGCAATATCAGCCAATGGTTATTTTTCCTGCTGAAGATGTAGAAGAGGGGCGAGCTATTACGCAAGTAAATATTGAGCCTAACAAAAAGCCGTTATTTATATTTTTAGATGGTACATGGCGTGAAGCGAAAAAAATGATTCGTAAAAGCCCATATTTAGATAACTTGCCCGTATTGTCTATAACAGCTGATAAATTATCAGATTATCGCTTACGAGTTGCGCCTCACGCGCATCAGTTAGGCACAGCTGAAGTGGGTATTTTAGTACTGGCACTCGCGGGTGAAATGGACGCAGCTAAAAAGCTTGAGGATCACTTTATAAAGTTTCGGGATGCGTATCTTATGGGAAAACGAAATAAAGGCAGACCAGAGTCTTTTTAATACCGATTGTATTGAGTGGTAGTATTAAATTTAGGGCAAAGAAAAGCGCGCTCTATCTCTAGGCGCGCTTGCGGAATCTTCTAATTTTCTGCATCCTGCAATTGAACTTAATCAACTCCAATTTTTACTGTTCCATGTTTATCGCTATATTACTTTCTAGTTCTATGCAATATAAGCCAATCCGGGCTTATCTCCTTTATTCCTAAACGTCCTGTTGTGGTAAAGCCTATTACCAAATCCTTCATGTGCACGTCCTAGTGCTTCCGTGTTGTTATCAATCCATTGTGTTGCCTGTTAAGGCCTGTCCTTTATATTCCTTCAACTTCCTGTTAAGCAACACTCCAATGTTGCACTCCTTTATGCATCTTCCTGATGCTGTCCGTTTATTAACACTCCGTTGCGATGCTCATCCTGAGCCTGTCCTAACTCCGTGTTATCCTTAATAACCAGTCACTGGTTTGCGAGTAATTAATCCCTGTCCTTTTACTCGTTAAGCGTCATTGCTTAATTGATGGGTTAAGTATAGGCGAATGGCTTAACTAAAGTAGGACAAAAACACGATACAGTTTATGTATTATTATTGTTAAATACTATAAAGGTTAACTTTATCAATGGTTTAAGTTGTTTTTGGTAGGTTTTTAATCGGCGTTTTACTTATAAGCTGGCACACCCGTGAGATATCTCTTACAAGGCATTTCTGTTTTGGACGTTTTTTTAGTATTTATGGCTATTTAGGGTGTGCACTTTTTAACTGTTCACGGTAGAATTATTGATAATAATTACTATTTAGGTGGAATAATGAAGAAAACACTCGCTATCGCTTTAGGGTTTATCGCATCGGCGCCAGCCTTTGCAAATGATGTTGTTAATATTTACTCTTTTCGCCAACCTTTTTTAATACAACCTATTTTAGACGATTTTACAAAGCAAACCGGTATTAAAACAAATGTTGTGTTTGCTAAAAAAGGATTAATTGAGCGTGTAAAACGTGAAGGTAAACATAGTAAAGCCGATTTAGTTTTAACGTCTAATTTTAGTGCACTTATTCAATTGGAAGATTTAAATTTAACTCAAACAATTAATAGCACTCACGTTGATAGTAACGTACCTTCTGCCTTTCGTGATGGTGATGGACAATGGGTCGCGTTAACAAAACGCGTGCGAAATGTATATTCATCAAAAGATCGTTTGGGCGCATTACCAAAGCTCACTTACGAAGAACTGGCTGATCCAAAATATAAAGGGCAAATTTGCACTCGTTCAGGTAAACATCCGTATAACTTAGGGTTGGTTGCTTCAATGATTGCGCATCACGGTGAAGCGCAAACTAAAACATGGCTTGAAGGCGTAAAGGCTAATTTAGCACGTAAACCACAAGGCAATGACCGTGCTCAAGTTAAAGCCGTTAAAGAGGGGCTATGTAATCTTGCGTTAGGCAATAGTTACTATTTAGGTAAAATGTTGCAAGACGAAGAACAAAAAACATGGGCAGAGGCAGTGCACATTAATTTCCCTAATCAAATTAATCGCGGCTCGCATATCAATGTGTCGGGAGCTGTTATTACTAAATATGCTAAAAACCCTGAAAATGCCTTGAAACTCATAGAGTATATGACCGACAATAAAGCGCAAAACATGTATGCATCACTTAATATGGAATACCCAGTTAAGCCTGGTGTGCAATTATCTAGTTTGGTTGCATCTTGGGGCAGCTTTAAAGAAGATAGCTTGTCACTTGATGAGATCAGTAAATATCGTCCGTTAGCGCTTAAGTTAATTGATGAGGTGAAGTTCGATCTTTAATGACTTATAAATTTAAGCTGTCTAAATGGCAGCTATTCGCGTGGTCGACAGGCTTGGTTTTGTCGGCCCCGTTGTTTTTCCTCTTATTTGAATCGCTACAAGGCAACTCCGAGGTTTTTACTCACCTTTGGGATACGGTGCTTTGGGATTACATTGCTAATACTGTACTACTTATTTTAGGGGTGTGTGTACTCAGTAGTGTTATCGCTTTGCCACTTGGTTGGCTAACCGCTTACTGCAACTTCCCAGGTAAAAAACACTTTGAATGGGCGCTCATGCTGCCTCTTGCCATGCCTACTTACATTATTGCCTACGTGTATACCGATTTACTAGATTATGCTGGGCCCGTGCAAATTACTCTGAGGGAGTGGTTTGGCTGGCAGTCACCCAATGATTACTGGTTTTTTGATATTCGCACATTGCCTGGTGCAATAGTCATGATTGCTTTGGTACTTTACCCCTATTTATTTTTAATTTTTAAAACAGCTTTGAGAGAGCAGTCTTTTAAATTGGTACAGGCAAGTCAATTAATGGGGCTTTCTCCTACCAAAAGTTTTTTTAAAGTGAGCCTTGTATTGTCTCGCGGCTCTATTGTTGCGGCCCTTGCGCTGATCAGTATGGAAACAATGGCTGATTTTGCAACCGTTAGTTATTTCGCTGTTAGCACGCTAACAACGGCGGTTTACGACACATGGTTTGGGTATTACTCATTGACTGCCGCTGCAAAAATATCAGGTGTTATGTTGTTATTGCTATTTTTAGCGCTTATGGCAGAGCGCTTTAGTCGTCGTAATCAAGCCGTATTTGAGCGTCAATCGGGTGTAAATAGCGAGGCACTTTATATTTTAAAGGGTAAGTCGGCTTGGTTAGCGACTGCATTTTGTAGTGTGGTTTTGCTTGTGTCTTTTGTGATCCCCATTGCGGTATTACTTAATTACGCGATTACCTATTTTGAAAAAGCGTGGAATGCTGAGTTTTTCAATTATGCATGGCAAAGTCTAAAAGTGGCAGGTGTTGTGAGTCTAATAACAATTGCATTGGGTGTATTTGTTGTTTTTTATCAACGCATAGCATCACACTCGTACCCACTTATTCCTGGGCGACTAGCGAGTACAGGTTATGCGCTACCTGGTACTGTGCTTGCCATTGCTGTGTTATTACCTCTTACCGTGTTAGAAAATGGCATTAATGCAGCATTAGAGTCATACAATTTAGACATAGGTCTGCTGCTAACAGGCAGTGTGCTTACTATAGTGATTGCTTATGTCGTTCGGTTTTATGCGATTGCTCACGGTGCAATAGAGTCGAGTTTTGTGCGTATTAGTCCATCGCTTGATATGGCAAGCCAGTCTATGGGTAAAAGCCAAGGCCAAACCTTGCGCTTAGTCCATCTACCTTTATTAAGGCGAGGCTTACTGACCGCTGCGTTATTAGTGTTTATTGAATGCATGAAAGAGCTGCCCGCAGCTTTACTCCTAAGGCCATTTAATTTTGAAAGCCTAGCAACGCATGTTTTCCAGTATGTAAGTGATGAGCAGTTAGAGCTGGCTTCTATATCTGCTTTGTTTATTGTTATTGTTGGATTTATCCCTTTGTATTTTATTAATCGTTCTATGGAGCAACACAGTTAAATGAGTAGTTTAATTTTGCAAGGTGTAAGCTATCACTATAACGGTACAAAGGTGATCGAAGACTTAGATTTAACGGTGGGTAAAGACGAGATTGTGTGTTTACTAGGTGCGAGTGGCTGCGGCAAAACCACCACACTAAAAGCCATTGCAGGTTTAGTTGAGGCCAAGCAAGGAAGTGTATTTATTGATGGTAAACTTGTCAGTGATGAATCAACATTTACAGCACCAGAGTACCGAAATATAGGTATGATGTTTCAAGATTACGCGTTGTTTCCTCATTTGAGCGTAGCAGATAACATTGCGTTTGGGTTAGGTAAAATGAGCCAATCCGAAAAGCAACAACGTGTAGATGAAATGCTTCAGTTAGTGCATTTGTCGGGTTGTGCCGATAGGTTTCCTCACCAGCTTTCCGGAGGGCAGCAGCAACGTGTTGCGATTGCACGTGCATTGGCCTACAAACCTAGTTTGTTATTACTCGACGAGCCCTTTTCTAATATAGATACTCAAGTTAGGTTTGAGTTAATTGCTGATATTCGCCGCATTATTAAGGCGCAACAAGTATCAGCGGTATTTGTTACCCATTCCAAAGAAGAGGCGTTTGCTTTTTCAGACACGCTTGCCATTATGCATCGTGGAAAAGTTGCCCAACAAGGCACGCCAGAGCAGCTTTTTGCTGCTCCTAGGTCAAAGGTGGTTGCAGAGTTTCTTGGTCAAGGCATATACTTACCCGCACAAGCATTAACGGCAACTGAATATAAAACACCTTTTGGTACTGTTGAGTCTGATACGCCAGCAAGCCACCATTCATGTAGTGGTGAGTTATATGTGCGGCCTCATCAAATAGAACTGGTGAAAGAGTGTCAAAGTGACAAACTCAGTAAACGGGCTACAATATTAAGTCGTCGCTTTATTGGTTCTGCTCATATTTATAAAGTTGTCATAGCCGAGCAAACGCTTGAAGTTGCAGCGCAATATGGCCAATCATTTGAAATCAATGAGCAGGTTATAATAAAAATAAACCCCCACACAGTGAACTTTTTTGAATCGTAATCAAATGTTATTTACTGTGTTTATATCTGTAAAACTGAGGAATAACAATGGCGCAAGCGCAATCTGGGATTTGTGCTGAAGCAAACCTACATGGTTTGCATTTATTTTTTAATGTGTTTGATGGTCAAGACGAATCATTGCGCGCTAAACTAAAGCAAGTAAGCGCTATTGAAGAGGAGTTTAACGATCAGTTTTCAGAGTCAATGTTGTCATGTGTTGTTGCCATTGGTGCCCAATATTGGCCTCATATCCTTCCTGAATATATTCCTAGTGAGCTGCAAAGCTTTCCCAATATAAATCATTCAGATCACCAAATGAGTGTCCAACCGTGTGACTTGTTTGTGCAGGTGCGTTCCGATAGAGAAGATGTAAATCACTTATTTGCACTGCAAGTTTTAAAGCTTTTTGCACCTGATGTAGAGCTGGTGGAGCAAATTCGTAACTTTCGCTTTTTAGATGGCCGAGACTTTAACGGCTTTATTTATGGTGGCGATATGCCACATGGTAGAAAAAAAAGAGCAACCGCGTTAATTAATAAACCAGGGTGTTTTGAAGATCAGGGAAGTTATATTCATGTTCAACGCTACAAACACGACTTAACTGTTTGGCAGCATTTATCGCTCAGTGAACAAGAACTAATAATGGGCCGTACACGCCTAGATAACACGTTAATAACCCCTGCGTTAAATACGAGCCATGCCACGCGCAGTGAATTAAAAGATGAAGAAGGGCAACCCCTTTTGTTGAATCAAAGTATGCCTTATGGTGATGTTTATGAACAAGGGATGTTATGCATAAGCTGCGCAAGCACTGGGACTGCATTTGAGGCTGTATTGAATAGCCGTTTAGGTGAGGGGGAGTGTTACGACCACTGGCTTGATTTTACTCAAGCCGATATGGGGTCAGCTTTTTTTGCCCCCTCAGTTGGGTTTTTAAAGCAAATTTAAACCGTATCAAACAAAATACGTACACGTTCAAGTGTTACGTCTATTTCAGAAATTTTTGCTGGAGCAATAAATATAGTATCGTCTCCGGCAATAGTACCGAGTACACCATCGGCCTTTCCTAACGAGTCAAGTAAGCGGGCAATAAGCTGCGCAGCACCTGGGCTTGTGCGAATAATGATCATCATTTCATTATGCATAATATCAATGACTAACTGGCGTAATGGGCTTTTAGCTGTAGGCACTCCCATTTCAGCGGGGAGGCAGTAAACCATTTCTTGCTTAGCATTACGGGTACGCACAGCGCCAAACTTACTTAACATGCGTGACACTTTACTCTGGCTTATATTATCAAAGCCTTGCTCTTTAAGCGCATCAACTATTTCGCCCTGAGAGCCAAAGTTTTCTTCTTTTAAAAGAGACTTAAACGCTTTTACCAATGCTTCTTGTTTATCTTGAGGTTGCATAGTCTTTGTTCATTATTTTTATTTATGCTGTAAATACTACACAAAAATGAATAATTATGCAGCAGTTGTTTAGTCAACTTGACAGTTTGATGCGATAAACCACCAAAGTTTACAACTATGGTCGAAAATATCGCAAAATAGGCCCGATAAATTTGTTTTTAGGCGCTAATTTCATTATCTTAAGGGCCACAAGTATTTCCTACCTCAAATGACGGAGAATTCCAATGAAAGTTGCTGTATTAGGTGCTGCAGGCGGTATCGGTCAAGCATTGTCTTTACTATTAAAAACAGGCTTACCAGCTGGTTCTGAATTATCACTTTACGATGTTGCACCAGTTGTACCAGGTGTTGCTGTTGACCTATCACACATCCCAACTGATGTTAAAGTAGCAGGTTTTGGTGCAGACGATTTAAACACAGCGCTTGACGGTGCTGATATTGTTTTAATCCCAGCGGGTATGCCACGTAAACCAGGTATGGATCGTGCAGATTTATTTAACGTAAATGCCGGTATCATCAAAACACTAGCTGAAGGCATTGTAGCTAGTTGCCCTAAAGCACTTGTGGGTATCATTACTAACCCAGTAAACGGCACCGTACCTATTGTTGCTGAAGTGTTTAAAAAAGCAGGCACATACGATGCAAGCCGTGTATTTGGTATTACTACGCTTGACGTCATTCGTTCAGAAGCATTTGTTGCTGAACTTAAAGGTGTAGACGTTGCTACAGTTAAAGTACCCGTAATTGGTGGTCACTCTGGCACAACTATCCTTCCTCTTCTTTCTCAAGTTGAAGGTGTTACTTTCACTGAAGACGAAGTTGCTGCGCTTACTCCACGTATCCAAAATGCAGGTACTGAAGTAGTAAATGCTAAAGCCGGTGGTGGTTCAGCTACATTATCAATGGGTGCTGCTGCAGCACGTTTTTGTATGTCTTTAGTTAAAGGCCTACAAGGTGAAGAAGTTGTAGACTATGCATATGTTGCTGTTGAAGATGGTGATGCAGAGTATTTTGCACACCCAGTACGCTTAGGTAAAAACGGCGTTGAAGAAATTCTTTCTTACGGCGAACTTAGCGCTTTTGAAGAAAAAGCGAAAAACGACATGCTTGAGACTCTGAAAAAAGACATCAAAGAAGGTGTTGATTTCATGGCGTAATAGCCAAATTGAGCATTAAAAAAGCCTGCATTTGCAGGCTTTTTTGTTGATCTAAATTTATTTACATCGAGCCACTAAATATTAATGGTCACGGTCCACCGCTATGCGGGCTAAGCTGACTAATGCGTGTTTGTAATCAGATTCAGGTAAAAAGTTTAGGCAAGCAATTGCTTTATCAGCTTCTAATTCGGCTTTTTTCATTGTGAACTCTAAAGCATTGGTATGCTTTAACGCATCTAATATAGCCTCTAAATTGTCCATTCCGTTACTGTGCTCAATGGCGTCTCGGATAAGCTGTTTTTGCTCACTGTTACCATGTTGCATCGCATATATGAGTGGTAGGGTAGGTTTTCCCTCGGCTAAATCATCACCAATATTTTTACCTAGCTGGTCTGCATCGGCATTATAATCCAGCACATCGTCAACAAGTTGAAATGCCGTGCCTAGGTGCATGCCATACAAGTTTAACGCATTGAGAGTGGCTTCATCATTGTCGGTAATAATGGCTGCAAGCCCAGTTGCAGCTTCAAACAACTTAGCTGTTTTAGAGTAAATAACTTGCATGTAGCTGGCTTCGGTTGTGTCCGGATCGTTGCAATTCATAAGCTGCAGCACTTCACCTTCAGCAATAATATTGGTTGCATCAGCAAGTATTTGCATAATTTGCATTTTGCCCAAACCGACCATTAACTGAAATGAGCGCGTGTAAATAAAGTCGCCAACTAATACGCTTGCAGCATTACCAAATTCAGCGTTAGCTGTAGGCGTGCCTCGGCGCAAATTTGACTCGTCAACAACGTCGTCGTGTAATAAGGTCGCGGTGTGAATAAACTCAACAATGGTCGCAAGCGTAATGTGATCTTTACCAGTATATCCTAGCGCTTTGGCTGCTAGAATAGCTAACATAGGGCGAACGCGTTTGCCGCCGCTGCTAACTATGTATAAACCAAGTTGGTTTACTAACGCCACATCTGAGCGCATTTGCGCATGTATAAGTTGATTGACGTCATTCATATCGCTTTCTATTAACGCCTGGATAGCTTTTATATCCATTGATCTCCGAGCCAATTTTTATGTGTGAACGGCGCAGATTGTACAACAAAAAACGCACTAGCTCGATATTTTGTGACGATTGATTTAAAAAAACCACTTAAAGTGCTTAATAAGTGCTTAATTTAATAATAAGTCTGTTTAATTATTGGGCAGTGGAAGTGGTTTTTGAGTTTGAAGAATGTACTGCATAGGTTGCATTTTGCTCAGTAGGATTATTTTTGCAAAGAGTTAAAAAGCGCTTGGCAAAAGGCTTAATTAATATAAAATAAAGAAAATATTGAATTGCTCTCAAAGCAGCTACTTTTTATTCATTTTAATTACAAAATAGGCTTGCTAGTTATTTCGCGTTAGCGTAAACTTCGCGCCCTATCGAAGAATATTTTAGTTGCACCGATTTGAGGGTGCACAGACGGAGTTAATTATGTACGCGGTTTTCCAAAGTGGTGGTAAACAGCATCGTGTGACTGAAGGTCAAACGATTCGTCTTGAAAAATTAGACGTTGAAACTGGTGCGGCAGTTGAATTTGATTCAGTGCTTTTAGTTGCTGATGGTGAGAAGATCGAGATCGGTGTACCGTTCGTAAACGGTGGTAAGATAACAGCTGAGGTTGTTTCACATGGTCGCGGTGAGAAGATTAAGGTTGTTAAATTTAGACGCCGTAAGCATTCTCGTAAGCAAATGGGCCACCGTCAATGGTTCACAGAAGTTAAAATCACTGGCATTAGCGCTTAATTAGAGGTACTTAGAAATGGCACATAAAAAAGCAGCTGGTAGTACTCGTAACGGTCGCGATTCAGAAAGCAAACGCCTAGGTGTTAAGCGTTTTGGTGGCGAATCAGTTCTAGCGGGTAGCATCATTGTTCGTCAGCGTGGAACACGTTTCCACCCTGGTACAAACGTAGGTATCGGTAAAGACCACACTATCTTCGCAAAAGCAGATGGTAAAGTTCAGTTTGAACAAAAAGGTCCTTTAAACCGTAAATACGTAACTATCGTAACTGAGTAATCAGTAAGGTAGTTAAAAAACCCCGCCTTTGCGGGGTTTTTTGTTTTGAGAAAAAAATATATACCAAAGCCAAGCCTGCAATCGGCTTGGCTTCGGTATATAATGTATAAATTAGCAAGCCAATCCCTAAAGTGAGTAATCATGAAGTTTGTAGATGAAGTAGAAATTCGCGCAGAGGCCGGAGACGGCGGAAGCGGTATCGTGTCTTTCCGACGTGAAAAATATGTCCCAGATGGTGGGCCTGACGGCGGTGACGGTGGAGACGGTGGTAGTGTTTATCTACAGGCTGATGAAAACTTAAATACCCTGATTGATTATCAGTTTGAGCGCTTTCACAGAGCTGAGCGCGGTACAAACGGGCGCAGCCGAAACTGTACAGGTAAAAAAGCAGACGACTTATTTGTAATGGTGCCAGTGGGTACGCGTATTACCGATGTTGATACGCAAGAAGGGCTTGGGGATTTGACTCAACATGGTCAACGAATTTTGGTTGCAAAAGGTGGTTTCCACGGCTTGGGGAATGCACGTTTTAAATCAAGTACTAACCGAGCGCCTCGTCAAAAAACATTAGGTACCCCTGGTGAAGTACGTAACTTAAAACTAGAGCTACTACTATTAGCCGATGTGGGCTTATTAGGTTTACCAAATGCAGGTAAATCAACGTTTATCCGCAGTGTGTCAGCAGCAAGGCCAAAAGTAGCCGATTACCCATTTACAACACTTATTCCTAATTTAGGTGTGGTGCGCCCTGAAGCTAATAAGTCATTTGTAATAGCTGATATACCAGGGTTAATTGAAGGTGCATCTGATGGTGCTGGTTTAGGTATTCGTTTCTTAAAGCATTTAGAGCGCTGTCGTGTGTTATTGCACATTATTGACGTAATGCCTGTGGATGGATCAAATCCAGTCGATAATGCGTTTGCAATTATAAACGAACTGCATCAATACAGTCCTAAGCTTGCAGAAAAGCCGCGTTGGTTAGTATTTAATAAAATAGACTTATTGCCTGAAGATGAAGCACAAGCATTATGCGATGCGATTGCACAAGAGCTAGGTGAGTCTGAAAATATCTATAAAATTTCAGCTATTAACAAGCTGCATACTCAACCGCTTATACACGACATTATGACATTGCTTGATAGCATGCCTAAAGAGAAGTTTGAGCAAGTTGAAGATGAAGAAATAGAATTTAAGTGGGATACCTACCATCAAAAAGCCACCAAAGGCGACGATGATGACTGGGATGACTGGGATGAAGATGATTACGATGTAGAAGTAGTCTACGAACGTTAATTTTCATTAGATATAAAAAGGAGCAGTGGCTCCTTTTTTGTTTTTTAATAGTAAAGTATTAGGTATTTAATGTGATTATTTCAATGATTGCCGCCATGGCAAATAACCGTGTTATTGGTCTTGATAATAAAATGCCGTGGCATTTACCTGCAGATCTTCAACATTTTAAAGCCGTTACTACAGGCAAGCCTGTGATCATGGGTCGTAAAACTTTTGAGTCTATTGGCTGTCCTTTACCTGGTAGACGCAATGTTATTATAACGCGCAACAATGAATATAAGGCCGAGGGTATTGAAACGGTAACAAGTCCAGAGGCCGCGCTGAGCTTGGTTTGTGATGTTGAAGAAGTGATGGTTATTGGTGGTGGAAATGTTTATCAGCAGTTTTTAACACAAGCTGAGCGCTTATATTTAACCTTTATTGATCTCGATGTTGAAGGCGATACACAGTTCCCTGATTACCAAGCTATTGCAAATTGGGAAGTGAAAGAAGAGCAATCTAAACAGCCAGACGAAAAAAATAAATATAGTTATAAATTCGTAACTTTATATAAATACTGCTAACATTATTGCGTAAGGTTAACTAGGTTGGTACAATATTAACCAGTTAACGTAGGAATAAAGTACCAAACAAGGGTCAACAATGTTTAAATTATCAAAGTTAGTTGTTATTGCTGCTATCGCTGCAGTTTCACTTTCGTACACAGCTCCAGTAAAAGCTGATGATCAACTAGCACTATCTATTTGCGAGTATATCGCAGCAGATGATAAAAACCGTTTACGTAGCAAGCTAAAAAGCTCTCGTGTAAAAATTCGTAACATATATGATTCTATTCAATGTAACGGTAATAACTTATTGCGTCATGCCGTTGCCAGCAATGCTGTAGATGCAGGTGAGTATATTGTTAAAAACTTATCTAAAAGTTCATTGTCAGACGGTGCTGACATAGCGTGGGCTGAAGGCAATCATGCAGGTTCTGCGCTTATTCCTGTAATTAAAGACCGTGCTGGTTTGTAATTATTAGTAGATTTAAAAAAGCCGCGATTATCGCGGTTTTTTTATTACTTAAAGTAAGTTAATGCGTTATTCCAATCTGCAATTATACTTACTTAAATTGCATGGCTAAATTTGGCGCTAACTGATTGAAAGTATATGATAGTAGACGACGTTAATAAATTTTTCCTTGTTATTGACGAGATTTAGTGACTTCGAAAGAGGATACTTAATTAAGCGAGTTACTATAACTAAAAAGCCGATATTACTTAGTAATATCGGCTTTTTACGTGTTCAACCAATTTAGCCGGTTTTAGCCTATTTAATTTAAAGGCGAACACTACTTTATAGTAACGCATTTAATCGCTTATAAAAGCTTCACCGTCAGTTATCCACTTGGCTGCGGGTTGACCTTTTAAATAATGATCGAAGTACTGCATCATACGCACTGAAAAATCGACCTGATTAGGAAACTTTTTCAAGTGATGTGGTTCGCCTTCGTACTGTAAAAAGGTCGCATCTTTACCTGCACGACGCAGCGCTAAATAGTACTGCACCCCTTCGTGCCATGGTACGGCATCGTCTTTGTCACCAAACATAATTAAGATTGGCGTATTTACTTTGTCGGCAAAAAATACAGGCGAGTTTTCAATATACAACTCTGGCGCCTCAAATAAGTTTTTACCTATGCGGCTTTGCCCTGTTTCGTACTGAAACTGGCGAGCAAGGCCTGACTTTAAGCGTATGCCACTGTATGCGCTGGTCATGTTAGATACCGGTGCGCCTGATACAACCGCTTTAAACATATCTGTTTGGGTGATCATAAATGCACTTTGGTATCCAGCCCATGAGTGGCCTTGCAAGCCAATTTTGTTTGGATCAGCAATACCAAGATCTATTAACTTTTGGGTAGCGTTGATCATAGTTTGCGTTGACGATTTGCCCGGGTGACCTATTTCAAAACGAATATCAGGTAAAAAGATGGCGTAGCCATTTGATGTAAACATTGGGAAATTAGGGCGATGATTTAACTCCATTTTAGGAAAATCAAACATACGCTGGCTCATGTAACGATAAAAATAAACGACAACAGGCACTTTATCGCCTTTTTTGTAACCGTCAGGTTTTATTAAAACACCTTGCAAGTCTTCACCATCAAAGCCTTTGTAGCTAATCAGTTCAGGTTTTTCACCCCAAGCAAAATTTGCGGTTTGAGGGTTCAAATCAGTTACTTTTTGTGTGCTTAAAAAGCTTAAGTCGGTTTGATAAAAATCTGGGAACTGATGATAAGTCTGTTCTGTAAATAGGTATTTATCTGCTTTCTTGGCTTTTTTAACAATATCAAAACGTTTATCACCACTGAGTACTTTAGTGATGATTGTGTTTTCTAAATCAAGCTTAGCCACTTCGCTTTGCTTTGTTTGAAGGTTAACAGCAGTAACTAGCAGTGTTTCATCTTGTTTAAAGCCTACCTGGCTGTTATCGAGCTTAATGACGCGATACTGTGTATTAGTCTGCTTTCCATTTGTTAAGCGTTTAGCTTGTTTGGTGTTTACATTAAACGCCCAAATATCATATTTGCTATAAGCAAGTACTTGGCTGCTATCGCTCATCCAGCCTGCAAAACCATAGCCTGGTTGATCTGATGGGTAATCGTGTTTGTCGTCGGCAAAGGTTGCTTTTAGGGCTTGTGTAACCGGAGTAACCTTATTGTTAGCTAATTCTTTTAGTTGTATTTGGTTGTCGGCAAAGTAAGCCGCAAATAAGCCATTAGGAGAAAGAGAAGGCCTAAAAGGGCTGTTAGTCACAATAGGAGTTTGCTTGCCTGTATTGATGTTTACAGCGTAGTAATCTGCAAAAAATCCGCCATACATTATTTTTTCTAAATAGGGAGTGTTTGACGAGCCTAGCAAGGAAGTATCGCGCTCTGTATTGAGAGCAACACTCGGCATTGCAGGAGTACTGAGTTGAACTACTTTTTGTGAATTTACATGATATACGGCTTCGTAGTGACGGTGCTTATTAACCGCGTTCCATTGTTGTTTTTCGCGTGGTTTTATCTCTGGGTCTTTGTTATGCCAAATATCCAAGCCTTTTTGCTCGCGAATGGTCTCAATGTCATAGAGTGAGGTTTCATCTACGAATTCTTTTGCTTTTACTTTCGCTGCAAGTTTTGGTCGGTTTTCAAAGTATAAGCGTTTGCCGTTTTCTGACCAGCTTAGTTTTGCAGTTTTGCCTATAGTCCACTCTTTGTTTGAAGATTCAATAGTTAAAAGTGTTTCGTTTTTCCATAATTGTAGTGAGTGGTTTCGACGGCGAGTATCTTCGTTTACATAATTACCCAATGTAAATGCCACGGTTGTTTCGATTGGGTGCCACGCTATTTTATTCGCAACAACACCGGGTTCATCAATTAGCACTTCACTTTTAAAAGATGTAAGTGAGATTAGCTTTATTTGGTTGTCGTTACCATCAGGGTAACTTTGGCTTAGCAAAAGCTGATCATTGGTAGCACTTATACTGTAACTAAAAACGTTATCAATAGTTTCACTTTGTTGGTTTTTTAAATTAACAATAACAAGCGAGTAAACCTTGTCTTTTTTGTCAGGTGAAATAGCGCTGCTGTCTTCCTCTTCACTCTCATCCTTGGGTTTTTTTTCTACATTATCAGTTTTATCTGCTTTTATATCTAAGCGATAGGCAAGCCATACTCCATCGTTTGATAATGCGTAGTCTTTTACATTCTCAAAACTTTTTTGCTCACCTGTTTCAGTATTCACTAGCACTAAGTTATTTTTAAGCGTGTTTTTTTTCTTGGTGGTTTCTTTTTCGAGTAATGTGGGTACTTGCGTAAAAGCAACCCAGTTAGCCGCTTTGTTTATAAGCGGTTTTGTACCTCGTTCAACTTCACTTATTAAGCTGTTATTTGTTAAAGAGTATACTTGCCCTGTCGCATTGCCGCGATATGGCGTAGCACTCAAAGATAAAATACGGCCATCTTCAGATAGCTGTGTGCTTTTGGCTGATTTGAAGTTAAATACGTCTGTAAATTCTAATGCATCTTTTGCACTAGGCGCGGTGCTGACTAAGCTAGTAATAAATGCGCTACTAAGTAGGGTGAGCTTTGTTTTCATTATTGAATCTCGTTTTTTAACATTATTTGATTGTAACGAGTTTGGCTAATATTTCGACCAGATAGGATAAAACGCAGGCAGCGACGATAAGTAACAGGTATAAACAATAAAACGACCATTTGGTCGTTTTATTTAGATTAAACTTGGCAATTAAAATGAGTTTAAAGCCAGATTTTTTGTAACTCAGGCCATTGTTTTTCAAACTGAACACTGGGCTTCGTTTTAAAGTCACTACGAACAAATTGGTTCATTTTTCCTTCAACGTAAGCAAGTAAAAAGTTAGCTAGTGTAAGTTCATCACTTTGAAAGTTTTTACCTTCACGAAGTTTTCGTTCTCTGAGGACTTGCTTAAGTTGAGTTTCTAATTTTTCAAAAAAGCTTTGTACGCGTTCACGTAAGCGCTCTTGCTCACCTTGCAGTGCATCACCTGTTAGAATACGAGTAATACCTGGGTTTTTTTCGGCGAACGTTAAAAGCAAGAGTAGAATATTATAAATGCGGGTTTGGCTTTCTTTTTCGTTTTCTAAAATGAGGTTGATGCGCGATAAAAGAGTATCTTCAATAAACTCAATCAAGCCTTCAAACATGCGCGCTTTGCTAGGGAAGTGACGGTAAAGTGCCGCTTCAGATACGCCTACCTCTGCAGCTAATTTTGCTGTGGTGATACGCTGGCCCGGGCTTGTTTCTAACATTTGTGCGAGTGCTTGTAGTATTTGCTCTTTGCGATTACTTCTTTTTGTCGCAGGCATGAACATTCCTTTTTTATTAGTTATTTTTAGCTAGCGCTAATCATTTTTTGTTCAAATGAAAGACGTATGTTAATGTTTTATTCAGTTTGTTTCCAGCCTTTTTATAGATGTTTAGCCAGCTGTTCGATCACTTTTAGGGCAATTTCCGTTTTGCTGTTTACAGCCAATTCTAACTGTTCATTTTGCCAATATAGGGTAAGCGCGTTTTGGTCAGAATTAAAGCCCAAGCCACTTAGCGATACGTCGTTTGCACAAATCATATCGAGGTTTTTATTGACTAGCTTACCTTTTGCATAGCTTTCTACGTTTTGCGTTTCGGCGGCAAATCCAACAGTGTATGGGCGGTTATGTTTAATATTAGCAACAGCGGCAATAACATCAGGGTTTTTTACCAAGGTGAGTGTTAGTTCGTCGCCTTGTTTTTTCATTTTTTGAGTCGCTACTTCTGCGGCTCTGTAATCTGCAACTGCTGCACAGCCTATAAACGCATCTGACTGTGGTGCATAGATTAGTGCTTCATTTAATAATTGCTCTGCACTTTCTATATTTATAAGGTTTACGCCAGTAGGGGCTTTAATAGTTACAGGGCCTGAAATTAAATTAACGTTAGCACCGAGTAGTAACGCCGCTTCTGCAAGTGCGTAACCCATTTTTCCAGAACTATGGTTTGATATAAACCTAACAGGGTCAAGCGGCTCACGGGTTGGGCCTGCCGTTATAGTAATTGTTTTACCGGTTAAAATTTGAGGAGGTTGCTTTTCAACACACAGCGCTACTAGTTCATGTGGTTCAAGCATACGTCCTGCACCTACATCTCCACAGGCTTGCTCTCCTTTACCTGGGCCCCAAATGAGTACGTTACGTGCTTTTAAGGTGGTTAGGTTTGCTTGCGTTGCTGCATGTGCATACATTTGCTGGTTCATGGCTGGGGCTACGGCAACTTTTGCTGGGGTCGCAAGTAGTAGGGTAGTCAGTAAATCGTCTGCAATACCAGATGCCATTTTAGCAATAATATTACACGTTGCAGGAGCAACTAAAATAAGGTCAGCCCATTTGGCAAACTCAATGTGTCCCATTGCAGCTTCGGCCGCAGGGTCGAGCAATGAATCCGATACTATTTCGCCGCTTACGGCTTGCATTGTGAGTGGTGTAATAAAATGCTTAGCCGATTCGGTCATAACAACCTTTACTTCACAACCATGGTCTTTTAATCGTCTTACAAGCTCAGCGCATTTATAAGCTGCAATTCCACCGCTAATACCCAATACAATTTTTTTGTTTGTTAACGTCATCATGGTTGTCTATCAATCTTATTAAATATTGCGCTTAAAATAACAAATCTTTTACGGTTCAGCTAAGTTTTTAATTTAAAATTGCAGGCTAAATTTTAATTTTGCATTACATTTATAAGACAGCTTGTTACTCAAGGATAAAAAATGCAATTGACCTCTCTGCCTAATTCTTTGCGCCCGCGTGAAAAGCTCATTGAAAAAGGCGCTAAAGCGCTAAGTGATGCAGAACTTCTCGCCATATTTTTACGTACTGGGCTCCCGGGAATGAATGTGATTGAGTTAGCTCAACACTTACTGAACGAAAATAAAACCTTACATAACTTGTTTAATGCCAGTATGGATGAGTTTTGTTCACAAAAAGGGTTGGGAACGGCAAAGTACGTTCAATTACAAGCGGTGCTTGAATTAAGCCAGCGTTATATGCAGGAGCGCTGCCAACGCGACGCCGTGTTTAACTCCCCCAACTCAGTATATGATTATTTGACGATTCAAATGCGTGGGCTACAGCAGGAGGTGTTTATGGTGCTTTATCTTGATAGCCAAAACCGCTTAGTAAAAGATGAAATTCTTTTTTACGGCACCATTAATGCTGCTAGTGTGTACCCTCGTGAGGTGGTTAAAGCTGCACTGAAAAATAATGCCGCGGCCGTTATTTTTGCCCATAATCACCCAAGTGGGATTGCAGAGCCTAGCCAAGCCGATAAACTTATTACTAATAAATTACAGCAAGCACTGCAATTAGTAGACATAAACGTACTTGACCATATCATTGTGGGAGGTGAAACATGCGTTTCGTTTGCCGAGCGAGGCCTAATTTAACTCTCTTTAATATAGAAATGTGCTAAAAATGAGCGGTTTAATGCATTTTAGCAAATTAGTTTAATTTAAATGCAGTTTTTACTTTCCCTAAGGGCATTCGATCTTTATAATTGGCCGCTATCAAATTTACATATGAGCTGGTTGGATAGATCAGTATTTGATCTTTGCCTGTAAAAGCTGTATAAAGAGCGCCCTTCGATTTATCTAGGGCAGAAATACACGGCCTTAGATTAAATTAAGCTCGAGCGAAGTTATTGGAGATATATAGACATGTCTAAAGTATGTCAAGTTACAGGTAAGCGTCCAGCGGTTGGTAATCACCGTTCACACGCGAGAAACGCGACTAGACGTCGTTTCCTACCTAACCTACAAACACACCGTTTTTGGGTTGAAAGTGAAAAACGTTTTGTAACATTACGCACTACTACTAAAGGTATGCGTATTATTGATAAAAAAGGCATCGACACGGTTCTTACTGAAATCCGTGCTCGCGGCGTTAAAGTTTAAGGATCTGAATCATGCGCGATAAAATCCGTTTAGTTTCAACTGCCGGTACTGGTTTTTTCTACACTACTGACAAAAACAAACGTAACATGCCTGAGAAGATGGAAATCAAAAAGTTTGATCCAAAGATTCGTAAACATGTTGTTTTTAAAGAAGCTAAAATTAAATAATCTTAGTTCTTTTAGAATATAAAAACCCAGCTTAGGCTGGGTTTTTTGTTTTCTGGTGGTGAGTTAGCAATATATTTGAACTAGTACTTATATCAAACCAGCCACAGTACCAATCAATTTAAAAAGTTAAACCTGACGCTAATACCAATCAGCAATAATACTTAATCATTTTGCGGGGCTAAACGTGTAGCTACCTGCGTTAACCCCCCCTCATTTAGAATAACTAAATAGCAATTTTTTTACCTAGCTATCAACACGCTTTTCCATCCTCAAAATAGACCACCTAATTAAGCGAGTAAGCATTAAACCCAAATAAGCTGAAACCTTCTTACTCATAAAAAAGGCCAAACAGTCAGTTTGGCCTTTACTATCCCAAAGATTATGAATTTACTATTATGGTTGGTATTGTCCGCTAATAGTTAAACCAGAAAAGGTTCTGTAAGCATTTACACTTAAATGCCATGTACCGGCTTGCGGGTTATTGAAGGTACATGTTTCAGCATTACCGTTTTTATATGGACGACAATCGTAGCTAGACGATGTTGGTTGACTACCAAACTTCACAAATAAATCAGCATCACCCGTGCCACCAGAGCTAGTTACAGTAAATGTAGACATGCCTGCAGGTACATCTAGCGTGTAGTGTTTCCACTGACTAGCACTTGCACTTACATCACTCACAGTACCGCCACCTGCTTCAGGTGTGCCTGAACCGCCACCAGAAGATGCACCTGTAATATTACCGACTAAACTAACACCTGAATAAGCAGAGTAACCACGAAGCATTACATGGTATGTGCCTGCTGTTGGATTATCGATAGAACACTCTTCGCTGTTGCCGCCTTTGTAAGGACGACAGTCGTAGCTTGATGTCGTTGGTTGGCTTCCAGCACGAACGTATAGATCGGCATCACCTGTGCCACCGCTCATTGTAAACGTAACATTCGTTGCTCCGCTTGGTACGGTCATTGTGTAAAAGTCTTGTGCGTTAGCACCACCGCTTAAGCCTGTTTTAGCTTCGCCATCAACAAGTTCACTATCACCTGTTGTAGGTGGTGTTGTGCCGCCACTTGCTGCGGCAACAGCAGCTGCTGCATCAACAATACCTGTACCACAGTTGTTACATGTTGCAGGGAATGAGCGTGTAGACGATTTTAAAATACTCTCTATTTCATCAGGCGTAGCATTTGGCTTTGCTTGCTTGATAAGTGCAGCTACACCCGCTACGTGCGGAGCCGCCATAGATGTACCTTGAGAGAATGAGTAGCTGTCAGTCGATGGAGAAGACGATCCTGAGTTATACGTAGACAGAACACCTTCAGAGTCGTTAGCGAAGCTTTGCGCGCCACCTGGTGCTGCAACATCAATATTGCTACCGTAGTTTGAGTAATAAGCACGGCCACCATTTCGGCCAACAGACGCCACATTAACTACACCACTACAGTTACCTGGGTTGTAGTTAGCTGAATTATCGTTGTCGTTACCTGCTGCAATAACAACAACAGCGCCATTGCTGCGAGCTGTATTGATTGCATTTTGTGTTGTAGAACTACAAGAGCCGCTGCCACCTAAGCTCATGTTAATAACATCAGCTGGATTAGGGTTTCCAGGAATGCCCGATACGTTACCGCCAGATGCCCAAATAATGCCGTCAGCAATATCAGACGTTAAACCACCACATTTACCAAGTACACGCACTGGAACTACTTTCGCATCATAAGCAACACCGGCTACGCCTTCACCATTATTTGTAACGGCCGCAACAGTACCTGCAACGTGAGTACCATGCCAGCTAGAACCTTGCGCACCATTATTACCACATTCACCGGCTGCGACTGCATCGCCCGGATCACGTGCATCGCTATCACGTCCGCCGCCATCATTAGCAACTGACAGGTTAGAAATCATATCGTAACCCGGCAAAATATTAGCGTTTAAATCGGCATGAGGGCGGTAACCTGTATCAAGAACAGCCACTACTACACCACTACCTGTTGCGGTGTCCCAAGCCGTTGGTAAGTTTAGACCGCCAGCTTGCTCATAGTAGTGCCACTGGTCGCCATAGCGCGGATCGTTTGGTGTCGCAAAAGGTTTTAACATTTGGTCAACTTCAATGTACTCAACGTTGCCTGAATCAACCATTTCTTGCATAAACTCTTGCGCTTCTGCTGCGCTAAGCTTTTTATCAGCTCGCATAACGTGGTGGTTATTGAGTGCCATTGCGCGAATGTACTTTGCTTTTACCTTTCCTTTTTTAGAAGCAAAGTTTTTAACAAAGTTTTTTGCACGCGCTTTCATGTTTACAGGGCTTTCATCTGCAGTTGAATAACTCAGTGCGTCAAAATTGTTATTTTTATATTTAATGATGAATTGCGTTTCAAAGCCACTTTGATTTTGAAGTTTAGCCGTTGTATCTGCCACTGAAGGGCCAATTGCTTGTGCTGGATTAGCCATGCTTGATGCGGTGGCAAAAAGCGTACTAATGGTAAGTGCTAATGCGCACTTATTAAATGTCTTACTTGTTGTCATAATTTTCCCTAGATTTTTTTATTAGTTATATCGTGATGGATTGTCACAATGCAGGTACAAAGGTAAAATATGTGTTAACAAAGTTAAAATACTAAATCATTATGTCCCTATTTCATTTAGTTATAACGAGGCTTTTAAAGGGGTTTGTCATTGTTTTGTATTTGTCATACAAAACAAAAATGAGATAAAGGTACTGCTTTTTGGTTTGTGTTTTTAATACTTCTAAAAAGTAGAAAGTATATTTATTGTGTTATTTGTAATAATTAATTCTGTGCATTGCTGGCGATTAAATTTTGCTATAATCGAGCAAATTGTTAAGTGAGATAAATAGATGACCCAGGTAGATGTAATTGTAATTGGCGCGGGAGCGGCTGGATTAATGTGTGCAGCACAAGCTGGATACCGAGGCCGACGTGTTACAGTACTTGATATGGGTAAAAAGCCGGGTCGTAAAATTTTAATTAGTGGTGGCGGGCGTTGTAATTTTACAAATGAGAATGCAGCACCGGAAAATTACTTATGCAGCAATCCACATTTTGTTAAATCATGTTTGAGCCGTTATACGCAACATGACTTTATTGAGCTGGTGGACCGCCACGGTTTGGCATACCATCATAAAACGTTAGGCCAGCTGTTTTGCGATAATAGCGCCCAAGATATTGTTAATATACTTCTTACCGAATGCGAGTGGGCGGGTGTAAACATGGCCTTGCGTAGTGAAGTGATTAATGTTCAAAAAACAGAGTCTGGTTATAGCGTTACCACAGAGCAAGAGACCTTACATTGCGAGTCGTTAGTGGTTGCGTCGGGTGGGCTTACTATGCCCAAGCTTGGGGCTTCACCCATAGGCTACAAAATTGCTGAGCAGTTTGGTTTAAACGTACTACCTACTATGGCCGCGCTTGTACCATTTACCCTTCATCAGCACGACAAAGAGCGCTTTGAAGGGTTATCAGGCGTTAGCATACCGTGCGAAGTAACAAGTGAAGACGGCACCACATTTAAAGAAAATATATTATTTACGCACCGTGGTTTATCTGGCCCCGCTATATTACAAATAAGTTCATTTTGGCGTGCAGGGCAGGCTGTTACTATTAATCTACTTCCAGAGCTAGATTTAAAGCAGCAGCTTGCAGACTGGAGAGAAACGCAACCTCAAAAATCACTAAAAAATAGCCTAACGATAATATTGCCAAAACGGTTCATTGAAATATTACATGAAAGCAATGCTATTCCTGATTGTAATATAAATCAGCTTACCCATACTCAAATTGATGAGCTGGTCAATTATATTCACTCGTGGAAAATAAAACCGAATGGGACAGAGGGTTATCGTACGGCTGAGGTAACTTTGGGCGGCGTTGATACCGACGAGCTTAGCTCTAAAACGTTTGAAGCCAAAAAATCACAAGGCTTGTACTTTATAGGGGAAGTAACCGATGTAACCGGTTGGCTTGGAGGGTATAACTTTCAGTACGCTTGGAGCTGTGGATTTGCAGCCGGGCAATACGCGTAGTTATTTTATCCATTGTTAAATAGAGCACACTCATATTACACTTAAAGCTTATGTGGCTAATATGAGTGTTCTAATGCTGAAGCATGTTTTAATTGTTTTTTTGCTTTTATATGTAAGCATGGGTGCAAAAGCCTCTGAAAACTTAAGTGATCATGAAGTGTTTTGTATGAAAACAGATCAAGACTGCTTAACCTACATTAAATCTCGCCTTTTAAATACACAAAAGAACTCCTCTAATTGGTATAAATTGAAAACGTACGAGTTTGACTATTATTTTGATTATCAAAAATTCGATAATCTTCATAGCGCATTAAGCCCCTTTGTTGACCAAGAAGAATTACCCGGCGCATTTAAAATACAAGTTTATTTTTATTATGCTAAATCGCTTAATTACTTAGGTGATAAGCAACAAGCGAAAGCCTATGCGGCAAAAGCATTTGCTCAACTTGATGAAATTTATAATGTATTTGGTGATCCTTTAAGGCTTGTAGAGCTAGCTAATTTACAGCACATATTTGGTGATAAAAAAAAGGCTCTTCGTGTATTGCTCGATGCTGAGCAGCGCTATGCAAAAAGTAATGATGTTATTTTTCACTTTGAGTTACACATTAATAAAGGGCATATTTTTTATAACTGGCAACAGTACCCTCAAGCGATAGAAAGTAACTTAAAAGCCTATAACGCTATAAAAAATACAGAGCATGATGCAAAAACGGCAATAGCATTAGGTAATTTAGCGTTTTCTTATTTTAAGCATAATGATTTTAATAACGCTGTAAAATATTTCAAAACTGCGTTCGATTACATCGAACCGGATAGCATTTACCACGCAACCTACAGTTTACGTTTAGCGCAATCATATTGGGAGTTGGGTAATAAAACGCAAGCAACTTTGTGGTTAAATAACATAGATATAGATAATGTCGAACTTTCAAAAAGCCATGCAAAAGTTTATGATGAGCTAAAAAGTAAAATCTAATATTTATTTGCTCGATTAAGTGTTCGATTTTGGTAATTAAATCTCATCGATAGCAAGGCAAAAATTTAGTAAAATAATTGTCCTAAATTAGGTGTTTTAAATATTATTTGAGTTATATTTTTCCTCGACTTGATTAAGGCTTACTGCGGTATTGTAGTTTGTGCTTTAAGTTTAAAAACAAAAAAGCCGATAATGCATATGCACTATCGGCTTTTTAGTGTTATTTATTAAAGTTATTAGGCTTTAGCAAACGCATCTTGTAGTGGTGGTACTACTTGCTTTTTACGGCTTAATACACCATCTAACCATACTTTATCATTTTCTGGTTTTACGCCGTAAGCCTGCTCAACTAGGTTTGCATCGTCAGATACAATTAGCATCTCTGAGCCTTCTTTCATGATATCGGTAAGCAGTAAAAATACAGAGTGACGATTACCTTCAGTTTTAAGTTTTGCAATATCAGCTTCAAGGTCAGCTTTAATATCGTCAAACACAGCAAGGTCGATTACTTCTAGTTGGCCAATACCTACTAGGTTACCGTTCATGTTGAAATCTTTAAAGTCACGCATAACTAAGTCACGTGCAGGTGTATCTTCTACTGCAGACTTAACGCGGAACATATCCATGCCTAGTTCTTTAAAGTCTTCAACACCCGCAATTTCAGCAAGTGCTTCAACACATTTAATATCGGCAGTGGTACATGTAGGTGATTTAAATATTACGGTGTCGCTTAAAATTGCACACATCATAATACCTGCGATGTCTTTAGGGATTTCTATGCTGTAAAAATCGTACATCATTTTAATAATGGTGTTTGAACACCCTACAGGGCGAATCCAACATTCAAGCGGAGTAGATGATGTTAAGTCACCTAATTTATGGTGATCTACCACGCCAACAACACGGGCTTGGTCGATATCATCAGGGGCTTGTGTTTTTTCTGTGTGATCAACAATATACACATCTTCGCCCGCGTAGCTTAATTTAAGCTCTGGGGCTTCGAAGCCAAATTTATCAAGGATAAATTGAGTTTCTGGTGAAACATCACCAAGACGAGTTGGTATCGCTGGCTCATCAATTTGGTTTTTTAAATAAGCCAGTGCAATTGCACCACAAATAGAATCTGAATCTGGGATTTTATGGCCCACTACATACATAGACATTGACGGAACTCCTTTAAATTTGCCGATATTCTAACAAAGTCTGCGCTCTTTAACATATAGACAGTGCAATTAAGTTTTAGTTACACTTTAAAATATTGAATTTACTAGGTGTATAACTATGCGACTGGGCCGAAAAGGGTGGAACAACGTTATTATCTTCTCGATGTTGATTATGATTTTCTTTTTAAATGGCTGGCATAAGCAGTTTTTAAGTGCTGAAAAAGAGCCGACATTGCAAGCTGTATTACCTGCACAAAGCTTTGTTTTAACACTCAGTTTTGTTGATCAAAAAATTGAGCGTATTGGTACTAGTTGGCGTACAACTGCGATAAAGAAAGACGCACCTGTTTTTTGGTCTGCATCTGAACTTCAATTACAAGAGCTTGTTAACCTTTGGCAGGGTATTCAGCTTTTGGTGGTTAATGAACCGGTGGTGTTTAACCCAAATGCGCCTTTGTTTGTTGCCACATTTGAACTAGCTGGAGAAAGTTTGCCTTGGGTATATTTACTTTACAAAGGAAATAAGCAGTATTACTTGCTAGAAAAAAGTACTCAGCGTGTATTTGCACTTGATATAAATGCGGCAAAGCAGCTGTTTCCTAGTTATGATTTTTCACTAAGTGAGCCTAATTAATGCCTGAATTACCAGAGGTAGAAGTGAGCCGTATGGGGATCACTCCCCATATAAAAAACCAAGTTGTCACTAAGGTTAATATTTATAATGCCAGTATGCGCTGGCCTGTACCTGATGATGTTTACCAGCTAGAAGGGTTAACGGTTACTAGTATTGAGCGCCGTGCAAAATATTTATTACTGCATTGTGAGCTTGGTAGCACTATTTTACATTTAGGTATGTCGGGCAACTTACGGGTTGTAGATAAAAGCGAGCCTTTAAAAAAGCACGACCATGTAGAGTTTGTATTTGGAAATAATAAGGCGCTGCGCTTAAACGATCCACGCCGTTTTGGTTGCTGCTTATGGCAAGAGCCTGGCGAAGTACATAAGTTGCTTTCAAAGCTTGGGCCTGAGCCTCTTACTGATGATTTTTTTGCAAAGCGGGTGTACGAGCAGTCACGCAATAAAAAAGTACCTGTTAAACAGTTTATTATGGATAACGCTGTGGTTGTTGGTGTAGGAAATATTTACGCTAACGAGTCATTGTTTAAAGCAGGGATACATCCAAAACGCGAAGCTGGGAAGGTTTCTCTTAAACGCTATCAAGCGCTTATTCCGATAATAAAAGACACGTTAGCGGCCGCTATTACCCAAGGTGGTACAACCCTTAAAGATTTTGCACAAAGTGATGGCAAGCCAGGCTATTTTGCACAAGAGTTATTAGTGTATGGGCGAAAAGGAAAGCCCTGTTTAACGTGTGATAATGAGTTAGAAGAAATAAGGCTGGGGCAGCGTAGTACCGTTTTTTGTTCACATTGCCAAAAGTAACTACCTTTACTTTTTAATGCTACAAAGAAAACCCCGTTAACACAGTGTGCTAACGGGGTTTTTAATATATTAAAGCGTTTTATACTTTAAATTCGTCTACCGATAAACGCAGCTCTTCGGCTAGTTTTGCAACTTCAGAACTTGAGATGTTAGTTTGACTTGCGCCTTCAGCTGTTTGTTCTGCAATAGCAACAATAGACTCTAAACGTTCGCTAATTTCTTCAGCCACTTGTTGTTGTTCAAGTGCTGCTGTTGATATTTCTTCACTCACGTCATGGGCTTGTGATACAGCAAAGGTAATTGAATCAAGCGCTGTACTTGCTAGGTCAGTTTGCTCTACACACGATACCGCACGTTGCTTACCTTTGGTCATTGCTGTTACAGCCGCTTCTGCGCCCGTTTGTAGCGATTCAATCATTGATTGGATCTCTTGGGTCGATTCTTGCGTTTTACTTGCCAGTGAGCGTACTTCGTCTGCTACAACGGCAAAGCCTCGGCCGTATTCACCTGCACGGGCGGCTTCGATTGCGGCGTTAAGCGCGAGTAAGTTAGTTTGATCTGCAATACCACGAATAACATCAAGTATGCTGCCAATCGATGCGCTATCTTGATGAAGCTTATTAATAACTTGTGAAGCGTCATCGACTTCGCGCGCAAGTTGCTCAATAGTTGCTTTGTTATTGTTTGAAATACCTTTAACACGTTCAGCTTCTTTATCTGCGTTTTTAATTTCGCTCAATGCTTGCTGTGCACTATTACTTACTGTTTGCGATGTGCTGCTCATTTCAGTCGTTGCTGTTGCTGCTTGTTGCACTTGTGCCTGCTGATTGCTAATAGCTTGGCTTGATTCGGCAGTAATGGCTGAGGTTTCTTCTGATGCAGCTGCTAATTGAGTAGAACGAGAAATAATCCCTTTAATTAAGCTGCGTAAGCTGTCTATTAGGGTATTACAGCTTTTTGATAGCTCGCCAAATTCGTCTTTAGCGCTGTCATCCAAGCGTTGAGTCATATCACCACTGGCTACAATATCTAAAATTCTGTTTACTTCGGCAAGTGGTTTTGTAATACGGCTTACGGTTATATATGCAATGGCGATGGCAAGTAAAGTTGCGATAACCATACCAACCCATGTCCATAAGTTTGCTGAGTCTACGTCATTACGAACGCCTTTTTGAAGCTCAAAAGCAACATTACTTGCTTGCGAAACTAACTCGTCAATTTGATTAAGTGCTATTTTTGTTGCGGCTTCTGAGTCGGCTAGCTCTTTTTCAGTGAGCGCAATTGAATCAATTAAACGTTTTTTATTCGCGGCTAAACTGTTGTTACCTTTTACGTTACTCTCAAGTGCTTCAACATGCTCTTTGAGGTCATTAAACAAGTCGCTATGGCTTTGCTCAATAGCCGGTTTAATTAGCGCAACAGTGCGTGTTACTTCTTCAAGGTAATAGGTTTGCTCGCTTTTAACGATATCTAATGTGGTTAACGTTTTTACTGTTAACATATCGGTACTGTTGGTAACCACCGACATAAAGTTATTTTCCAAGTTATTTGCAGCTTGGAAAGCACGAGGGTGGTCTTGTTCAAAACCATCTATATCAATTATGTCTAAAACTACTGAGTTAGCATCTTCTGCGCTAAGCTCAATGGCTTCAATTTGTGCAGTGAGTGTTTTATTTAATGCCAGTTGTTTATTTTTATCTTCGAGTAAGTTTTCAACAATACTTAAAAAGTTTTCATAGGTTTTCTCAACACTTTGGCTACTTTTGCTTAGTTCAGGATCGTTTTTAACAACGTTCTGAAGCTGTGCATGGAGCTCGTTGAATGATTTTTTTTGTTCGAATACTCTTTTTTTAATGGGTTCAAGCTCACTTGCCGATGAAGTATAAAAACTTGCTTGTGCTGCCTTACTCATTAATATGAATTCAGCTTGTAGCTCTGAACTTTTATTTAATGCAGGCAGTGATAGCTGATTTACCTGCTGAGTAGAACGATCAATGTTTGCTATTTTAATTAACGAATTGCCGCCAATAATTAAAAGTAATAGCGTGATAAATATAAAACCACCCCAAATACGTTGGCTCACTGTTAGATTCATATGGATTTCCACTCAAAGATACTTTAATTAAAACTTATCGGCTTTTATTCGGATAAGTTAAGTAATTAAAATCAATTACTTTAATTAATTTTAACTATTAGTTTATAAATCTAACAGATGTATTGGAATTTTTCAGGTTATTTAGGTAAAAAGAGTCATTTTTCTATAAATAGATTTTTTGTTTTAAGTTCCATTAACGTCATCCCGTTACCCCATACACAGCCTGTGTCTAAAGCATGAACATGGTTAACCCCTGTTTTACCCTCAAGTGATGCCCAGTGACCAAAAACAAGCTCATTCTTAAGTATGGCAATGTTAGGGTGCATAAACCAAGGTGTTAACGAATTACTATCTGCTATTGCGCCTTTTGCATTAAGGTCAAGCATATTATTGCAGGTTAAAAAACGCATTCGGGTAAAGTAGTTAACTATATATCTAAACTTTTCATAGTCATTAAGTGTTGTTGACCACGTTTTAGGATGAGGAGAGTACATATGTTCAAAAAAGTTTTTTGCATTCTTTGATTGATAGCAATTTTGAGCAAATTTTGCGTGTTGCAATGCGTCTTCAATTGACCAATCAGGGTTTAAGCCTGCATGGGAGATAAAGCAATTATGTGCTTTTAAATATAAAGCGAGTGGTTGGGTTTGTAAAAAAGAGATATAACGCTTAAGTAAGCTGCTTTTAAAAATAGGGGCTAATTTATCTTTTGGGTTAGTGGGCTTATTTAAAAAATAGCAAGCAATCATGTGCAAGTCATGATTACCCAGTGTGATGGTCATGCTGTCTTGATGTTGATAGATGAAATCAAGGCAGGCAAGTGAGTCAGGACCACGGGCAACAATGTCACCTACTAAATATAGGTGATCTTTACTTGGGTTAAAATCTACCCGCTGTAACAAGGTGCTAAATTCTTTAAAGCACCCTTGTAAATCACCTATTGCATAGTCGGCCATGTAGTGCTTCTATTAATGCAAAATATTAGGGCAAGCTAAACGAAATACATTAATAGGTGCTTCAAACTCAGCTCCAAATTCGTTGCGTAGCGTATAGTGGCCTTGCATTGTTCCGACAGGTGTGTCAAGAATTGCACCACTGGTGTATTTGTAACTTTCACCTGGGCCAATTGTTGGGGTTTCGCCAACAACGCCTTCGCCTTCAACTTCAACTTCTTTGCCGTTTGCGTCTGTAATTAACCAATAACGGTGTAATAGCTTAGCACTGCATAAGCTATGATTTTTTATTGTTACAGAGTAAGCAAATACGTACTTTTCGATTTCAGGCTGCGATTGACCTTCAACATAAAATGTTTCTACAGACACCTTTACAGGTGACCCAATATTACTGCTCTTTGTCATAAATCCAGTTAGCTATATCGATAAATTGTTGTAGAGACAAGCTTTCAGCACGTAATGTAGCATCAATACCTATGCTTGCCATTTCATCGGCTGTTAGTAAGTTGCCAAGACTGTTTCGTAATGTTTTACGACGTTGATTAAACGCTTCTAAACAGACTGTGTTGAGTATTTTTACGCTTTTGGCTGTACGTTGCTCTGGCTTTTTAGGAATTAAGCGAATAACTGCAGAGTCAACCTTAGGGGCTGGCTTAAAGCACTCTGGTGGCACTTCAATTACAGGCATTGCATTACAATAGTACTGAGTCATTACACTCAAACGACCAAATGTTTTACTACCAGGGCCTGCAACCATGCGTTTTACAACTTCTTTTTGAAGCATAAAGTGCATGTGCTCAATGTTATCGGCAAACTCAAAAAGATGAAATAACAATGGCGTGGAGATGTTGTAAGGTAAGTTACCAAACACTTTTAACTTTTTGTCGTCTTTAACTAAGCTTGCAAAGTCGTATTTCATTGCATCGCCTTGGTTTACCGTTAATTTTGGCCCTAAAAATGGGTGTTCAATTAAGCGTTTTGCAAGGTCTTTATCTAGCTCTACAACTGTTAGGTGTCCGCTAAGTTCAGCCACAGGTTCGGTGATTGCACCTAGGCCTGGGCCTATTTCTACTAAATTATCTTCTGGTTTAGGATCGATTGCTGAAACTATTTTATCGATGATCATTTCATCAAATAGAAAGTTCTGTCCAAAACGTTTTCGGGCGCGGTGTCCTAAGTGTACTTTATCGGTCATTGATTCTGTGCTTTTTCATGGGCGAGCTTAATTGCTTCGCGGATCGCTAATTCAAAACTTCCAACATCGGCGGTACCTGTACCAGCTAAATCTAGCGCTGTACCGTGGTCAACTGAAGTGCGAATAAAAGGTAAACCCAGCGTGATGTTCACCGATTTACCAAATCCTTTGTATTTTAGCACAGGTAAACCCTGATCGTGATACATAGCAAGTACGGCATCGGCTTCAGAAAGGTATTTATCCTGAAATAATGTATCGGCAGGTAGTGGACCAATTAAATTCATCCCTTGGCTTCTTAAAATATCAAGGGTAGGGGCAATTGTGTCTATTTCTTCTCGGCCCAAGTGACCATCTTCACCAGCGTGCGGATTTAACCCACAGACTAATATACGCGGCTTTTCAATGCCAAACTTAGTCCGCAAATCGTGATCTAAAATAGTGGCAACCTTGGTTAGGCGATCTTCGGTGATTGCACGTGATACATAAGCCAGCGGGATATGTGTTGTTACAAGTGCAACACGAAGACCTTCTGTGGCTAATAACATGACAACATCAGCGGTATTTGACTGCTGTGCAAAATACTCAGTATGGCCACTGAACGAAATGCCGGCTTTATTTATAATCCCTTTGTGAACAGGGCCTGTCACTACAGCATCAAACGTGCCATCCATGTTTTTTTCGCTTGCGATACGCAAGGTGTCTAACACGTATTGGCCATTAGCATCGTTAAGTACGCCTAGCTCTACATCATCACCTAAATTGACTTGATAAATATACACGCTGCCTGCGGGTGTAGCTTTAGCGGGGGCGTTTTCATCAAACTCAATTAGGTTTATAGGTAAACCTAAAAGCTTTGCACGTTCTTTTAATAGTTTGGCATCAGCAAGCACAACAAGTTGTGCGTCCCACGCTTGCTGAGCAAGCGTAATAAGCAAATCTGGACCAATACCGGCAGGTTCCCCTGGTGTAATTGCTATTCTTAAGGTCATATTTATTCGTCTGTAGGGAAAATTTCAACATGGGCTTGTTCGCGCATTTCTTGCTGCCAGTTGAAGCTTTCTTCTTTAAATTTACGGTTAAATAGCATGCCATGTGCGCGGTTACGTTTAGCTAACTCAGTTTTATCAGCAACACGTTTGTCGAGAAGTTGTACAATATGCCAACCAAACTGGGTTCTAAATGGCTCGCTAATCTCGTTTTGTTTTAGCGATAGTAATGTATCTCTAAACGCAGGAACGTAGGTTGTTGGATCAGTCCAGTCGTATTCACCGCCTTTAAGTGCAGAGCCTGGGTCTTCTGAATATTCTTTCGCGAGTTCGCCAAAATCAGCGTTGCCTGCGCGCAAGTCTTTAGCAAAACCAGCAAGCATGTTACGTGCTTTTTCTTCGCTTAAAATTATTGAAGGTTCAATAAGTATATGGCGCGAGCGCACTTCAGTTGTTTCTACCACTTGTAGGCCACGCACATCTTGGACTTTAATAATATGAAAACCAGCACCTGAGCGAAGCGGTCCTACAATAGCGTCTTTCTTTTTGCTCTTTACAGCTTCAGCGAAAAGAGAAGGCATTTCGTTTATACCCATCCAACCTAATTGGCCTCCTTCAAGTGCTTTTGAGCCGCTTGATGATGAGATTGCAATTCGTTTAAATTCTTGGCCATCGTTAAGTAATTCAATAACTTTATCAGCACGTGTTTTAGCCGCTGAAATTTCTTCTGCTGTTGCTTCGTTAGGAATATCAATCAGGATGTGGCCAATGTCATATTCTTCAGCACTTTGACCTTGGCTAGCCATAATTTTTAATAAATTATCGACTTCTTGCTCACTAATATAAATACGTCGATCAACATTTGCGCGAGTAACCTGTTGTGTTGTGATCTCTTTACGTATTTCTTCACGGTATGCTTGAAAGCTATCGCCTGATGCTTCAACTGTACGTCGTAAATCGCTAATTGTGCCGCCTTGCTCTTTTGCTATGTTAGCGAGCGTTTGATCTAATTGGCTATCAGAAATTTGTAACCCCATGCGCTCTGCCATTTGCATCATTAGTGCTTGGCTAACTAAGCGTTCCATGGCTTGCACACGTAAAATTTCGTCTTTAGGTAATTGTTGACCCTGTTCTTTTGCTTGTTTTTTTACACGATCAACAATGGAGTTTACTTCGCTTTGTAAAATAACACCTTGGTTTACAACGCCAACAACTTTGTCTATTTCTACTGGTTCAGCAAATGCACCTTGGCACAGACTGATACTTAAAACGGTTGATACTAATAATTTTTTTAAAGTCATGTTCTATTTACTACTCTTGCTAATAGTATGTTTGTGATACTAGTTATTAAGAAAATACGGTCTACGATAGCCAAAAATACCTTGTTGTAATAGTTTTTGTGCATCATAGCGGCTTTTACTACCCAGTCCTTTTAGTACAAAATTAAAACTAATACCTGAATCAAAGGTGGCTTGTTCTGTACCTATTGACTGATTTAAATCAGTTTCGATCTGGCGGTGACCAGTAATCTGGAACGCCCAACAGCATGATTCATACTGTAATCCACTTAATATTTCGACGCTTCGGTTGTTTTCAAGGTCACGGTGGTAGCTTGCAATAAACTGCCATTCATCACTTATTGGAATACTTGTGAATACACCTGTTTGCTCGATTGTATTTCCTGAGACATCATTTGCATAGCGATGGTTCAATTGCACAAGCTGATTATTATCACCTTTGTAATCTAACGTGGCATTTGATTGGATCATCTGTTTGCTGTCAGTGTTGTATTGTATCCCCGCAGAGAAATACCAACGACGGTGCCAATGTAACATGGTTTGCGCTGCAAATAATGCATTGTAATTTGTATCTGAGTTTAAATTTTGCTCGGTTGGCTTGGCATCATCAGATAAATAAAATATTTGTCCGGCACTAAAGTTAAAAATTTCTTCTTGTTTTTTATCAAATAAACGCGTTGTTGCACCCAGCGTAAACTGATTTGCAGCGGCTATTCGATCAACGCCAGAAAAGCGCGTATCTCTAAATAAGCCGTAATAGTCGTCTTGTAATTTGGTTGTATCGTATAAACCAATATCAGACTGATCCTTGTTAGGTGTATATAAATACTGAATTTGTGGCTCTAACGTTTGAATACCATCTTCTACAAGGTAGGAAGTATCACGCTCAAAATTAAGCTGTGAATATAAACGTACTTTTGGCAAAGTACGCGATACGCTTTGTTTAAATTGTGTGCCAGATAGGTCACCATGTTGGTCGTAGTTTGTTTGTAATAAGCTAACTTCAGATAAAAATGACCATGCGTATTGATCGTAATCAAACCGCGCTTTTGGCTCAATATGAACTCGTGTTGCTTGATCTATGATTGCAGAGCTGTTAGTAAAATGGCTCAATTCGCCAGACACGCTAAAATCAAAATGATCAAATTTCCATGGTGCTGTTTGTGTGAAATTAATTTGTGGGATAGCAGTGTACGACTCTAAGTGATCACCCAGTACCTCAAAGTTTTGAACTTTTATATCGGTCCGCCATGTGTCTCCTAAATGAGTCAGTACGCCGGTACGATAAAGTTGAGTGTCGGTTTTACTCGCATAACTTGATTCTAAATCAGTAATGTAGTTATCGTCGCTTACATTGGTAACGTCAACACTTGCTCGCCAATTTTCGTTAAAGTAACTTTTTTGCTGCCAATGAAACATGTAGCGCTCATCAAGCGCTGGCTCTGAGTCGTCCTTGTTTAGGTATTCTATTCCTATTAGGCCTTCATGTTGCTTGGTTAAATATCTAAGCTCTGTTTTTAATTGTAAACCCTTGTTAGCCATATAACGCGGCGTGATGGTGGCATCTAAGTTAGGCGCAATATTCCAATAATAAGGAGTAATGGTTTCTAAACCATACTTGTCTGAACTTGAAATACTAGGCGTGAGTAATCCCGACTTTCGGCGCTCGTCTAATGGAAAAGTAAAATAAGGTAAATATAAAACAGGGGTATCTAAAATTCGCAGTATGGCATTGTGAGTTTCGCCCCAGCCTTGTTCTCGAGATAAGTTAATCTCGTCGGCTTCAATTTCCCAAGCTGGCGTTTCTCCCGGACAAGCAGTAAAGCTTGCATTCATCAGTACTAAGCCAGAATCGTTTATAGTGAGCTTTTCAGCACCACCTTTGCCTTGTTGTTCTGTAAGCTTATAATCAGCACCTAATAGGCTAATTTCTGAATTATTTAAATCGGCATTTAAACCAGAGCTATTTACGTTACTTACAGCATCGCGATATACAATCGGGCCAGTGGCATTAAGTAAACCACGCTGCTTGTCTATCAATGCAGTTTGTGCGGACAAACTCATATTAACGGTGTTAATATCAACATTGCCGCTAAATTCGGCACTCTGAGTACCAAGGAGTTCTACATCATCAGCTTTAATGTCAACATTACCAAGCTTAATGCCAGGTAGCGGTTGCCAAGCTCTGGTTTGCATTGAAGTGCCACAAAGTTTGTGTGTCAGTTCAGTTTCGGCAAGCGATGGTGCGCTAACTACGCTTAGCATCAAAATGCCCCAGGTTTTGCTCATTTATTGACCCTAATGCTGTGTGTATAAATATAATTTACACATAATAAAGGAAAATAATGGCAAATACAGTAATTGACCTAATTAACTTAGTTAAAAATAGATATCTTATAAAATGACACGCTTTGATAATTTACAACAGTTCATAATGGCCCACTTTGGCAAACAGCCAGATACATTTGAGGCGATAACCGGAGATGCAAGCTTTAGGCGTTATTTTCGCTTAACAATTAATAATCAGCACTTTATTGTAATGGACTCCGATCCATTAAAGGTCAATAACGCACCGTACTTATCTTTGAACCAAGTTTTTACCGACCAAGGTTTTTTGTTACCGCATATTATTAAAAGTGATGAACAACAGGGTTTTTTTATTTTAATTGATTTAGGCAGCACACACTTAGCCGACATGCTTAATGATGCAAATAGAACCAACTATTACACACAGTTAATAAGTTTATCAGCCAAGTGGGCAAAAACGCCTGAAGCCTCAGATATGTTGGCCTATGGTAAAGACTTTATAGCGCTTGAATTGTCGATATTTAGCCAATGGTTAGTAAAAGATTTTATTGCTGAAAGCTTTGATAAAAATCAGCTTAAAATGTGGGAGTCGAGCTGCGATCTACTCACTAAAGCCATGCTTGAACAGCCCACAGTAACAGTGCATCGCGACTACCATAGCCGTAATATTATGCACAGCAATTCGCAGTGGGCGATAATAGATTACCAAGACACCGTGCGCGGGCCGCTTTGTTACGATTTAGTTTCGTTATTACGCGATTGCTATTTTAAGCTACCTGATGATGAGCTCGCTCAACTATTAGTATTTGGTTATAACGAATTTAAACGTCAAGGCTTAGTCGCTAACACGTCGTTTGAGCAATTTAAAGTTTGGTTTGACTTAACCGGTTTACAGCGTCATTTAAAAGCCGCTGGTATATTTTGCCGTCTGTATTTACGTGATGGTAAAACAGGTTATTTAGCTAATATTTTGCCCACCCTTGAGTATATTACAGAAATTGCTGCACGTTACCCTGAGCTCAATGCGCTCGGTGATTGGGTTAAAAATACAATAGCGCAAAAAGTGATTAAAAAATTAGAGCAGGTAAGCTTATGAAAGCCATGATTTTAGCCGCAGGACGTGGGCAGCGTATGATGCCGCTCACTCACGCTATGCCTAAACCTATGCTTAAAGTGCAAAATAAGCCATTAATAGAGCACCATGTTAATAATTTAAAGGCCGCAGGTATTACCGACATAGTGATAAATCTTGCATGGCAAGGTGATAAAATTAAAGCGTACTTCAAAGATGGTAGTCAATTTGGTGTAAGTATTGTTTATAGCCAAGAGGTTGAAGGCGGCCTTGAAACCGCAGGGGGAATTATTCAAGCACTTCCCTTATTAGGTGAGTCGTTTATTGTGATAAATGGCGATGTATTTACCGATTACGATGTAAGCTCACTTATGCAATTGCATTTGCAGCCAGGAGAGGCGCATTTGGTGCTTATTGAAAATCCACCTCATAATCCTGATGGCGATTTTGCATTGAGTCATTTATCGCCTGAGAGTCCAAAATATACATTCTCGGGTATTAGCCGCTATCAGGTTGACTTTTTTAATGATTTAGAGCCAGGCATTCGTCCGCTTGGGCCGTTACTTCGAGAAAAACTAAGCAAACACTTAGTGTCTACCGAGCTTTATATTGGTAGTTGGGATGACATAGGCACACCAGCGCGTTTAACGGCATTAAATGAACGCTTGGCGCAAGCCGACACATAATTAATAGGAGTAGCAGTTTATATGTGGGGAAAAATACTCGGATTTTGTTTTGGTTTTATGTTTGGCAAAATTTTTGGTGCTATTTTAGGTCTATATCTAGGGCATTTATTTGATAAAAGTTTAAAAAATAATTTTGATAAAGCAGGTGGCTTTTCAAGTTTATTTAATGGTGATGATGTCCATCAACGCCAAGCGTTATTTTTTTCCAGCTGCTTTGCAGTGATGGGCCATATTGCAAAGTCTAACGGCCGAGTAAGCGAAGTACATATAAAAGCCGCCAGCTTATTTATGGATGAAATGGGCTTAAAAGGCGAAGAGCGCCGCGAAGCACAGCATGCTTTTCAAGCGGGTAAACAAAGCGACTTTTCATTAAAAGAAACCGTCTATGATTTCAAAGAACGTTTTGCTAAGCGTCATGATTTACTGCAATTATTTTTAGAAATACAAATTCAAATGGCGTTTTCTGATGGCATTTTGGCTGAGCAAGAAAAGCAATTACTGAGTGAAGTAAGTAAACAGCTAGGCATTTCTAAAACTCATTTTGCGTTTGTGCTTAAACGCTATCAAGCTGAGTTTAATTTTAGAAAACAGCAACAGCGTTATCAACAGCAGCAAGGGCAAAGTAGTAGTTATAAAGAAGGTTCAGGCCATCATGTGCCACCTAATAACAACATGAATCGTACTCAAGCGCTTGGGCTTTTAGGGCTTAACGAGGGAGCAACAGAGCGAGAAGTAAAAGTAGCTTACCGTAAGTTAATGGCGCAACATCACCCTGATAAATTAGTATCGCAAGGTTTACCAAAGCATATGATGGAATTAGCCGTTAAAAAAAGCCAAGATATTCAAGCGGCCTATGAATATTTAAAAAAGGCGGCGTAAAAAGCCGTCTATTTCTTTTGTTAGCCGAGCATGTTGTTGCGACTGATCACGAAGCCCAAATAATTGGCGCTGGCGGTAGTCGAATTTAGCGTTTCGGTTAACCCAGCGCTGGCGATTTTTTAGGTTAATTAAAATGTCGCGATTGTCGCCGGCGTAATAAATATCTAAAAGGGCAGGCGTAACAAGAGACGTTGTTTGGTTTAGGCTTTTATTGCGTTTTGCATTGGGTAAATAGCTACTTAAACTAATAAACGCATCTACGCGTTCTTGCGGAAAATCTGCATAATATTCAGTTAATACCCCTGCACTGGTGCCTTGGGCAATAATAACAATATTGCTAGGCTCTTCCATCGCTGTTTGGTAAAGGGCTTTGTAGCGCGCCAGTAAATTTAATTTGTAGTTGTCGAGTACTTCATCACTGACGGCTTCAATAGCATCCACATGGTGAGGCGCTTCGTTTTTACTTGAAACATTAGGCTGCTCTGATTCACTGTTGGCTTGACTCTCTGTTTCAGTGGCGGTGCTTGGTGCTGTTTCTGCGGCCGTCTCTGCTATTTTACTCGCTTGCCAATCAATATCAGGGATGGTCATTGCATAAGTGGTGTAGCCTAAATTGTTAAGCTCCTTGCGTAAGTAACTCATTCCAGCATTGTTAGTAGGGGTTGATTGCCAGTCGGGGATCAGTAATACAGTCCCTCTAAAATCAGCACTCATGTATTCACTGTGCAAACTTAAAAATTCAGTTTCACCTGCCAATAAGGTTTTCACTTCATCGCTGGGTAGAAGGCGTTTAATATCGCTATTTTCAACACTCGAAAAAGAAGGCGGAGCAATATGTTCAGCGGCAGTTGCAGGCATTACTAAAAGGGCCACGCAGCTATATGCCATGTAACACAAAGTCTTTTTAATTAATTGCAAAAACACCATAACACGCTCAACTAGTGGTCATTAGTTAGGTATCGGCATGTTTAACTAAAAGTTTAATCCTTTGCTAAGTAATTGAGCCCGTTAAAACTCGGGTTCTGCTTCGAAGGTCATTATTTGCTCGGTGACTGGGTGTTTTAGTTGCAACATTTGTGCGTGAAGTTGTAAACGCGGAGCGGCTGCGAGCGCCTCTGTGTGGGCATAGAGTCTGTCACCTAGAATAGGATGGCCAAGGCTTAGCATATGTACACGTAATTGATGTGAACGACCAGTAATAGGAGTGAGCTCAACGCGAGTGGCGCTTTCTTCTCGTTCAAGTATTTTATAGTGAGTGAGCGATGGCTTACCATTTTCATGATCTACCATTTGCTTTGGGCGATTAGGCCAGTCGCAAATAAGTGGCAAATCAACAGAACCATTGTCTTGTTCAAGTTGCCCAAATACGCGAGCAATATACCGCTTAGCGGTTTCACGTTCTTGAAACTGCATGCTTAAATGCCTATGGGCAGCTTTATTCATAGCAAGGCAAAGTATGCCGGAAGTTGCCATATCAAGGCGGTGAACAATTCGTGCGGTTGGAAACACGCGATTCACTCGGTTAATTAAGCTGTCGGCATGTTTAGGATCTTTACCCGGTACGGTCAATAATTCGCTGGGTTTATTAACAATGAGCAAGTCGTCGTCTTGAAAAAGTATGGTTAAATACGGGTTCATTGGGGGATTGTAATTAACTAACACGGCCGACCTTAATGATTTTGAAGGGCACTATTTTAGGGGAGCAAGGGCAAAGGCTCAAGGAAAACATTGATAGTCTGTACAAAGGCTTCTAATTTATATGCCTTGTTTGAATATAAAAAAGCGCGGTATAAATACCGCGCTTTATTAAGCTGTCATTTTTACTAACGACTGACAGCTATAAACTTAAAGCTCAAAAACCCCTAGTGCGAAACCACTATTAAGCGAATTGCATCTAGTTGTAACTGCGCTTTTTCAATGTGCGTAGTCAACTCGCTGCGCTGCTTATCAAAGAAAGTAATTTCTTCTTGGCGAATATTCGGGTTAATTTGTTTAAGGGCTTCTAAACGAGATTGTTCTTCAATTAGCGTGCTTTGCATTTTAGCTAGCGACTGTGCACGAATAACCTCGAGTTTTTCTTGTGCCATGTCTTTTGCTGTTGTGATCATAGGGTGAATTGCGCTTTGTAGTGCACCCGCAAGTTTACTTGCTGTTTGACGACCAACGGCTGAAAGTTGTTGGTTAAACCCATCAAATGCAACGTTTTCGCCTAAGTTATTACTGGCTTTATCAAGCAATATACGAATAGGCGTTGGGGGTAAAAAGCGGCCCACTTGTAATGCTTTAGGCGCCATTGCTTCGGCTACAAAAATAAGCTCAACAAAAAAGGTGCCCGCAGGGAGTTTTTTGTTTTTGAGTAAGGCAACCGATGCGCTACCAAAGTCATCATCACAAATCATGTCCATTGTGCCTTGTACCATTGGGTGATCCCAACTGATAAAGTGTACATCTTCTTGTGAAAGTGCGGTGTCGCGGTCAAATGTCACAGTCATTCCATCATCTTTAAGCGATGGAAATGACGCGTTTAACATATGCTCTGTAGGCTTTAAAATAATGGTGTTCTCGCCTTTGTCTTCTTGGCTTACACCGAAAGTGTCGAACACGTTGATCATGTAACTTGGCAGTTCAAACTGGTTATCGAGTTTTTCTATGTCAGTAACCAGAGAGTCTGCAGCACCTTGGCCCGATGAATGCAGCTCTAATAAACGATCGCGTCCACTTTCCATTTTTTTACGTAGCACGGCATTTTGCTGAGCAACCTGTTCAAGCAGTGGATCTAGCTCGTCTTCATCACAGTTATGCGCTGAAATGTATTCAAGTAAATCTTCGCGGAACTCTTTATACAATAATTGCCCTGTAGTTGATGTTGTTTCAAACGCATCAAGGCCTTCGTTGTACCAACGCAGTAATACTTCTTGCGCCGTGTTTTCAAAGTACGGTACGTGAATATTCACGTCTTGTGTTTGGCCTATACGGTCTAATCGGCCAATTCGTTGCTCTAGTAAATCGGGATTTAATGGTAAATCAAATAACACTAAGTGATGAGAGAACTGGAAGTTACGACCTTCTGAACCAATTTCTGAACACAATAGTATTTGTGCGTTGTCGTATTCGTCGGCAAAAAATGCAGCCGCGCGATCACGTTCTATAATAGACATACCTTCGTGGAAAACCGAGGCTTTAATCGCTTCGCGCTCACGCAGTATTTGCTCAAGGCTAATAGCGGTTTCGGCTTTTGCACAAATAAGAAGTACTTTTTCATGTTTTAGTGTTTTAAGTGTGTCGATTAACCAATCTACACGTGGGTCAAATAATCCCCAGCTTGCGCTTTCGCCTTCAAACTCTTGAAATATTTTTTCAGGGAAAAGAGCGCGGTGTGCACTTAGTTCTGCATTTTGAATACCGCTCATGCTACCGAGTACAGACATGGCCGTTTTGTACTGTTTTGGCAATGCCATAGGGTAAGCATGTAATTTACGGCTTGGATAGCCATCAATGCCACTGCGGCTGTTTCTGAATAATATACGGCCAGTACCGTGACGATCGAGCAACATATTAAGTATTTCTTTACGCGCTGGTAAATCGCCTTGCTGCGCTTTTTCAAGAATAACGGTAATGTCGGTTTCTTTTAATAGCTCAATAAGCGTTGCTTTTGCATTATCGTCAAGAGCTTGATCTTGTAATAACTGGTTTGCCGCTTGCGCTACGTCTTTGTAATTTGCTTCCTCTTCTTTAAATACGTCGTAGTCGTAAAAACGATCTGGGTCGAGTAACTGTAGGCGTGCAAAGTGACTGCTATGGCCTAGCTGATCTGGCGTTGCAGTTAATAAAATAAGGCCAGGGATATCTTGGCTAAGCTCAGCCATGCGTTGATATTCAGTGCTTGGTTTACCGTTATTAATGCTTAAGTGGTGCGCTTCATCAACAACTAATAGATCCCAATCAGCCAATGTGGCTTGTTCAAACCAGCGCTTTTTCTTGGTTAAAAACTCAAGGCTTGTAAGGACAAGTTGCTCTGTATCAAATACGTTTGGTGAATCGGCAAAGGCTTCGTCGCAACGCTCTTCATCAAAAATAGAAAAACGTAAGTTAAAGCGGCGTAGCATTTCGACTAACCATTGGTGCTGCAGGTTTTCAGGTACAACAATAAGTACGCGGCTTGCGCGGCCACTAATAATTTGCTGATGCAGAATCATGCCTGCTTCAATCGTTTTACCAAGGCCTACTTCATCAGATAAAAGTACGCGTGGTGCGAAACGTTTACCTACTTCTTGGGCAATATAAAGCTGGTGGGGTATAAGATTAGCACGCTGACCAATTAAGCCTTTAATAGGCGATTGTTCACGTTCAAATTTATGTTGCCATGTTTGGTAACGCAGTGTGTAACGATCAAAACGATCTACTTGGCCAGCAAATAAACGGTCTTGTGGCTTATTAAACTTTATAAAATGATCTAAAAAAGTTTCTTTTAACTTTGCTTCTTCGCCATTATCAACACGGGTGCCCACGTAACAAAGTAGTTCACCCTGAACTTCAATAGACTCTACTTCTAATTCCCATTCTTCAACGCTTTTGATCACATCGCCTGGATTAAATGCCACACGGGTAACCGGTGCTTCTGCTGTAGAGTAAACACGGTTTTCGCCACTGGCTGGAAATAATATGCTGACCTGTCGGCCTTCAATGGCAACAACGGTGCCTAATCCTAAATCTGACTCTGTATCACTGATCCAACGCTGACCTAAGGAAAAATTCATGTATGTCTCGTCTATGATGAAAAAGGCGGCTATGTTACCTGTAAGCTAACACCACTGCAAGGCGCTATTTATCTCACTTTTAATTAATTTTATAAGTGTTAATTATAAAGAATAAAACCGCCATTTTTTAACCTATTAAAAAGGTAAATAAAAACTAAATTCAGGTTGTAATAAAACGGACTTTTATGGCAAATAGACTAAACTTTCAATATGCCTTGGCAATTAAGTATTGCAGGTTTTGATTTTTGCCCGTTTTACTTAGTTATTTTGGTATAGCATAAAAATCATAAAACGTAAGGAAAGTGCTATGGAAAAAGCTTCGAACCTTGAAAGTAAAATGTATGTGCTAGACACCAACGTACTCCTCCACGAGCCCCTCGCTTATTTGTCTTTTCAAGAACATAACGTGGTTATTCCGATGACCGTACTTGAAGAGCTTGATCACATTAAGGACCGAAAACACGATGTAAGCCGCGATGCCCGCGTTGCAATTCGTGGTTTAGATGAGGTACTTAAAAACGCAACCCCTGAACAAATGTTACAAGGCGTTGCTTTGCCAAGTAATAAAAAGGCTAAATCGAGCTCTGCCGGCACGCTCATTATTGTTAATGACCATTTATTTGCAGACTCAATTTCGGGGTTGCCGGGCAATGAAAACGATCATCGGATTATTAATTGTGCGGTATATTTACAAAAGCACCATAGCGATTCAAAAGTGATATTGGTTACCAAAGACATAAATATGCGCTTAAAAGCAAAAGGCGCAGGACTTAAATATGTAGAGGATTACCGAACTGATCAGCTTATTGATGATATTAGCTTGCTCACTAGCGGTTATAAAAAAATAGAAGGTGATTTTTGGGGACATGTAGGGCAGTGCAACACAGAGCAACATGGGCGAGATACGTTTCATCATGTGCCTAAAAATCTAATACCAGATGTATTTTGTAATGAGTATTTACTTGATGAGGGTAATCACTTCGCGGCTAGGGTAAAGTCGTTTAATGATGAACACATTACTATAAAAGATATTAGTGTTGAGCGGTTAATGCATCATCATGCATGGGGAGTTAAACCTAAGAATATTTATCAAGGTATGGCGCTGGATGCATTACTTGATACTAGCATTGAATTGGTAATATTAACTGGACCTGCAGGGTGTGGAAAAACATTACTAGCGCTTGCTTGTGCGCTTGAATTGGTTATTGAAAAAGGTATTTACGATAAAGTTATTGTAACTCGAAACACGCCTGAGATTGCAGAATCTATTGGTTTTTTACCGGGCACGGAAGATTTCCTAAATTACAGTAGTTGTCAAAAAGATGTTGTGTTGCCGTATTTAGCTGCTTGAAGTGTTGTTTGATGAATTTATTTTTATTGACAACTGTCAAAAAATAATGGTAGTCTGGATAAAAGTAAAGTTTTATCCTAATGACAAATTTAATCAATACAAAAATATTATCGCAGTTTCCTTTTAAAGTATTATCCGAACCGCAACGAGCTACATTTGAAGAGCATAAACTAAGTTGCACTGACAAAGTACAAAAGAACTACTCTCTTGTTCTAAAAATTCTTGACGCCTATCTTTATTCTACTGAGCAGCACTTAACTTTAAAGTCATTCAATAGTAGCAGCGAAATCAACCGTTATCTTTCATCAGTGATTGGTTTTATTTATGAAAGACTAGATGGCTCTCTTATTCATAAATACAATTACAGTACTTACATGGTTCAAGTGTTTTCTCATGTCGCTGAAAAGGCAAATATAGCATTGGCTGCTCCAGTGTTATCTAAGGTAAAAGTGCATACCGATGTTCAAAAAATACTTGATAGTTCTAGTGATGTTAATGAAGAAAAGCTTGGCTTTTTTTCAGGCTGGTTACTAGAAGATAATGCAGGCAACAAAATATCAGTAGAATTTTCTTTTATTAGAGAAGCTTATGGTGACAAAGTAGCTCAGCAACTTTTTTCAGCACTTTCACGTTTTTGTCGGAAGAATAAAGAACAGACGGTTCAAACAAACATTAAGCACTTTAAAGGCTTGTTTAAATACTTTATAAAATTAGCTGATGATTTTCCTACCCTTAAGCAGTATCTACAGTCTAGTTTGGCGGTCAAATATCTTTCCGTCATCTTCAATATAGAGCTGAAAAGCCATATCGAGAAAGGATTGGATGGAAGCGCATTTGTAAAAGCTTGGTCGATAAAAATGAGTATTTATCGAGAGTGTTTAATCACCTATGCTATTTTTGAAGAACCCATTTTCCCTCTTCCTGTGCCCAGATTTAGACAAGCTATCACATTGTCAGGCTCTCATAATTCAATGGAAAAGTCTGAAGGGTGTAGTTCCGGCATTTTTAACAATAAATTATTAACGAAAATTCCACTTGAACGAACTGATAAGCAAGCCATAAAAGAAGTGGTTAAGGACATTCGAAGAGATATAGGTCATGTGATCACCATATCTGACAGAGCAAGTGAGATTAATTACAAAAGACTAAAACGATATGAAAAATATGCAGCTCTTGCTGCACCGAAGGAACTTGGTGATGTCATAGATTATGATTCAATCGCTCAAAAACGAGCAATAGCTTGTGCAACGTTCAATCATTTTTTGTGGGCGCAACCCGGAAAAAATGGAGGTTATTCAACGTTTTTAGGTTTTCGAGATCAAACCGAATACCTCAACAAATTGTTATGTATTCCCACATACCATGTTCTATATCCTCTTATACTTTCTCTAGTTCATGAGCACCCTAAGATAACAGACTCATGGTTATTGAACTGGCGCTTTTATGATGATGGTGGAAAACCATTAGGTTATGTAAAAGTGAAAGATGGCTGGGTTATTCGAAGTGTTAAAAAACGTAGAGGTCCAGTTAATGCAGAACAGATAATTAAGTTAAACGAAACTTCCAAAGTTATTGTTGAACGTATTGTTGAACATACAAAATTGGCGAGGGAATTTTTGAAGCGCCAAGGCAATAATGACTATCAGTATATGTTATTGATAGCTTCTTTGGAAAAGCTGCCAGCTAAGCTCAAAGGTATTACAAATTTAAAGAAAATAAAATCTAGTTCTGTATTTACGAGAAGTTTATCTTTGCCATCTTCGCATGTATCTAAAGAAAGAGCACAAGAAGTTGCAAGTATGTTGACTATTAACAGGCTGAGATCTAGCTCAGGTGTTGAAGTTTTCTTAAAAACCAATTCAGTTAAAAAAATGTGTGAAGCGCTAGGGCACAAAGAAGAAAGAGCTGACTTGGTTAATCGTTATTTACCTTTGCCAATATTGAAATATTTTAAAGATCGCTGGATAAGGATTTTTCAGAATGCAATCGTATATGAAGCAATGAAGGGATCTAAGCATCTGCATAAAGCTATTGATATATCGCCTGATGCGTTAGAAGAGTTTTTAGAAAACCATAGACTAAATAGTATGCATGGGCATGTAAAAGATGGAAATGTCTTTAATATTAATGAAGCAAAACCTAAACAGGATGGGTCTATAGTTTTATCTACACCGTTACTGCGGATATTACTCTTTTTCTTTGAGGCAACAAGTGAAGAAATTGAACGATTAGATTATGTGGTTGAAATTATCAATACGTGGGAAGAGCTATCAACGTTGATAATTACTCAATTAGAGTATCAGTTGACAAGTAATGATGTCACATCAGAGTCGTTTGAAGAAGAAGTGTTAGATATGTATCAAGAGGCCAAAGCGAACCCGTTGACGATAAGTAATTTTAGAGTGAGAGGATGATATGAAATTAGTTGATGTTGAAAACAAAAGTGAATATCACCGCTTGGTCGTAGGACTTTCACCATCGGAGAGCTTTGTTCAAAGTAAAGAGTTGGTTGATAAGTATGTTGAAGGATATGACTCTGACATATTAGCTCCCCAATGGCTGCTTTCGAATTATCCAGATACAGTTTGGAGTATAAAACTAGATAGAGCTACTGTTAAGATAGACTTCGATGTCGTGTTTGTTAATAGCGAAGGAGGGTTAGAAAAGTTACTTTCTCCAGCACACCATAAGTTACTCAATACATTTAAATGTTGGTTGTTAATTCAATCGTCCACATTACATAGTGGATTTCAAAAACTATCGCTAACCACGATATCTAAAAAAATTAGGAATACTCTATATTTAATTGATTATCTGTTATTAAACTCGGATAAATTTCATTTGGAAAAACATTTTTCTAACTGGAATTCTGACTATGTTTATTCAATGTTAGCTGACTTATTCGATAAAGATAAAATAACAGTTGGTGTTTATGACACAGAAGAGCGACTAGCTAGTTATATTGAGCAGAATATATCTTCATATAGTGCTAAAGAATTAGATAAACAAATTAATAAATTATCAAAAAAAATTCCGATAGATGGCTCGGTTTTAGATAATAAGAATCAAATCCGAAAACTTGCATTTTTGATGTCGCAGGGAGCTTTTGATTTTAAAAAGGGAAGTAATCGATATGGAAATATTAGCGCATCATTTTTGCGCAAAAAACTATACTCAAACACGCTTTATGGGCATAGAGTTCAGCTTCCCATGCCTCAGGCATATCAGATCATAGCTAACCCTGCATATAATCAAACCAGTGAATTTAAACAGCACCCTTTAAATAAAAGAGCTGAGATTGGGATCTCTCATGCTTATTTTAGTGCTATTCGCCAGAATTTCTTTTTATTGTCAGATATTGCTCATGTTGCAGAGCATAGTGGGCTGGAAGTTGTTGAAATTAATAGCCGCTTGTTTGGAGAAATAAACTTGGAGGCTCTGATGGCAAAACCTGCGAAGCGAGCAGGTAGAACCTTAACAATTGGTGCTGGTGAAGTTTTAATTCAAATGAGGAATGCATTTGAATTTATCTATGACAATAGAGAGATTCTTTTTGATTCAATTACCAAAATGCTTGAAGCGGGAAGCAAAGAAATAGAAGAAACTTCGTTGTTAGAGTTTATTAACTTTGGCTATAAAAAACACTTAACTCCTGAAATCATTGAGTTGGGAGTTGAGGTGATCGGTTATGCTTCGACAGAAAAGGATCGATATCAAAAAAGAAGAGAAAATAAAGATTTATTCTTTTTATTTAACGTCCTCCAAGGCTCATTGCAGATAGTTATCGGTGCGACAATGGCAAGAAGAATGGGGGAGCTGGTAGATTTGGACCCATTGAGCGCAATCTCACCATCGGATGTAGATCCTGATGAATCAAATGATCAGGAGTTTAGTCTTATTTTTGATAATAGAAAGTCTGGTGTCGCTTATGGTGGTGAAATTCTTAGGGAAGAGTTGAGTAGACCCATATTGAATAGTTTGGCTTCACTAATTTATAAATGGCAAACCTTTAATGCAAAAATAAAGGAGCAGGGACTGGTTGAACACCTTGATAATGTGGGGTTGTTTAACTCGTTAAGCTCTCATACATTGACTTTTAAAGAAGGAAATTCAGAGTCTTTTGTTGATAATCTAGATGCCTTTTGTGATTACTTTCAAACTAGAACCTATGTTGATGAAGATGGTATTACAAGAAGGCTTTATATTCGACAGCATCAATTGAGACGCTTCTTTGCCATGACTTTTTACTGGTCTTATGGTTATGAAGCTGGTGAAACACTAAGGTACTTTTTGGCACACACAGATATTTCTCATTTGGAACGCTATATCAAGGAAGAAATGACAGGGGAAGAATTACGAGGTGTACAAGCTGAACGGCTAATTGATGGTATTAAAAACGATGACATTAGTAATATTGGTGAGTTAGAAATCATTTTGAAAAATAGGTTCGGCATCAATAGCTTGGAATATCGAACTTATGAAGAGATATGTGAAGATGTAGAAGATGAAATTATATCATTGTCACCAGCTCATAAGCATGTTCTTCCTCAAAGATATAGCGGTTATGAAGCACTTTTAGTTTCTTTAGAGCAGATGTTGGCTGATGGGGTAATTGATTTAAAAGCAGATTATGCAGTAGTAGCCAATGCCAGTGGAAGTAAGGCTGAAGTTATGGATTTGGTATTGAAATATGAGTAGTCATGCTGAAAACAAAGAAAAAAAGCTGGCTTCAATACAACGAAGAAGTGACTTTCTCAAATTGTTTGAAGAAGCTGAAGAAATAGGGAAGTTTGTTAAAGATGAGGAGCTAATCAATGCACTTCAATCTCAATCTAGCTGGGCCAAATTTAGTCGAGGTGATGAATTTATATCAATGTCTTTAAATTCTTTTAAAAGTCATTGTGATCAAGCCTTGTTAGACGGGTTTAGTGGGTTAGATAAGCTTAGAGAAAAGGCCCTAAATGCGATTGATGAATACCAAAGAGAGCTAACTTGCAAAACACGAGATGTGAGGGCGGATACACGAGAAGGCTTGAATTTAAAGGTGGATGAATTAGAAAAGCAACTCCTAAATGTTCGTGCATCAAATTTAGTGCTGTCTAAAGCCATAGAGGTTACGCTTGAAGCCCTCGGTAGTTTGGCTGAATCATCGAAAGAACAAAAAGTTCTAAATACTATTGAGTCAGAGAGAAATCGAATTGAAAGCTTATTAATGAAAAGCTTCAAGTTAGATAAATCATGAAAAAGCATCAATTAAGAATAAACTTAGAGAATGTGGAAATACCATTATTTCACAATGTTCTAAGCGACGATTATAGATATCGTACTTTACCGAACATGCCTATGCTTTATTGGCCTAGTGGACTGCCATGTATTGAAGCTAATTTGTACATAATGAAAGGTATCACTACTAAAAATTGGTCATTAAAAGGGAAAGGTGGAACAGCGAAAACAAATGCTGATTTACTGCCGCATATTATTCGTTTTTGTTTTAGCAATAATATTCATTTTAGTGAATTGAATAATGCTTATTTTGAACTTTTCATAAATGGGCTAATGGCTGAAAAGCACGAGACGGGAAAAAAGAAAGGGCAGAAGGTAAGAAGCAATACTCGTGTAGGAAAAATTGGCCGCCAAACATTGGCTTTTTTAGTGGGTATAGGAAAAAGACTAAGTGATAAGTCGTTTATAGGGGAATCGGGCTGTCGATTGACGGTAGAGGAATGTGAATACAAGGAATATGGAAAAACAGTTACTTATTATAATCACGTATGTATTCCCACTAAAGATGAGTATAAGAAGCGGTTACCTGTCGCTATCAGCGATGTAGAAAAGCTAATGACTTTTATTTCTGCTGGAGAAAATAGGAATCTTGTTGAAAGGAATAAGAGTTTAGTCAAAGCTTATAAAGCGACTGGAGGAAGACGTTCAGAAGTGGCGAACCTTCAAGTATCCGATATTGAAAAAGCATTAGCTAGCGAAGACAAAATTCCATTATTACGCTTAATAACGCTTAAGCAGAGGGAACATGCACTTGAACAGGAAAAAGAAGAAAGGTTTGTTCCTGTCTACAGGACCACGTTGAAGTCTATCGCCAAATATATAAAGCGAAATCGTGCAAGAATACTCAAAAAAGTAAATAAGTCCCGTAAAGAAAAAGGGATGAGTTCTATAGAAGATCATGGTTATGTGTTTATAGGCGAGAATAGTGGGTTGCCACTGGGTCCAGATACGATTACCACTTATTTTAATCAGTGGGCGAAAGATATAGGTGCGACAGGAAATTTAATGGCTCATGCATTTAGGCATAGCTTTATTACCGACAAGATTGAAATGTTAATTGAGCTTTTCAATTTGCAAGATGAAGGGGAGTTTAAAGCTAAGTTTGCTGTTGAAAAAGCCTTTAAAGATAAAGTCATGGCTTGGACAGGGCATAAACATGAAAAGTCTCTTTCTCCTTATATTCATTTAGCATTTAGTGAGTTATCTGGTGTTAATAAAACTATGGATGCTGCACAAGTGATGCATGGTGTTAGCTCTGCAAAAGATGAGATGAAGGAGTTAAAAGCGAAAATTCTTTCGGGACAAATTAGTAGTGCTGAATTAATGGATGATGTTGGGCATATGCTTGATGACATTTATAGCTTATTAGATGGGAAAGCTGAGAATGGTTAATTATTGCTTAGAAAATGACTTTTAGTAAGTATTTCATAAATATAAGTAATCTCAGTTAACCATTGACTTTTATCATTATTAAGTGGTTGGAAGTGTAATTTTTTGCTAATGTTATAGGTGAGTATTAGATAAATTTTACTTTTCAATGATGTGTCATCGAAAAGTAATTATTAAGTGGCTTAATGGAATCATGGAATGTGATAAACGTTAAAGCAAATTAAAGAAGGATCTAATATTTGTATGCCTTTTCGTAAGATAGGAGAGTAGTGAAATAGTTAAAATTGCGCTGTTCTATGCCCTTTCAATATTGTTATTTCTATTTCTAGAAGTAATAGATAAATTTACCTCAAAATACTTCAAAAATTTAACAGAAAATTTCGTTATTCGAGTGCAACTTCTTTCATTAGCGTGTAAGGGGAATACTTTTGAATAAATTAATTATGGATTTAACTAGCAAGTACGCACTAACAAAAATAAATAAAGCTAAGGTAAATCTGATATGAGTAATCAAACTAACGTGTATTTAATTAACTGTCATGTTGAAAAACAAAAAAAAGAGAAGTTAAGAAAACAGAGAAATAGAGAATTAATGAGCAGTCGTATTGGTGATGACATTGAACCAAATGAATGCATTAATCCTAATGAAGAGAGCTAAGGAGAGTCTGCAATGAAAAATTCAAACGAAAACAGAAACCCAAGAGTATTAGATACGTCAGCACTAGTACATGATCCTAAAAGCTTACTTGCATACAAAGATGATATATACATTTGTTTAACTGTTTTAGAAGAGTTAGATAACTTAAAGGAACGAAGTAACAGTAGCGTTAGTGCAGATGCACGTGTTGTGATCAGAATGCTTGAAGATATTATCAATGGTCATAGTGCAGAACAAATGGAGGCGGGTATTGAGTTACCATCAACTGAGACTGCTACTAGAGGGAGATTATTCATTGGTATAGATACTCAGCTTGAAATGGCAAAAGAGCTGAAGCACGGTATTGGTAGTGACGCGGACAATCGAATTATTAACTATGCCCTTTATTTACAAAAAGAGTTGGATACGGACGTAACAATCGTTAGTCGCGACATAAACATGCGGCTAAAAGCAAGGACAATAGGTGTTGATGCGGAAGATGTACTTGTTGACAATCAAATTTCAGATATGGATCTCTTGTACACAGGAGTTCAGGAATTTGAAGGGGACTTATTTGATAAGTGTGATGAGCAAGATGGCTTTGCAATGTCTGGTGAAACCTATCGCTTTGGTCGTGATACGTTTAATGAAGAAGCTCAGCCTAGAATGTATTGGTTTGATGAATCAGGTCACGTTGGAAAGATAACAGAAGTAACTGATGAGCATGTTTACACAGAATTACTGTCTAGAAAACAAGAGAAAATTTGGGGAATACTACCTAAAAACCAAAGACAAGCGATAGCATTAGAGCAACTTACAAGTCCAGATTATGATTTAAATATCATATTGGGTCCTGCTGGTTCTGGAAAAACGTTTTTAGCGGTTGCGGCTGGGTTGCATCAAGTTTTGGAGTTGAAACAGTATAAAAAAATTGTAGTGGTGAGAAGTCGAGATTTTATGGACGATGATCCGGGATATTTACCGGGAGATCTTAAAGATAAGTCAATGCCATTGTTAGCAGGAGTTACAGATGCTTTGATTTCAATGCATTCCGATGACAATCATGAGACTAATATTCATGCGACAATTGAACATATTATCGAGAAAGCAAACATAGAGTTTACTTCGATGGCTTACTTTCGAGGAAGATCCATTGATGATGCGGTACTAATTATTGATGAAGCGCAGAATATGACGCGTGCTCAGGTCAAAGGAATGCTGTCGCGTGGGGGTAAAAATTGTAGGACAATCGTACTGGGAAACCTCGCGCAAATTGATGATCGCTTCATTACACCCGCATCGAGCGGCGCTAGTGCGGCGGTAAATGTGTACAGGAATTATGATAAAGGAAGTGTTTTAATTTTTGATGAAGTTGAAAGAAGTTCATTAGCTCAATTTACCGAGCAAAATCTCTAACATATTTCACATTTCTCTATAATCTTGCGACAATAGCCACTACTTAATTAAGTAGTGGCCTTTCAGAGCGGCCAGTTCCCACGAAGTGAACGAAATGGATTTACTCTGACGTTAACTATCTCAAATACCAAATAAAAATTTAGTAATGAAAGTGCGTGGACTTTTATTGCTGCTTTTTTGTTGGTATCTGAATGTCTCATAATAGTGAAGACCTGTTGAAGAATATAAAAAGACAGGCAAAACGATTAGCGAAGTTATTATCTTGTCAGCTTGGGCAAGCCCAAGAAACTCTAGCTATCTGTGTATATGGCTGCAAAAACTATAGTCAGCTATTAACGCAAATACATTCACACTCTTTTGAAAATCCCCAGTTAGCATTAGCTGCCTTAACTCCTAACTCAGAAATATTTTTATTAAAATTATTGGCAAGCCACCTAGGTAGAATTACTGGAAATTTTGAAAAAAAATTTCCCGGCTCTCAAATTAAAAATGAAGAGCTTGTAACCCTTTTTGGGCTTAGCTTTGAAGAGTTCAAAATCAAAATTTCTAACCAATAATTGTACAAATACGTAAGTTGTCATTTTATTTTTTCGCGATATCATGAGGTAAAGGCTGAACGGACAGCCTACGCCTACACATGTTTTTAAAATAAAAATATGAGCAGTGAAGCGGAGCATCCGTAAAAATTTGGTGATTCAAATAATCGAATAAATAGTGTGTTGGTAGGCCATTATTTTTTCGCAATAAATTATTTGGAAAATTACATGATATCGCTAAATCAATTACAAAATAAATTAAATAATCAAACAAAAAACTTCGCCTTACTATTAGAATTTCCCCAGCAATATGCTGAACGTCTATGGTCAATCGGTGTTTACGATTGTGCTACTATTCCACAAGCTCATGAGCGTCTTAGAGACGTTTTTGACAGCAATGATTTAAATTCAATTCTTACGCATGACTCTTTCAAATATCTGATTATTAATGAATACGATGATCAAGAAATAATTGAGTCACTTCATAAAGAAATAACGGCAATGGCATCCCGCATAGAAAGCCAGATGTTTGTTGATATCGAAACTTTAGAATTAGTTTCTGCAATTTATAAAGTTTTGGGTTTGTCTGAAGATGCCAAGTTCATCATTAATACAGGAGCTAACTTTAGGCTGGAATGGCGACCTTATTTTGACGCATATGATGATCCATTAGCCGTTCAATATGCGGATTTAAAGGTTCACGGCTGCTACTACAGGCTCATTGCCACTAAGTTTCCTTTTGAAAAAATATCTTTCGATAATATTAAAAGTTATTTGTACAAAATCAAGTGGGAGCACGATGGTGAGTTTGAGGGCTGCATTTCTAATGGTAACAGTTTCTCAAAGCATGAAGACTGGCTGATGATGACACTTGAGCTTTTCAACTCTGGAATAGGAAATGACGCTAGATTAAATCCAACGACCTTCGAAATTGAAAGGGTACGATATTTAGTTTATGGCTTTCCTCTGGTGCCTTCGTTGGTATCAGACTGGCATAAGCCTGACCTTAACCTTCAGGTTAAAAACCTAGACGGAGACCAAAAGTTTATAGTTCGTATTGACCAGCAGAGCCTAATATTTTACGCCCGTCGAGTAGAGGCTAGTTTGTTTAATACGATTGATTGTGAAAAGCATATTTCGTTGTATCGAGCTAGTGTTCTTGCTCATTTTGACGCAGATGACGAGTTATTAAAGGTCAATGGGGTTAAGTACTTAACATGCTTTCGTCCATATTCTCTAGAAGACACGAGAGGTGTTCAGATATGACAGAAAAAACTTACTTAAAGGACGTAAGCATAGTATCGGTTTATGACTACAAAGATTTTGAAAAAACATTTTTGATTGATGTCTTAGCTGGTGTAGTTATTGACGATGAAACATTTAGATTTCGTCCATTTGAGCAAATAGTTACTTCAAAAATTGTTAACAAAAGAGTTGTTGGCGACAAAATAGAAGTAATTACTCATAACGGAAGTTGTTATGTAATTGATGTTGAACATAAGTTATATGACATTTCATTTGCTGAGCTTGTAGTAATGAGAATAGGAGTGCATTCACCTGAACGTATTTTAGAAATGAGAGAACAGCTCAAAACTCCAAAATTGAATTGAATGTTAGTATGCTACGCGAGTTGCAATAACTATTACATTTAATTTCATTAAACTTTTTGGTGAATCTTTACTATTAATTAATAGTCCCACACAAAACGTCACTTAGGTGTGGGATATTGGTTCTTAATAAAATTATTCTATCTAGATAACTCCTCAATTTTCTTTCTAGAAAACCAGCTATATAAAACAGGCAAGACAAACAGTGTTAGCAGTGTTGCTGTTACCAATCCGCCAACAATAACGCTCGCTAATGGACGCTGGATTTCTGCACCAACACCATTAGACATTAACATCGGTATCAAACCTAAAGCCGATGTTATTGCTGTCATTAAAACTGGCCTCAATCTGGAGGTTGCTCCTTCAAATACAGCTTGAGAAACTTCCAAGCCATCTCTAATTCGTTGGTTAATACTCTCTACCATTACCACGCCGTTCAATACAGCAACACCAAATAGTGTAATGAAGCCAACGGAGCTAGGCACGGACAAGTATTGTCCAGATAAATATAAGGAAAAAACACCGCCAATTACAGCAAGCGGTACGTTGACCAATATCAGCATTGCTTGACCAACAGAGCCAAAAGCAAAGTAGAGTAGCAGTGCGATTAGTGCTAACGATAAAGGTACAACAATAGCTAGTCTATTTTGAGCACGTTGCTGGCTTTCGAACTGACCGCCAATCGAAACAGAATAGCCTGAAGGTAAATCAACCTTATCAGCAATTACCGTTTTGATATCAGCAACTACGCTACCCATATCACGGTTTTGAACATTTGCTTGGATAACAACCCGTCTTTGTACATCGTCGCGTCTAACTTGCGGAGGCCCCGATTCAAACGACACCGTTGCAACATCACCTAAGCGTACCCAAGCACCTGTTGGTGACTGAATGCGAATATCAGAAATCGCTTCCTTATTTCGTCGGTATTCTTCTTCAATACGTACATAAACATCATAACGCTCATTGCCGTTAATTATTTGCCCAGCTTCAACGCCTCCGATACCATCTCGTACAACTTCCATAATATTAGTGACGGAAAGCCCGAATCTTGAAAGCTCTTGCCTGTTAGGCTTTACAACTAGTTGCGCTTCCCCTGCAATTTGTTCAAGGGCAACATCTTTTGCTCCATTGACTTCTCTTATGGCAGCTTCAATTTCCTGACCTTTAGCCGCCAAAACTTCGAGTTCTGGCCCAAATAACTTAATCGCCAATTGAGCTTTAACGCCAGATATTAGCTCGTCAACACGAGTCGCAATTGGCTGAGAAAAGTTAAGTAGTAGCCCCGGAAACTCTTCTAATGATCTTTCCATCTTACCTTGAAGTTCATAGCGGTTAGATGCACTTGTCCATTGTGAGATAGGTTTTAAACCAATGTAAATTTCTATATTGTTTACAGGCTCTGGGTCGCCGCCAATTTCTGCCCTACCTATACGGCTAAGTGCATAGGTTACTTCAGGGAACGCCATTAATTTTTCTTCTAGAATTGGCGCGACAGTTAACGCAGTATCTAAACTTGAAGAAGGTGCCAGCGTTACTCTTAAGTTTATCGTGCCTTCTTCTAACTCTGGCACGAACTCAGTACCAATATAAGGCACGGTTGCCAAAGCAGATATAACTAATAGTATGGATGTAGAAACAATCAATTTAGTGTGTTTTAGAGAAAATTTCAGCCCTTTTTTGTAGAGCATGTTTAACGGCTTGAGAACGAAACTTTCTCTCTCTTTTACACCAGATCTAAATAGATAAGTTGCCAGTGCAGGTACGATAAACAACGCAACCACAATCGCAGATACAACGGCTAAGATGATGCTTATTGCCATAGGTTGGAATAACTTTGCTTCAACCCCTTCAAAACTGAACAATGGCGCAAATACGACTAAAATAATCGAGGCTGCAAAAAAGACAGGACGAGCCACTTCTTTACCTGCTTCTGTCAGGCGCAGTTCAATACCATGATCGTCGTGTTCGACATCGTGCGGATCTGCGTCAGAAGTTGGAACGCGTTCCTTTACCGATTTCGAATGTGTCGCGTCAGGTCTATTTAAATGTTTAAACATATTTTCAACCATAACGACTGAACCATCAACTAGCATACCAATGGCTACGGCAATGCCACCCAGTGACATAAGGTTTGCAGAAATGCCCCACCAAGCCATGATCATTAACGCGATACCAATTGAAATTGGAATAGATATTAAGACGAGAAAGGTTGCACGTAAGTTCATCAAAAACAGTGCTAGAACAATCGCGATGAAAATAAATGCAAGTAATAAGGCATCTACAACAGTGTTAACGGCTTTTTCAATCAAATCAGCCTGATCATAAAATGGCTCAAAGCGAACACCTTCCGGCAATGCTTGATTAATTAATGGAATTCTTGCATTGATACCATCAATGGTGGCTTTAGTATTTGAACCCATGCGTTTAAGTACAATACCAGAGACAACTTCGCCTAAATTTTCGACTTTTCCATTGGGTGATTTTCGCGTCATGGTGACAGCGCCTTGACGAATTTCACTGCCCATTTCAACTTTAGCAATATCTGAAACCGTCACAACCGTTCCATCAACCGTTTTAACGGGAACTTGTTTGATGTTACTGATGCCAGCCTCACCACTCTCAAACCAGCCTGTGCCTCTAATGACAAGCTGCTCTTGTCCACGGTTCATGTACCATCCGCCAACGTTGGCATTATTGCTATCTAATGCGCTAACGATATCTTCTTGCGTTAGTTCATATGCTAGGAGCTTAGAAGGATCGACGTTGACTTGATATTGCCTAACATTACCACCAAAAGAGAGCACATCAGTAACGCCATCGACTGGCATAATAAGCAATTTTACTATCCAATCATTGAGGCTCCTGAGTGCCATAGCATCATAGCCAGCGTTTTTATCTGAAATAAGTAAGTACTGAAACACCTGACCTAAACCCGATGTGTTTGGTCCCATTTCTGGCGTGCCGACACCTTCTGGTATTAACTCTTTTGCTGCTTGAAGCCGTTCAAATACGAGTTGTCTTGCAAAGTAAATGTCGGTGCCTTCTTTAAACACTACGGTTACGCCAGAAAGACCTGTTTTAGAAATTGAACGTACTTGCTCAACATCTGGTAAGGCGTACATAACCGCTTCAATGGGGTAAGTAATAAGTTGTTCGACTTCTTCGGCAGCCAGTCCCGGTGCTTCAGTATTAACAGCGACTTGAACGTTAGTAACGTCAGGAAAAGCATCCAAATTTAATTTTGGGATCACCATAATTGAGCCGACAATTGTGGCAAACAGTGCAATTAATATAAGGAGTCTGTTGTTAACAGACCAATCTATTATTTTATTAAACATAGTCTTGCTCCTTAGTGGTTATGCGGATCAAATCCGCCTTTAGCGATTTCAGAAGCAACAAAAAATGCGCCTTTGGTTACAATTCGAGTACCACTTTCTAGTCCGATAATTTCTCTGAAATCACCTAAAGCTCGACCAAGATTAACTTCAGTCGCTTTAAACTCTCCGGGATGGTCTTCAACAAATACTGTCCAATCACCATCGGCACTGCGGATCAGTGAACCTTCTGGTACAGCCATCACTTTCTGTTTTGTGGCGAACTGGAAATAGACTTTGACGAACATACCAGAGTGGAGTTTGTCATCAGCATTTTCTACCGCTAATCTGATAATTCGGGTGCGGGTCTTGGGATCAATAGTATGTGCTTCTTGGATAACTTTAGCTTTGTAACTTTGACCTTCTAATTTGATTGTCGCAGGAGAGTTAATTGATAGACTAAGCTTTTTGTTTGGCGAGACTTTAGCCTCAACCCATAATTGTTTTTCGTCCGCAAGTAACATAACAGTATCTCCGGCATCAACGCGTTGGCCTTGGATAAAGTCGTCTAGAAGCACGACACCTTCACGCTGGGCAGTTAATGTATATTGTCCAAATGCTTTAATGTCTTTGTTAGAAATACCATTTATTGCTTTTTCAGTTAACCCTAAAGCAATGAGTTTCCCATAACTCGCATTGTATGTTGTTTCAGCTTGTAATAATCGACTTTCACTCACCGTCTTATTACCCAGCTTTTTTACACGTTGCCATTCGGTGGAGGCAATTAAATAGTCCGCTTGCGCTTGTGCCATTGCCTCACTAAATAAAGTGACTAACTTTTGGCCTATTTCTACGTGCTCTCCAAGCGCTGCGTGACGACTAATAATGACGGACTCAGTACGAGGTGAAACCACGTAGCTTTTATAACCGTTGGCTTTTATTTCTCCGGGGGCATATATCGTGCTAAATTGATATTCTGGGATGACGCTTTCTACTTTGATGTTAGCAAGTGACATATTTTTCGGGCTAAGAGTTATACCTTCTTCATGTTCGTCTTCTTTATTCTCATTTCCGTGGTCATGGTCACCTTTTTCTTCCTTATGTCCTTTTTCGTGGCCGTGCTCGTCAAGATCTTCTTCTTGACCTTTTAGGCTTTCTCTTTCTGAGTACTCACTATGCTCAGGGTGTTCTTTAGCATGAACTCTCTCGTTCTCAGAGTGTTTATGTTCTTTTGTGTCTTGTTTGGAAAGCTTTGTGACAGAATCAGTAACATCTGACGACTGTGCAAAAGCATCATGACTTGTAGTAAGCCCTACTAACAGGCTGCTAATTACTACGGCTAATAATTTTTTACTAAATATTGTATTCATTTTTGTAACCTATATTTTTTATAAATTTAAGATTTCGCTTCTTTCGCTAATGAAAAATTAGCGCGTTCAAATCTCAAGTTTTGATAACTGACCTATACTTAAAACGAAGGATATTTCTGCAAGCTTAAATTGCTTTTCCAACCGGATGCCTGCATGAAGCGCTTCCGCGCGTTGATTTAATGCGAGTAAATAATCAGAAGTATTTATGTCACCAGCTTCCCAGCGTTTGTTGAGTAACTTTGCGCTGCTAGCCAACCTGCCTTGGGTGAGTTTGTGCCATTGCTGGTAGTAATTTTTACTGACAGTCAGCGACTCATAATTAGCTTTTGCTTCAAAAGACTGTTTTCGGTAAATTGAATGAAAGTGGGCCTCTGCTGCAATGGCTTCTGAATAAGCGGCTTTAACAGTATCTGAATAGTTATTTCTGATGTTTAAAGGAATTGAGAAAGTCACACCAACCAAGTCTTCATCTCCACTTTTACCTGCGCTAACTCCAATGGTTGGATTAGGTTTAGATTCCATAGTGGTTAGTTGAGCTTTAGATTGTTGCCCCTTCCATTGCGCTCTTGCGAGTTTAACTTTTGGATGATCCTCAACCCACTGTGAATCAAATGAATAGCTTGTTGCTCCAAAAGTAAATAAGGGTAAATTGGCGGTATTAGGCGTCCAATCTGGCAATAACTCCTGAACCTTTATCTCTGCATTTTTAAAAGCAATTTGAGACTCAGATATTTCACTAAAAATTTGCGACAAGTTTAAATAGACTAGCTCAGCGTCAAGTGGCTCTAGAAGTCCAGCTTTTCGTTTGTCTTCAACAATTCCAACGAGCGTTTGCAATTGCTCTTCTCTTTCTGAAAGTAACTGAGCAGCTTTTTTTGCTGCTTGCCAATTAACTAATGCAGTTAAGGCATTAGCCTTTTTAGAATCGAGTAGAGATAACAATTGTTGCTGGTTTGCATAAACATCAATTTCACCAATGGTTTTATTTGTTGATTGCTTATCCCAAAAATCTATCGTTTGACTGATACCAATAGAGTAATTATCAAAATCACCTTCTTTTTCATAGTTTGCTTCAAGCTCTGGGTTATATACGGCTTGAGTTAAACTTTTGGCTCTATGATTACTTGCATTAAGTAACTCTTTTGCCGCAACAACTTCGGGATCTTTATTTATTTGACTATCTAGCCATGAAATACTTTTCTGTTTGCCATAAGTGGCAACTGAAAAACTCACAGCCATGCATAAAGACAGGACTAAACCTGCATTTTTTAAATATATATACATAAAAGTTCTTAATTTTAAAATTAATAAACACGAACCCTTTATCCATTGTTAAAGAATAAATAGGTCATTAAAAATTAATCTAATTAAGAAATAGGTGGGCGATGTATCGCTTCTAGGAAGGCTTTTGTCTGGTCAAATTGATAAGGAGTTTTATTGATAATATTTAGCTTACCATCGACATTTGAATTACTGACTAAAATCCAAGATAAGTGGCTGCCACTGCAATGACCACAGTGATGACAATCCTTTACATCGTGCTGTTCATCATCTGTATTATCATTTAAAACATTTCGATCATCGTCATGATCATGTTGAGTTTGAAGGTGCTCTATATCTATCTGGTGATTCTCAGATGTTGCGGATACAACAGCAGTTAACGATTGCAAAACAATAGAAACGACTAATAGTATTTTTAGCACAACATTAAGGTTCAAAGTTATTACCTGTTAAATATAGTATTTAAAATACTAGCAGAAACTATTTACTTAAACTAGCCAATTTAGTTACTTCCCAATCTTTTCAAATTAAATAACTTTTTATTTGACTCTATAGCCACTATAGATTTTATACTTATTTTAATATTGTTTCGGAATGTTAAATATGTCAGAAAAATGTAGTGGTAAGTGTCAATCATCTCCTACCAACGAAGACGTAAAAATTGATACACAATTAGATAACTATAGTGGCGCGTTTGTCAGTACATATAAAGTGCCTCAAATGGACTGTCCTTCAGAAGAGAGATTGATCAGATTAGCACTTGACTCAATTCAGCCTTCAGTTGGATTGCAGTTTGATATTCCTAATCGCTTAGTCAAAGTTTTTCATGATGAAAATTTAGATGAGATAACAAAAAAGTTACAACAACTTAAACTCGGTGCAGAGTTAGAGTCAACTAAACAAAGTTGCAGTACAGAAGCTGCAAAAGCAAAAGACTTAGCCCAAAAAAATGAGATGAAAGAAGCATCAACCCTAAAATGGTTGTTAGCCATTAATGGAGTCATGTTTTTTATAGAAGTAATTGCTGGGATTATTGCACAGTCTGCTGGCCTAATTGCAGACTCATTAGATATGTTTGCTGATGCTGCTGTGTATGGTTTAGCTATTTATGCCGTAGGTAAAAGTATTAGCATGAAACTTAGAGCAGCACATATATCTGGTGTGCTTCAAGTTATTCTAGCGCTAGGTGCTTTGAGCGAAGTCGTAAGACGCTTTGTTTACGGTAGTGAACCGATCTCTTCTTTAATGATGATATTTGGTGGAATAGCACTAATCGCTAACGTTGCTTGTCTGTTTTTGATATTTGGCAACAAAGAAGACGGCGCTCATATGAAAGCGAGTTGGATTTTTTCAGCAAATGACGTTATCGCAAACGTTGGTGTAATTTTAGCTGGCTTATTAGTTACAGCAACAAGCAGTCGTTATCCAGATTTAGTGATTGGTTTGATAATTGCTCTTGTCGTTTTAAACGGTGCTCGCCGCATCTTACAGCTAAAGTATTAAGCAGAGAAATGAAAATAATGCACTCATCGTATATCAAATCAAATATATCATACGTGATAATGATTTTAATCGCGGTGCAATCTGTGTTTTTTTCGCTAGAAGAGCTTGAAGTAAACTTAATTGAAAGTTCTTTTAATACATCACTAACTGAGTCTATTACCCCGCTAAAATCTCCAGAAACCTCCAATATATTTGAGGTGAGTAATAGCAACACTTCAATTGATAATTGTAATTTTTGTTGCTGTTGTCACTTATTTTTAAATGCAGATTATTCTTGTAACATTTTACAAACAATAGAATATTTCCTTACCTACGCCTTAGTTTCTCCTGAGCTAAAAGGCTATATCTCGGTGCCATTCCGCCCACCTAAATACGCCTAAATTTTATAGAAAATTATGAAAGGTCAAATGTTAATGACCGAAAAAAACATATAAATTTATAGGAAAGTATACATGGCACTTAATACCTGTGTGCATCGCAAGATAGCAATTTTGAGGTGTGTAACACCTCGGCTTAAATATATCGCGTTTCTCGCGTTGTCACTTTTTACATTTAATGTTTATGCCTTTGAAAAGCAGTTAAATCTTCAAGAGGCAATTCAGTGGACGCTTAAACAAAATCCTGAACTCAAAATATTTGATTTCAAACAAACCGCATTAACAGGACAAGAACAAACAGCAAGTTTAAATCCTGCTTATGAACTAGAAGTTGAAGCTGAGAACTTTGCAGGCTCAGGTGAATTTAATGCATTCGACAGTGCTGAATTAACAGTCGCTCTATCTTCGGTTATCGAAATGGGAGATAAACGCTCAGCGCGGATTGGACTTGTTTCAAAATCAAGAGCACTACTCAATGCTGAGAAAGAAGTCTCTGCGCTTAATTTAATGGCTCAAGTCACTGAGAAGTACGTGGAAGTACTTGCAGCCCAACAAAGAGTTATATTGGCAGAAAATGCTTTGAGCTTAGCACAAGAAACGTTAGAGATTGTATCTCAGCGTAACCGCGCAGGTGCTACTCCTGAGGCTGAAGTGAAACGCTCAAAAGCAGTTATTGCTCAGGCTAACCTCACCCTTCAATCTGAACAAAAGCGCTTGGAATATCTAAAGCTTTCTTTATCAGCTTACTGGGGAGAAACATCAGTGTCATTCTCTAGAGTAACTGGAGATCTGTTTCAGTTTGGCAATGATAGTGATTTTAGTAGTCTCTTTGCGAAATTAGAGAAAAACCCTGCTATTCAAGTTTATGCAAGTGAGCAGCGACTAAAAGAGGCCGAATTACAGTTGGCTAAAACAGAGTCAACGGCCAATATCAAATGGTCTGTTGGTGTTAGGCGCTCTCAAGAAGTCAATGATACGGTACTGGTCGCTGGCTTTAGCTTACCTTTGTTTGCTGAAAAGCGAAATTCTGGTGCAATCGCTAGTGCGCTAGCAGAGCGTGACCAAGTTGCCATAGAGAAAGAGGCGACTAAGTTGAGGTTTAGAAATCACTTACTACGAGCATACTCCAATAGAAAACAAGCCATATTAACAGCTAATTCATTAAAGCAGTCGGTTATCCCAATGCTTGAAGATGCACTGGAAGATACTCAAGACGCCTATCAAAAAGGTCGATATGGATATCTTGATTATGTATCGGCTAGACAAGAGCTGTTAAATGCTCGGCGAACCCTCATTGATGCGGCATCTGCTGCCCTAATTTATGGCGCAGAGATAGAAAAACTAACAAACGAAGCGCTGTCACTCTAAATAAACATCACTTTAAGTTTAATAACAATTTATTGATTCAGTTATTAACTGAATCGTTTAGGAATTCAAAATGAAAAACTATTTACTCGCACTATTGATTTTTATTGGGTATCTATCACCCATTCAAAGTGTTATCGCTAGTGAAGATGAACATGAAGGCGAAGAAGGCATTAGCAAAATAAACAATAACATGGCAAAAAGGCTTGGTGTTGAAACAGCCTATTTAGCTTCAAAAACGTTGAACCAAACTATCCCTGTATACGGCGCTACGACGATAGGCGCTGAACAATTATTTCAAGTTGGCGCTAGATATAACGGCGTTATAAAGACAATTAACTCCACTGTTGGTGATAAGGTAAAAAAAGGAGATCTATTGGCCGTTATTGAATCTAACGAAAGCTTAAATACCTATAAAATAACGTCCCCTGTTTCTGGGGTAGTTTTACAGAGAAATGGAAATGTTGGCGGTATCACGCAAAACACTAGCTTGTTTGAAATCGTCAATTTTGACACCTTGTGGGCTGAATTTAAGGTGTTTACCAGCCAATATAATCAAATCAAAGTCGGTCAGCATGTTGATATTGAGCAAGGTGAACACGCATTCAGTTCAGTCATCACTAATATTATTCCAGCTAAAGACCAACCTTATGTATTGGCACGGGTACGATTAAACAACACTGAGTTAAAGCTAACGTCAGGTCAATTATTAAAAGGCAACGTCAAAATAAATCAATTCAAGGTGGATTTAGCCGTTGAGAAAGTTGCTATCCAAGAACTGGGGGGACAATTAGGTGTATTTGTTAAAGAAGATGAAGAGTACGAATTTGCACCGCTTGTATTAGGACGTTCAGATAAGAACTATATCGAGGTTATTGGTGGCCTCAGTAAAGACACTGAATATGTAAACAAAAACAGTTATCTGATAAAAGCAGATATATTGAAATCTGAAGTAGAAGACGACGATTAGGAGACGCAATATGATTGAATCAATTTTGCGTCTTGCAATAAATAGGCGCTATTTAGTATTAAGCTTGCTGATGGTAATCATCGGCGTTGGTATGTGGAGTTATCAAAAACTTCCCATTGATGCTGTTCCAGATATAACAAACGTGCAGGTACAAATAAACACTTCTGCCCCCGGTTATTCACCTTTGGAAGCGGAACAAAGGGTGACCTTTCCTGTAGAAACAGCCTTAGCCGGATTGCCAAAGCTGTCTCACACCCGCTCCCTGTCAAGATATGGATTATCTCAAGTAACCGTTATCTTTGAAGAGGGAACCGATATTTATTTTGCTCGCAACTTAATCAATGCAAGATTAGCTGCGATAAAAGGCGTTATTCCCTCTGGCTTAGAGCCAGAAATGGGTCCTATTTCGACAGGGCTTGGCGAAATATTTATGTATACCGTACAAGCTTCTCCTGACGCTAAAATGCCTAATGGAGAGCCTTATACCGCTATTGCCTTAAGAGAAATACAAGACTGGATCATTAAACCGCAATTGGCTCAAGTTAAAGGCGTCATTGAGGTCAACAGTATCGGCGGCTACAACAAGCAATATCACATAACGCCTAAACCCGAAAAATTACTTTTTCATCAGGTAACCTTTGAAGAAATATCTGATGCATTACGTAAAAACAATGACAACCGTGGCGCAGGTTATATCGAACAAAACGGACAGCAAGTGTTAGTGCGCTCCATTGGGCAACTTGAGACAATAGATGAGATCCTCAATGTCATCATCAAAAAGAACAATGGTATTCCTGTAAAAATAAGTGATGTTGCCAATGTTGCTATTGGCAAAGAACTTAGAACAGGGGCTGCTACTCGTAATGGCATTGAGACAGTGCTTGGTACAACCATGATGCTGATTGGTGAGAATTCTCGCACCGTTGCCTTAGCAGTTGAACAGAAGCTCAGCGAAATACAAAAATCTCTGCCAAAGGGCATTACCGCTGAGCCTGTTTACGACAGAACAACATTAGTAGATAAAGCGATTGCAACCGTTACCAAAAACCTCGTTGAAGGTGCGCTTTTAGTTATTGTTGTGTTATTTATTCTACTTGGAAATTTACGTGCAGCTCTCATTACCGCTGCTGTTATCCCTATTTCCATGTTAATGACAATCACAGGTATGGTGCAAGCAGGAGTATCTGCCAATTTAATGAGTCTCGGCGCATTGGACTTTGGCTTGATAGTGGACGGGGCTGTAATCATCGTTGAAAACTCTGTCCGTAGGTTAGCACAGGCCCAACACAACGGTCATAGGCAAGACTTAAGAGAACGCCTAAATACCGTTTTTGAAGCCACTTCAGAAGTGATACGTCCAAGCTTGTTTGGTGTGGCAATTATCACTGTTGTTTACATCCCCATTTTCACGCTAACTGGCGTTGAAGGGAAAATGTTCCACCCTATGGCGGCAACTGTCGTTATGGCGTTAATTTCCGCAATGATCCTTTCAGTTACACTGGTTCCTGCTGCTGTAGCTGTGTTTATGAAAGGTAAAATCAGCGAAAAAGAAAGTGTAGTTATTCGTTCAACCAAGTCTATTTATGAACCATTGTTAAAAATGGCGATGAAATTTCGTTGGATTATTGTTTCATTCTCAACGCTGTTAATGGGGTATAGCCTTTGGTTAGCAACTACGCTTGGGACAGAATTTGTTCCTCAATTAAATGAAGGTGATATTGCACTACAGGCATTAAGAATTCCATCGACTGGCCTAGAGCAATCAGTAGAAATGCAAGAAGTACTTGAGCAACGTATTAAAGCGTTTCCTGAAGTTGATAAAGTATTCTCGCGCATCGGCACACCAGAAGTAGCAACTGATCCAATGCCACCGAGTATTGCTGATATCTTTGTTATTTTAAAACCACGTAAAGATTGGGCCGAACCTTCAAAGCCAAAGAGTGAATTAGTTGAAGAAATGGAAGAGGTACTGAAAAACATTCCGGGCAACAACTATGAATTCACTCAGCCTATTCAAATGCGTTTCAATGAATTGATTTCTGGCGTTAGAGCTGATGTGGGCATCAAAGTATTTGGCGATGATTTGGATCGGTTATTACTTACCGCAAAAGATATTCTAAATATTGTGAAAACCGTAGATGGTGCAGCAGATGCCAGAATGGAACAAGTCACAGGTGTTCCATCTTTATCGGTAATCCCTAAACGCGAAGCACTTGGTAGGTATGGATTGAACGTTACCGAATTGCAAGATTGGGTTGCCACTGCAATAGGGGGGGAATCTGCGGGGATCATTTATGAAGGAGACAGACGATTTGAGTTAGTTGTTCGTCTACCGGAGCAAACTAGAACGGATATTGATGGTTTGAAATTTCTGCCGCTTCCACTTGAGAATGGTAACTATGTGCCACTTGAAGAAGTTGCAGAGCTTAAATCTGAGTCTTTACCTGCTCAAATTAGCCGTGAGAGCGGTAAAAGAAGAGTTGTGGTTACCGTCAATGTTCGTGGTAGAGATTTAGGCGGTTTTGTCAAAGAAGTGAAAGCTAAAATTAATCAGGAAGGAGAAATTCCAGCAGGATACTGGCTTGATTATGGCGGAACCTTTGAACAGCTAGAGTCAGCGAGTAAAAGATTAAGCTTAGTTGTGCCGATCACACTAATTGTTATCTTAGGTATTTTGGTTATTGCATTTGGTTCATTAAAAGATGCATTGATCATTTTCAGTGGTGTACCGTTAGCATTAACTGGGGGCGTAATTTCTCTTTATTTAAGAGACATGCCTTTATCTATTTCGGCAGGTGTCGGCTTCATAGCATTGTCAGGTGTTGCCGTATTAAATGGCTTGGTTATGTTGGCTTTTATTCGAGATCTTTGGCATGAAAAAGGCGACCTTTACGTAGCGATCATTGAAGGTGCCATCATTCGTTTAAGACCTATTTTAATGACGGCACTGGTCGCAAGTTTAGGTTTTATTCCAATGGCGTTAAACACTGGAATTGGTGCAGAAGTGCAACGACCACTAGCAACAGTTGTTATCGGCGGTATTATATCTTCTACAATTTTAACTTTGTTTGTATTGCCTATTTTATATCAATGGGCGCATGGCGCTGAGAGCAGTAAACAGCAATCTGACGAAATTTAAAAACAAAAAAGCAGCTTAATTTATGTTTAAGCTGCTTTTATATTTAATCTTTTTATTTTAATTTTTAAAGTTTAATTCGCATCATCTCGGCAAGTCTCTTTAGGAAACTCAAATTCAATGGTTGTATGAGACAAGCGATAGGCAGAAAGTCTCTTAGCCACTTGTTCCTTAAGTTTAATTAATTCATCAACGTCAATTTTTTCGACTAATTCTATGTGAGCGGTTAATACGTGACTTTCGCCATCTAACGACCAAAAATGCAGATGATGTACGCCATTAACTTCTGGAAGGTTAGTTAGCGACTCTTTTATACTTTCTTGAGTTTCTTCATCTGGCGCGGCCTGAAGAAACAAGACAATTGTTGATTTCAGATTTTTAAAAACATTGAACAAGATAAACAATGTGAAGCCAATAGATAGTAACGGATCTAAAATGGGCAAATCTACAAATAACAGCACAATAGATACAATAAGCACAGCAACCCAGCCAAGTACGTCTTCAAGCAAGTGCCATGTAAGTACTTTTTCATTTAAGGTTTCTCCAGCTTTTAATTTTAATACAGCATATCCGTTAACGGCAACGCCGAGTATCGCTAGCCCTAACATCCCCTCGACAACAGGCATTTCAGGATTGGACAGCCTTGGAATTGCTTCAAATAAAATCCAAATTGAGCCAATGATTAAAACAATACTGTTTATCAATGCGCCAAAGAGTGTAAGTCTACGATAACCATAACTAAACTTATCTGATGCTTCTTTATCTGAAAAACGACTTAAAATCCACGCAAAACCTATTGAAAGACTATCACCAAGATCGTGAACTGCATCTGCCATTATCGCCGTACTGTTAGTGAGCCAACCACCTATAAATTCTATAATAGTGAATGTCACATTAAGGAAAAATGCCCAACCAATACGGTCATCTTTACCATGTTGATGACTATGATTATGGTTGTGCATTTTGCACCTCCAGTACTGTCGTCTTTCTAATGTTGGCGACATTGAAGTTGATCAGGTGACGGATCACTCGTTGATACATCCAACGTTTAACGCCTGACAAATTAGTGCCTTTTTCTTGGTAGAACTTATCAGGAGAGTCATAAAGTCCGAAATCATCATGAATACCTTCTTTTTGAATATAGGTATCAGTTCCGCGCCAATTTATATCTGGAGTAGAGAAGCATTTTGTCGCAACACCATAACCACAAAAGTTATCTTTTTCTTCGCTAAATTTCTGTTGTAACGAAGTGAGATATTGCTCATCCAAGATAAAGCCTTCTAAGTTGATCCAACGTCCATCAAAGTAAACCTCTACCCAACTGTGGATAATGTATTTCGGCGCTAACCAAAAGACATACGTTGGAATAGCACCTTTTTGCAATTGCTGAGCAATGGTGAACCCGTGAAATCGGCATTGAATACCTAACCCTCGTAACAAGGCCATCAGTAAGTTACCTTTGGTATTACATTGTCCGTAACCATCCGCTAAAACATTGCTTGCAGAAATGTCATCGCTTTCATTGTAGCCAAATAATATTTCATCTTTAACAAATTGGTAGGCCGCACCAATTTTGTTGAAATCATCCAAGCTTTTCCACCTTCGTTGATTTATGAGGGATTGGATATTTTTGTGTTCAAAATTGACTATGCTGGTCTTGGTTAGATACTTATCACACATTTTTACCCCTTATTAACTTGTATGCTTTAACTATAAAACCTATAGTAACTATAGAGTCAAGTTTATTGGAAAGGTTTATGAAAATTGGCGAATTATCGAAAACATCAGGCTGTTCAATACAAACAATTAGGTATTATGAAAGAGAAGGGTTGCTTTCAGATCCTGAGCGCTCTGAGGGTAACTTTAGGTTGTATTCCAATAAGGCGTTAAAAGAGCTGGAATTCGTTAAGCATTGTCGCAGCCTCGATATATCTCTTGATGATATCAAACGTCTTATTGAATTAAAGAATAAGCCAGAAGAAAGCTGCTCTAGTGTGAATGAATTGATTAAGCAGCAATTAAATTTAGTCAACAAACGCATGAAAGAATTAAAGGCCTTAAAAAATGAATTACAACATATGGCAAGTACATGCAATTCTGATAATACCATTGAAGGATGCGGTATTATTAAGTCGTTGGATAGTTAATCTAAATTCTGCTTTGAGCTATTCTTAGTCGCAAAGGCAATTATGAAAACCATTGGTAAATTAGCACAATCATTAAATTTAAACGTAGAAACCATTCGTTTTTATGAGCGAGAAGGACTTATTACACAACCTACAAAACCAATATCAGGTTATAGACAATATGACGAAACAATAGCAGGACAACTTAGGTTCATCACAAAAGCCAAAATGCTCGGCTTTACGTTAAAAGAAATTAAATCGCTAATGTCTATGGACAACGACTGCGCTCAAATTGAGTTATTAAGCCGACAAAAGTTAGCAATCATTCGAGAAAAAATTAGCGACCTTCAACGTTTAGAGAAAGTAATTGTGGATATGACAAATACCTGTATACAAAACGATGATCCAACATATTGCCCTATTATTGATTCATTAAAATGATTGACTCCGTACTCATGTACGGAGTTTAAAGTGCTGGTAATATCAACCAATAGACTTTCAAATGATAAATAAAATTTTAGATAAAGTTGGCTCAGGCGGGGTTTGGCTTGCAGCACTTAGTTGTACAGGGTGTTTCCCTGCACTTGGTTCATTAGCATCAGCGTTGGGGTTAGGTTTTCTTTCTCATTTTGAGGGGATTGCTGTAAATACCTTGTTACCTATATTTGCAACTCTGGCGCTACTAGTAAACTTATACAACTGGCACAAAAATAAAAGCCATACCAGAGCTGCCTTCAGCATTCTTGGGCCTGTAGCAGTGCTATTAACGCTTTATCCTCTTTGGCAATATGATTGGAGCACATACCTATTTTACTTTGGTATTTGCTTAATGGTCGTTATGTCGGTTTTGGATATCGTAAAACCAGTAAGGGAGCAAACATGCAACGTATAGAGCTAAAGTCGACTATTACATGTCCAGAATGTGGGTATAGTAAAATTGAAGAAATGCCGACAAACGCTTGTCAGTGGTATTATGAATGTGAATCGTGCAAAGTTTTGTTAAAACCATTAAAGGGTGACTGCTGTGTTTACTGTTCATATGGAACAGTAAAGTGTCCACCAATTCAGGAAGGACATAATTGTTGCTCTCATACTGGTGATTAATTAGTTATTTTTTCTCGACTATATTCACTATTCTCCTGTATTAATCAAAATTTTTAAAAGCACCACGGTTTATCATTTACTTAGATATGACTTTAATTTAGTATTGTGATGGTATTTTTCTTAAGAGAACTTTATGTTTAAACCACTTTCAAAAGTCTTAGTTGTTGTAGCTATGCTGTTTGCCTTTGTTGGGCAAGCATTGGCTTATACTGCTATGTCTTGTGAAATGTCATCAGGTTCTCACGAATCACACATGAACATGGATCATTCCAAAATGAGTCATCATGAAGGAATGAATCATGGGGATATGAATAAAAGCAGTAATGGTCAATCAGAAGATTGTTGTGACGTTGAATGTATTTGTCCTGCAAATGCTTGCTCATCTACGACAGTCCTAAATTCCAGTATTGATTCGACAGATATTCAAATATTCAGTGAATCTGTAGCTGCTCTGCAATCTAAACAACCTCATTCAATTTCCACTTCCCTTTATCGTCCACCAATTTTTGCCTAATACAGGATTAGTGCGTCCAAATTTCTCGCACATGTAATTAATTTTTCTGTTAGTCAATATAGCGTCGTAGCGCTATAGATATTTTCCAGCGATGTCTGGGGGCAAAAATGATCAATAAGTATTTAAAAATAGCAGTAGTAATGCTGCTTTCACCTGCGTTTGCAAACGCCAACGAACATAACCATGCACACAATAACGACGTAACACCTTTGGAGTTAATCGTTTATAAAACCCCTACTTGTGGGTGTTGTAAAAAATGGATAACTCATATTGAAGACAAAGGGATCGTTGCGCATTCCAAAGATTTCCGAAACATCGGCAACATCAAAACTAAGTATGGTATCAAACCTAATTACCGTTCATGCCACACGGCAGTGAGTAGAAATGGATTTGCCTTTGAAGGTCATATACCTGCTAAATTTATTCAGCAGTTCTTATCAGAAGAACATCCCAATGCGATTGGGCTTTCAGTTCCAGCAATGCCAGTTGGCTCTCCCGGTATGGAAGTCGATGACCGCTTTATGCCATACAACGTGTTAATTCTATTTAAAGATGGAACGAGCAAAGTCTATGCAAAAGTTAAGACATACGAGGAGCAATTCTAATGAAATTGAACTCTTCAAACCTTACTTCACTTTCAACTGCATTAATACTCGGCTTATCTGTATTCTCAGCTCAAGCTGAGAAAGTAGTGTCGCTTGAACAAGCTATCACCTTAGCTCAGCAAAATGATCCTTGGCTTCATGGTAGCCGATTGAAACAAAGTGCAGTTGAAAATAGAAGTATTGCTTCAGGTACTTTGCCTGATCCGAAAGTATCGCTAGGGATAATGAATTTACCAACAGATACTTGGGATTTAGATCAGGAAGGAATGACTCAGCTAAAGGTTGGCGTCTCTCAAATGTTTCCGAGAGGCGACAGTCTAGAGATCAAGAAAGACCAGTTACAAATTGAGTCCACGAAATTTCCACTGTTACGAGAGGATCGTAAAGCTAAGTTGAAAAGCCAAGTGTCACAACTTTGGTTAGATGCTTACTTAGCCCAACAAACTATTAAATTGATTGAAGATGATTGGTCTCTCTTTGAGCAGATGGCGGAAGTGGCTAAAGCTAGCTATTCAAACGTTGTTGGTAAAACTAGACAGCAAGATGTTATTCGTGCTCAGTTGGAAATCGTGCAGTTAGATGACAGATTAACTTCGCAAAAGCAGAAACTAGAAACGACAATCGCTCGTCTCAATGAGTGGCTTCATATTTACGATGCGGATCGTTTGAATGAATCATTCAACTTTGACGCGCAACCATTAGAGTTTAGCGTCTCAAAAGAATTGCCTTCGATTCAATTGAATAATCCAACAGTCCTAAAAGCATCTAATTACTCAAGAAATCTATTGGCTCAGGAGCTTTCGAATCACCCAGCCATACTTGCGATTGATATAAAACGCAAAGCTTCAGAAAAAGGAATTGAGTTAGCCAAACAGCAATATGAGCCGCAATGGGGTGTTAATGCTAGTTATGCCTATCGCGACAATATGCCCTCTGGTGATAGCCGAGCTGATTTATTTTCTGTTGGGGTAACGTTTGATTTACCCTTGTTTACCGAGAACAGACAAGATAAGCAAGTTGCAGCTTCTATTGCAGATTCAGAGACTATTAAAACCGAGAAACTATTACTGACAAAGCAAATGATCAGTGTTTTAGAAAAAGAACTAAGACAGCTTAAACGCTTATCAGATAGACAATCTATCTATCAAGAACAACTCCTTAAACAAACTCATGACCAAGCAGAAGCGTCATTGACAGCCTACACAAATGATGATGGCGATTTTGCCGAAGTTGTTCGAGCAAGAATTGCCGAATTAAATACCAGAATATCAGCTTTAAGAATTGATGTTGACGCACTTAAAACAGTTGCTCGTATCAACTATTTCTTTGCGCATTCTCAATCTAACTCAAATGCTGAACATAAGTCGATGCAAACTTCACACAAAACTAATCAGCACTTATCCAGTCAGCAATTTGGAGAAAAATAATGTCAACGAATACAAAAACAATTATTGCCATCATCATTGGGGCAGCACTTGGTGCTGGAGCATTGAGTTTATATCAAGGTACTGGCTCAAACAGTAATAGTAATGAAGCAACATCAGGAGAAAAAAAGCCTCTGTATTGGGTTGCACCGATGGATTCTAATTACCGCCGGGACAAGCCCGGTAAGTCGCCTATGGGGATGGATCTAATTCCAGTGTATGAGGAAGGATCATCTGGTGATGACTTTGGCCCCGGAGCAGTAAAAATTGCGCCTCATGTAGTGAATAACCTTGGGGTTCGCACTGCACCTGTTGAACTGAAAAATATGCATACTGAAATCTCAACGGTAGGTTATGTTCAATATGATGAAGATAAGCTAATTCATATCCACCCACGGGTTGATGGCTGGATTGATAAACTTTACATCAAAGCAGCAGGTAACCCTGTAGAGAAAGGGCAGCCTCTTTATACACTATATTCTCCTCAGTTAGTTAATGCTCAGGAAGAGCTGTTAATAGCGTTAAAGCGCAACAATAGTTCTTTAATTTCAGCAGCCAAAGATCGCCTAAAAGCGTTACAGCTTTCAGCAGACTTTATTAAAGAATTAGAGCAAACACGAAAGGTTCAGCAAACAATTACCTTTTATTCACCACAAGCAGGTGTTGTCGATGGTTTGAAGGTTAGAGAAGGTTTTTATGTAAAGCCGGGAAACACCTTATTAAGCATTGGCCAGCTAGATCAAGTTTGGGTTGAAGCAGAAGTGTTTGAACGTGACGCAGCCTTAATTAAAAAAGGACTTCCTGTATCAATGACACTGGATTATTTACCCGGTGAGGACTGGGCTGGTGTCGTTGATTATGTTTATCCAACATTGAACAGTAAAACACGCACACTCCGAGTGAGATTGAAATTTGATAACACAGACTATCAATTAAAACCAAATATGTTTGCACAAGTCTCTATTCACGCTAATCAAGCTGATAGCACCATCCTCGTGCCTAAAGAAGCCGTTATTAGAACAGGTAAACAGGACAGAGTAGTACTTGCGTTAGGTGATGGGCAATTTAAATCTATTGAAGTGACTATTGGCCGGGTTGATATCGACAGCATCGAAATATTAGACGGCTTAAATGAAGATGACGTTGTGGTGACATCTGCCCAATTCTTGATTGATTCTGAATCAAGTAAAAGCTCTGACTTTAAACGAATGACTCATGATGAAGTGCCTAACTCTGTTTGGATGCAAGGGGATGTTAATAGTGTTATGGCAGGGCACCGCATGGTTAATATTTCACATGGCCCTGCTGAAGCTTGGGATTGGCCTGAAATGGTTATGGATTTTACTGTGGCTGAAAAAGTCGATATTGACTCATTAAAGTCAGGTCAATCTTTGCACTTTGAAGTGAGCAAAACCGAAGACGGTGGATATGAAATTACTGGAATTCATATCATGAGTGAGCCTGAAGTATCATCAGCAACAGTATCTGGTTTGATCAATGCGATTGATATTGATACACGGATTCTAAATATTAGCAGAGGCCCAATAGAGAAATGGGATAGACCTGCTGCGACGATGGATTTTATCATCGCGGACAATATAGAAATGGTTGATTTCAATGTCGGTGATAATGTCACTTTCACTTTTGAGGTTAGAGATGACTTAGTTATCACTGACATTTCTCTTGAATCAGATGAACAACACGGCAAGGAAAATAAAGCTGCTGTTGATCATTCTAATCATTAAGTGGGAGAAAAATAATGATTGAATCAATTATTAGATGGTCTATCGGCAATCGTTTCTTTGTTTTGTTGATTACCTTAATTATCGCGTTTGGTGGTTTGTATTCATTACAAAAAACGCCAGTAGATGCACTCCCCGATCTTTCTGATGTGCAGGTGATAATTAAGACGAGCTATCCGGGACAGGCACCACAAGTAGTGCAAGATCAAGTGACGTTTCCCCTTACTACAGCCATGTTGTCAGTACCGGGAGCGCAAACTGTTCGTGGTTACTCATTTTTTGGTGATTCCTACGTCTATATCATTTTTGATGATGATACTGATTTGTATTGGGCTAGAAGCAGAGTACTTGAATACTTAAGCCAAGTAGCATCAAGCCTGCCTGATTCGGCAAAACCACAATTAGGACCTGATGCGACAGGTGTGGGTTGGGTATACATCTACGCTTTAACAGATAAGTCAGGAAACCATGATCTAAGCCAATTAAGAAGTATTCAAGACTGGTTTTTAAAGTATGAATTGCAAACTGTTCCGGGCGTGTCTGAGGTTTCCGCCGTTGGCGGTATGGTTAAGCAATATCAGGTACAAGTCGATCCCGACAAGCTCAGAGCTTATAACGTGCCGTTAAGTCATATCCAAATGGCACTTAAACGAGGCAATAAAGAAACGGGCGCATCTGTTGTGGAAATGGCGGAAGCTGAGTATATGGTTACTGCTACGGGGTATATTCAATCAGTTGGAGACATTGAGAAAATTCCACTTGGTATTAACGAACAAGGCACGCCATTGCGTATTGGTGATGTTGCTACCGTTAATTTAGGGCCTCAAATGCGCCGTGGTATCGCAGAGCTAAATGGTGAAGGAGAAGTTGTTGGTGGTGTTGTCGTTATGCGCTTTGGTGAAAACGCTCAACAAACCATAAACGGGGTAAAAGAAAAACTTGAATCGCTTAAATCTTCTCTACCAGAGGGGGTGGAGATTGTCCCTGTTTATGACAGATCGAAGTTAATAGATCGTGCTGTTGATAATCTTTGGAGCAAGTTGCTAGAGGAGCTTGCAGTCGTTGCTATTGTCTGTGTGGCTTTCCTATTTCATCTTCGCTCATCTATTGTGGCAGTTGTTACTCTGCCATTAGGTATCTTGGTGTCGTTCATTATCATGTATATGCAAGGCATCAATGCCAACATTATGTCTTTAGGCGGTATCGCTATTGCGATTGGTGCGATGACTGATGGTGCAATAGTGATGATTGAAAATATGCACAAGCATATGGAGAAAACACCACTAACAGATGAAAATCGCTGGCAAATTGTTGCTAAGGCTGCGAGTGAAGTAGGCCCTGCACTATTTTTTAGCTTACTGATCATTACAGTCTCATTCTTACCTGTATTTATCTTGGAAGCGCAAGAAGGAAGAATGTTCTCTCCGCTCGCCTATACAAAAACCTATGCAATGGCGGCATCAGCAGGTTTGGCGATCACATTGGTGCCTGTTTTGATGGGCTACTTTATTCGAGGCAAAGTTGTTTCTGAAAAGAAAAACCCGTTAAACCGATTATTGATTGCTATCTACATGCCTGTTTTAAAGCAAGTCATGAAGTTTCCAAAATCGACAATAGTAGCAGCAATATTAGTGACTATCGTTGGCTTTTGGCCTGTCGATAAAATTGGTAGTGAATTCATTCCGCCATTGGATGAAGGCGATCTCATGTATATGCCTACTACCTATCCCGGTATTTCAATTGGTAAAGCAAGGGAGTTATTGCAGCAAACAGACAAGCTTATTCGCACTGTGCCAGAAGTTGAAACTGTATTTGGTAAAGTAGGAAGAGCTGAAACTGCAACCGATCCTGCACCTTTAACCATGATTGAAACCTTTATTCAATTGAAGCCACAAGAGCAGTGGCGAGAGGGGGTGACTACTGAATCGTTAAAAGCTGAGTTTGATAAATTGGTTAAGTTTCCGGGCTTAACGAATGCTTGGGTTATGCCAATCAAGACCCGAATCGACATGTTAGCAACAGGCATAAAAACGCCTGTGGGTATTAAAGTCGCCGGACCAGAGCTTGATGTGATTCAGGAAATCGGCCAACAAATAGAGCAAATTTTACCCGAAGTTACAGGCACAGCATCAGTTTACTCAGAGCGAGTTGCAGGTGGACGATATATCAAGGTTGATATTTCACGCGATAAGGCAAGTCGCTTTGGGTTAAACATCGAAGATGTTCAACAAGTGGTTTCTACAGCTATTGGTGGTATGAACGTTACCCAAACGGTAGAAGGTCAAGAGCGTTACCCTGTTAACTTACGCTATCCGCAAGACTATCGAGACTCTCCTGAGCAGCTATCACGATTACCTGTTGTAACACCAAGTGGTCAACGCATTGCACTAGGTGATGTCGCAGATATTCGAGTTGAGAACGGTCCGCCGGGAATTAAGAGTGAAAATGCTCGTTTAAATGGCTGGACGTTTATCGATATAGACGGTGTTGACGTAGGTACTTATGTTGAAAGTGCAAAAATACACTTGGCTAATAATCTAAAACTACCAGCAGGTTATTCAATTACTTGGGCTGGGCAATACGAATATATGGAAAGAGCGAAAGAAAAGCTCACCTATGTATTGCCTTTAACACTCGCCATTATTGTTATTCTACTTTACTTAAACTTCAGAGCGTTTAGTGAGGTGGCTATCATTATCGTTACCTTGCCGATGGCGATGATTGGTGGCTTATGGTTGATGTATCTGGAAGGGTTTAACTTCTCTGTGGCTGTTGGCGTGGGCTTTATTGCTCTAGCTGGGGTAGCGGTTGAGATTGGTGTGATAATGTTGGTTTATCTCAATCAGGCACTTGCTGAGCTTAAGGAAAAAGCTGAAGAGCGAGCTGAACCTATCTCTGATGATGCATATCAAGATGCATTATTGCACGGTGCAGGCTTACGAGTTCGTCCAGTAATGATGACAGTTGCAACAATCATTATCGGCTTGATGCCCATTTTATATGGTACAGGAACAGGTTCGGAGATTATGAGTCGTATTGCTGCACCTATGGTAGGCGGAATGACAAGTGCTGTGCTACTCACTCTTATTGTGCTCCCAGTAATTTACTCAATCGTTAAAAAGCCAGAATTAAACGCCTTTAACAAGGAGCTTTCTAAGGCGGAGCTAAAAAGTAATGCTTAGCGAAGTTAAGAAACCATAAATAGCAATTTCAATAAACTAAAATAGAGGTAAATATGAAAAAACTAATTAAATTTTTAACCGTAATCAGTGTCGTTTTTAGTAGTGCGGTATTTGCGCATGTGCATCTTGAAAAAAGTGTGCCTGCTGATAATGCAATGCTAATGAATCCTCCAGAAGAGTTAACTTTGGTGTTCACCAAAGAGGTACGGGTTGTAAAAGTTTCATTGGCCAATAAACAAGGCGAAGAATTTAAATTTGGATTCGAGCCTTCTAAAGTCGCTACTAGCAAATTTACATGGAAACTACCTAAATTAGCTCCTGCAAACTACGCTGTGGATGTAACCTTCTTAGGTAACGATGGTCATAAAATGAAACATAGCTTCGGCTTTATGGTTCACTAAAATAGGCGGTGTGATTGATATGGAAATGTATATCTGGAATACAGTCATTGTACTGTCAAAAATTGTATTTTACGTCGGCTTTGCCTGTATTGCAGGTTATACATTTTTCAGGCAAATATTTGAGAATAATGAATCTCATACTAATGCTGTAATAGCGAATTTAACGTGGACAAGAACTTATATAGTTATGGCTTTGATCGCTAATATTACTTGGTTCTTTGCCAGTACTGGTGCAATGGCAGAAGAGGGAATTCAGGGGGCGATAGACGCTGATATATTGGCTATTATGTGGGACTCCTCTGTCGGCACTGGAGCTTTGCTTCGAGCGCTTGGGCTAGTTACCGCAATAATCGCTTTAGCTTTAAGGTTCAAACTCGCTGTGAACTCGTACTTAAAACAAAGCGCTTTAATGTTGAGTTTATTAATCCTTGCATACTCATTCACGTTACTGGGTCATATTTCTGAGTTAGGCACAATTGAAAAAGGCTTGCTTATTTTGCATGTGCTCGTTATGGCATGGTGGTTTGGGGCGTTATTGCCATTAAAACAGGCTTGCCATCAGCTAAGTTATGCAGAACTTCATTTGCTGATGGAAAGCTTTGGCAAACAAGCAAGTTTTACATTGAGCCTATTGTTGGTAGCAGGCCTCTGGCTCGTGATTCAATTGGTCGGAAGTCTTGATGCACTAATAAGCTCAAGTTACGGACAAATACTGTTGTTTAAATTGGCCCTTGTAGTGTCTATTTTGGCACTTGCTGCTAAACATAAACTAATACTCGTTCCACAACTTAAAAATAGTCAAGGCAGAGAGGCTTTATCTAAATCTATCTCGATAGAAATGGTAGTAGCTTTTGCCATTTTATCTGTAACGGCTGGGCTTACTAGTGTTGTTGGCCCTGCAAATTAAAACCTAAAAGAGAGAATGAAAATGAAAACAATAAATATATTACTCGTTTTATTAATGACGTTTAGTTTCGCAGCAAACGCTCATGGTGATAAGAACAAAGACAAAGGTTTGTTTAAAGGTATAGATACCCCTGCCGCAAAAGTTGTTTTGGCATTTCATCAAGCACTTGAAACTGGCAATCAAAAACAGGCTAGAGCGCAGTTAGCGGATGATGTCACCATTTTCGAGGGAGGCCGCGTTGAAAGGAGCGCTGATGAATATGCTCATCATCATATGTTGTCGGATATGAAGTATTTAGCAGCGATGAAGAGCGACACACTTGAACATCAAGTGACGATACTTGGAAATACCGCTATCTCTGCGTCGCGTAGTCAAACTACAGGTACTCATAAAGGTGTTGAACGCGATTATCAAGGCATGGAAACGATGGTGCTGGAAAAACAAAATGGTGAATGGAAGATTAAGCACATTCATTGGTCACATTAATTTATTGGTTAAATAACGGAGTACAAAATGAGAATTAAAAGTCCATTACATCAAGTTTCTACGCCACGTAGACGCTTTGTACAAGGTGTAATTGCTGGCGGTGTATTAGCTGCTTTTCCAAGTGTTCTTCATGCAGCTTCATCTTTGATTGCTGGAACTTCAACAGGTACTGCGCCCGAACTAAGTGGAGAAGTAATAGATTTAGTGATAGATGAGTCACCCGTAAACTTCACAGGTGTTGTAAGAATGGCTACAACAATCAATGGCTCAATACCAGCTCCTACCTTGCGCCTCAGAGAAGGTGATGACGTTACTATCAGGGTAACTAATAAATTATCAGTGCCGAGTTCAATTCATTGGCATGGGATCATTCTTCCGTATCAAATGGATGGCGTACCGGGTATTAGCTTTAAAGGTATAATGCCGGGTGAAACCTTTGTTTATAAATTTAAGCTGCAACAAAGCGGCACATATTGGTATCACTCACACAGTGGCTTTCAAGAAATGACAGGTATGTACGGCGCATTAATTATTGAGCCAAGAGAAAAGGATATTATTAGTGCTGACAATGAGCATGTCATCCAATTGTCTGATTGGACTGATGATGACCCAATGGATTTGTTTCGCAAGTTAAAAGTACAGAGCGATGTATTTAACTTTAATCAACCTACTGTTCCAGAGTTTTTTGATGACATTTCAAATAGCAGCGTTTCAAATGCGCTACAACGCCGGGAAATGTGGAATAAAATGAGAATGAACCCTACAGATCTTGCAGACTTATCAGCATCTGCAATGACTTTTTTAATGAATGGTTGTGCGCCTTTGACAAACTGGCGTGGAATGTTTAAAGCTGGCGAAAAGGTTAGGCTTAGATTTATTAACGGTTCTAGCAATACGTTTTTTGATGTAAGAATACCTGAGCTGAAGTTAACAGTTGTACAAGCTGATGGACAAAATGTTGAACCTGTGACAGTAGATGAATTTAGATTTGGTCCCGGTGAAACTTATGATGTACTTGTCGAGCCAAAAAATGATGCATATACGATTTTTGCACAAAGCATGGATCGCTCAGGTTATGCTAAAGGTACTTTATCAATGGCACCTAACGTTGATGCACCAGTACCTTCTTTAGACCCCGTTGAGTGGTTAACGATGACAGATATGATGGGCAATATGACCCATGATAGTGTGCATTCTACAATGGCTGATACGGCAGGTATGTCGGGCATGAATTCTAATAAAATGGATCATAGTGCAATGGGTCATGGAGCGATGGCAATGGATCATAGTAAACATGGAATGACTAAAAACCCATTAGCTGTTGCTAGCACTAAAGTGCGTCATGCAAAAACAGAGTATGGAGCTTCTGTTGATATGCGTGTTGATATGCCTAGAACAAACCTTGATGATCCCGGTATAGGTTTACGTAAAAATGGACGCCGTGTTTTAACACTTGCAGATTTACATTCTCTTGAGGGAATTACAAACCAGCAAGAGCCAGAGGCTGAAATTGAATTACATTTAACTGGAAACATGGAGCGTTATAGCTGGTCATTTGATGGCTTGGAATTTGGAAAAAGCACGCCAGTTCACATGAAGCATAATCAACGTTTAAGAGTTATTTTACAAAACGATACAATGATGACACATCCCATGCACCTGCATGGTATGTGGAGCGATTTGGAGAATGAAAAAGGTGATGTACAGGTTCGTCGCCATACTATCCCTGTACAACCAGCGCAAAGAATTAGTTTTTTAACAACACCTCATGACGTAGGTCGCTGGGCATGGCATTGCCATTTATTATTCCACATGGATGCAGGTATGTTTAGAGAGGTAGTTGTATCATGAAAAAATTAATACTAACCAATACGTTAAGACTATTATTAATAGGTTTGCCCCTTATAAGTGTATCTGTATCTGTATCTGTATCTGCAAAAGATGAGATGACTGAGATGGGTGATTCTAAAATGCAAGCACAAGGTGGAGATGCACCTAAAGATGCTAGAGACCCCCATGCTTATGCAGCAGGTACAACTTTGACTGAAGGCCCTTATGCACTCAGTAGCGACAAACGACTGACTTTGGCAGATGAGCATTCATTTTACGCGCTACTAGGGGATCGTCTTGAATATAATGAGCAAACAAACGCAGGTGTTTTTGACTTTCAGGCATGGTATGGCACTACTTTTGATAGATTAGTCATCAAAACTGAAGGAGATTTTAGCGAAGGTAATTTAGAGGAGAACCAAACAGATTTTCTATGGGGCCACGCAATATCTGCTTATTGGGATACACAAGTCGGTATTCGACTTGATTACAATAACGAAGGTGAAAACCGCAAATGGCTAGCTTTTGGTTTACAAGGTCTAGCCCCCTACTGGTTTGAAATTGATATGACTGCGTATTTAGGAGAGCAAGGTAATAGTGCATTTTCGATCGAAGCTGAGTATGAGCTATTACTTACTCAAAAGTTAATTGTTCAACCACGAGCAGAGTTGACGCTTTACGGTAAGGATGACGTCCAAAATAACCTTGGTAGTGGCTTGTCTAGCAGTGCTATTGGTTTTCGGGTTCGTTATGAGTTTACCCGCCAGTTTGCTCCCTATGTTGGCGTTGAGTGGACAAATAAATTTGGTAATACAGCCGACTTTGCGAAGTTAAATGGGCAAAGTACTCGTGATACTGCTTTTGTTGCAGGTATCAAGTTCTGGCTCTGATATGAAGAAATACTATATTGACTTGATGAGAGCTACCGCAACTATGTTGATGGTAGCTTTCGTTTTTTGGGATTTAAACCATTTTAGTTATGTTAGGAAAGGCCTAGCTAATAGTTTTTTTGGAAAGAACTAAGAGCAGTAATAGTAAGCTACTTCTTGTTTTCAGTCGGTGCCAGTCTGGTGTATACCTATCAAGGTGGAATATCAGCTAAGAAGTAAAGTTGGCGAATGGTTAAGGTTAAAGAGTCAAGGCAAAAAACATCGCCATTGAAAGACGTACAATAGGCCATTTTATCACTTTTGATGAACGGGAATTGGATGTGCCCGGGATAGAACCGATTGTTGCAAAGTACTGCGCTTAAAGCTGAACAATTGGAAAAATGATCCATTACTCAATACCTAGTTATGAGCGTAGGGTTTTTATTTCTTTTAATGGTGCTCATGCTTGGCTTCAATCTCATGAGTATAAATTAGACACCCCTTTTATACTTGTGAAGTTAAAGCTGTTTAAAAAAGTAAAAAGTAAAAAGTAAAAAGTAAAAAGTAAAAAGTAAAAAGTAAAAAGTAAAAAGTTTAGGTTTTAGTTCAAAGGTTGATCAAGATCATAAAATTATTTTTATAAAGTGGCTAATATTGTAGGTGATAAATAAGGAATTAAAATGTTTGGACTTTTCAAGTGGTTTAAAATAGTGATGATAACTGTGTTGCTTACGCAGCACGGATTTACCGTTGCCAAACCAATGAATTGTGAAGAACACCATAAGGACTCTTCCGATACGCATATTATGCAACCAAGCAAAAATATGCATCATCAATCAATGATTGACAATAGTCACTATCACGCTGAAAATTCACAAGATGCTAAGCACAATCATGCTGATGAGGAATGTGAAAAATGTAAAGCTGGTGATTGTCTTTGCTGCGAAGGTGTTTTTTGTGCAAGCTTTCATTTAAATGCCTATCTTGTGGAAGCGCAAGACGAAGGTATTTGCAATATTCATTCTGAGCTAATTCTACAGCGTACACCCCTACCAAAATCTGGTATCCATCTCTTACTTTATCGTCCACCAATTATTGGCTAATCACGGGAACAGTGCGTCTTTTTTTCGCCACTCCCATCAAAATAGAATGATTTTTTCATTGGTTTAAATAACCAATTGTTTTGAACGATTAGTACGATATTTGGAAAGGCATTATGGAAATGCTCAAACTATTGCTATTTACAGTACTTAATGCTGTCGATTTTGACCGAGATTTCTCTTTTACCAAAAAATTAGTTTTTAGCTTATTCACTAGAATTAGTACTTGACCTGTGTCTTAGACACAGGTCTAAGCTGAAGATGAGAGTACAAACTTAGCTAAAAAACTGAGGAGTGAATATGAAAGTTGCGGAGCTGGCAAAAAGCCTTGGAACGACTGCTGATACGGTGCGCTATTACACCAGATTAGGATTGTTAAAACCTGCTAAGTCAGTGAACGGCTACAAGTCATACTCGAATAAAGAAGTATCGAGACTTAAATTCATTTTAAGTGCCAGAAACCTTGGTTTTTCCGTTGCAGATATCAAGGAAATTATTAATGAATCTGAAGATGGTAAAAGTGCGTGCCCATTAGTCAGAAGCCTGATCAAAGAGCGGCTTGAAGAAACAGAAAAGCAGTTTCAAGCAATGTTGGCACTTCGAGGAAAAATGTCTTCTGCGCTTTCTCGATGGGAAGAAATGGAAGACAAAGCACCGACTGCAAACATGGTTTGTCATCTCATCGAAAACTTTGAGCAAATTAAAAAAGCATAGGAGGAAAAAGGGTGGCTACTAACACAAATATAAAAACTGAATCAGGCTGTTGCTGTCAGGCAAAAGCTCAATCCTCTTCGTGTAAAAGTAAGGAGAATACGTTGGAGAAAGTATCACATAACCAACAGCTTATCATTGAAGGTGCTGGGTGTGCTAGCTGTGTAGGCAAAATTGAAGGGGCGTTGAAGGCAACTCTTGGAGTCGTCAGTGCGGAAATGAATTTTGCTGATAGGACAGTAACAGTTTATGGGACAGCTAAAACAAAAGAATTGATCAAAGCTGTTGAGTCAGTGGGGTATAACGCGAAGCCAATTGATGATAGCTCAGCAACAGATGCGCTTGATGAGAAAGAGGCGGCTGATTGGGCATATTATAAGAAGCTAATGCGCGATACGTTTATTGCCCTTTCACTCGGCGTTCCTTTGATGATCTACAGCATTGTAGTTGGAGAAATGACGGTTGAAACAAACCTTGAACGAATTTCTTGGTTGGTTGTAGGCATTTTAACTTTTGGTGTTATGTATTTTTCAGGCAAGCATTTCTATGTAGGAGCATGGAAGAGCTTCAAAAATCATTCAGCCAATATGGACACCCTAATTGCTTTAGGAACAGGCACGGCTTGGTTGTATTCGATGGTTGTCGTGTTTGCACCTGACGCTGTTCCATTGATGGCACGGCATGTTTATTTTGAAGCTACCGCCATGATCATTGGCTTAATTGATTTAGGTTTAGCATTAGAAATCAAAGCCAGAGGTAAAACCTCTGAGGCCATTAAACGTCTTATCGGCTTGCAAGCCAAAACAGCAACCGTGGTTCGTGACAACAAAGAAGTTCAGATAGGTATTGAGCAGGTTTTATTTAACGATATTGTGAAGGTAAAACCGGGTGAAAAAATTCCCGTCGATGGCGTGGTATTGGAAGGACACACCTCTATTGATGAGTCCATGCTGACAGGCGAACCTATGCCTGCTGAAAAAGCTGAAGAAGATGAGGTTGTCGCAGGTACTTTGAACAAATCAGGCATGATTTTATTTAGAGCCACACGCGTTGGTAAAGACACGGCGCTTGCACAAATCATCAATATGGTGAAACGAGCACAAAATTCAAAACCGCCGATTGGCCGTTTGGCCGATGTTATTTCAGCTTTTTTCGTACCTGTCGTGATGATTACCTCTGTGTTAAGTGCGCTAGCATGGCTTAACTTTGGACCTGAGCCAGCCATTGCTTTTGCCATCGTTTCAGCAACTACTGTGCTTATTATTGCCTGCCCGTGTGCTTTAGGCTTGGCAACACCCATGTCTGTCATGGTGGGAGTAGGAAAAGCAGCAGAAGCCGGAGTGCTTATTCGCAACGGTGAGGCACTGCAAACCGCCTCTAAAATCACTGCCATGATTTTAGATAAAACGGGCACTATTACTGAAGGGGCACCTAAGGTAACCGATATTATTTTAGCAAAAGCTACTGACGAAAAAGACGTACTACAGCTTGCAGCAAGTTTAGAAAGCGGCTCAGAGCATCCTTTAGCGCAAGCGATTGTTGAAAGTGCGTTAGATCAGGATATTGAGTTACTAAAAATTGAAGCCTTTAACGCCATTACGGGTTTTGGTGTAGAAGCAAACTGCAACAATAAAGCCCTGCTTTTCGGTAACGATAAACTAATGAAGTTAAAAGGCATAGACCTCACTGGCTTTGTTGGAAAAGCCCAGTCTTTAGCAAAAGAAGCTAAAACACCTATGTATTTTGCTGTTGATGGTGAGCTTGCCGCAATAATTGCTGTTGCAGATCCAATCAAGTCTGACTCAATCTCTGCTATCCAACGTCTTCAGGCCAATGGTATACGCGTCATCATGCTAACGGGGGATAACAAGGAAACCGCTGCCGCTGTTGCCAAAAAAGCGGGCATTAGCGAGTTTTTTGCTGAAGTGCTGCCAGAAGACAAAGCCAACAAGGTGAAAGAGCTACAAGGCAGTGGCGAAATCGTTGGTATGACAGGTGATGGCATCAACGATGCTCCGGCGCTAGCGTTAGCTGATGTTGGTTTTGCTATAGGCACAGGTACAGACGTTGCGATTGAAAGCGCGGATATTACCCTGATGCGTGGTTCACTTCATGGCCTTGCTGATGCCATCGCGGTAAGCAAAGCGACTTTACGAAATATCAAACAAAACTTGTTTGGCGCGTTTGTCTATAACGTAGCCGGGATTCCTTTTGCTGCGGGGGTTCTATACCCCTTCTTTGGCATTCTGCTTAGCCCTGTAATTGCTGGTGCTGCAATGGCGTTTTCGTCATTGACCGTAGTGTCAAATGCAAATCGACTTCGCTTTTTTAAAGCCCAAAACTCATAGAAAGTAAGCATTTGGAGAATCACAATGATGATAATTAACTTATTAGGCTTAGTGTTAATTGCAATGATTGTTTGGTGGTTTTGGCTATACAAACCCAATAAAACAATTGTTCAAGATAGTGAAGTACTCATTGAAGTGAGGGATGGCGTGTATTCACCATCCTCAATTCAAGTGTCTGCTAGCCAGCCTGTCACTCTGAAGTTTATGCGCAAAGATCAATCACCCTGCGCTGAAACAATGCTTATTCCATCATTGGAGATAAGTGAGCAGCTTAAATTAAATGAAATTACTCAAATTACCTTATTGAACTTATCACCGGGAGAGCATGAGTTTCATTGTCAGATGCAAATGTATCGCGGTGTCTTAAAAGTCGTTTAGGAGGCCAACATGAAAAATGAGCACCCTAAATTTTGGTTTACACCCACAGGTTGGGCTGCATTGGTGCTTATTGCCGCAGCCACCTATTTTTTAATCTTTGAACATGGACAACATGTTCTGCAATTTCTTCCCTATTTAATTTTGCTGTTATGTCCTTTGATGCATGTATTTATGCATGGCAGTCACGGCAAACATGGTCACGATCATTCACATGCGCCTGATGACAAAAAGGAAGAGAGCTTTCAAGAACTCACGGATAAAAATGAAGCCTATCGCGATGGCTACATACAAGGGTTAGAAGAAGGACGCAAGGAATTGCATAAGAAGGAGAACAGTGATGAATGAGACATATGATTATGGCTTATGGTCAATGGTGATACTGAATTCAGCAATTTTTATCTTTTTTGCCTTTAGTTTTGTAAAACCAAAAACATCAACTGATTGGCGAAGCCTAGGAGCGTTCTCTGCCTTTATTGTTGCCCTATTTACTGAAATGTATGGCTTTCCTTTAACTATCTATTTTTTGTCTGGATGGTTAACTGAAAATTACCCAGAAGTTAACTTCTTTGCGCATGAAAATGGGCACTTATTACATACTTTCTTTGGTTTGGAAGGTGATGCCCATTGGGACCCATTTCATATAGCGAGTATGGTGTTTATTGTGGCAGGTATCTTTATGTTGTCTTCAGCATGGAACGTATTGCATCACGCGCAAAAACACCATCAATTGGCTACTACAGGATGGTACGCGAGGTGTCGTCACCCACAGTACGTAGCTTTCATTCTAATCATGTTCGGCTTTTTATTGCAGTGGCCGACCATCCCAACACTTGCGATGTTTCCAATCTTAGTCGTTGTTTACGTCAAGCTAGCGAAACGCGAAGAGACACAAGCTATTGCCGAGTTTGGTTCGGAGTACCATAGCTATATGGAATCGACACCAAGTTGGATTCCAAATTTTAATAAGAACATAGAAGGTAAAAATCATGAAAACGTTAACTAAATCAATTTTATTTGTCAGCTCACTATTGGCGGCCACAAGCTTATTTGCTCAAAACAATGAGAATAAACATGAAGGTGCGAACAAATCGGATATGCATCAAGGCATGGCAATGTCGCATGAGAACATGGGAAAAATGCATTCAAAAATGATGGAAATGAAAAAGGAAGTCCATACCATTAAAGCTGAAAAAGATCCTGAAAAGCAAAAGCAGATGATGGCTGAACATCACCGCTCAATGATGAAGATGATGCAATCCATGCACAAAAACATGGAAGCAATGCCAATGCATAAGCAAATCAAGATGGCTGAACATCATCTGGAAATGATGGAAAACATGATGCCACAAATGAAATACAAAATGGCAGAAATGAAAGACAAAAAACAACAACACTCGCACTCACATTAGGAGATAAATTATGAGCGATTTAGATCATAGAGTTGGCGTTAGAGAGCAGAATTTAGTTGTTCGAAATTTAAGACTAAGTAATGTCACAGAAGAAAACTGTGACGAGTTAGTAAAAAAAATTGATCAGCTTTTTGGTATAGATGAAGTCAGTTACAACATCAAAGAAGGTGAAATACACCTAGCATATGATGCGGCAAATATAAACCTTGATGGGATTGAGGAAGTTATTCGCAAACATGGTGCCGATGTTCATGATGATTGGTGGACGCACACTAAAGAAAGTTACTACAAATTTGTTGATCAGAATGTTAAAGACAACGCTGCTCATAAACCGTGGAGTTGTCACAAAGTTCCTCCGGGTGCAAGCCGGAAAAATAAGTAAGCTTCCAAAGAGCTTGCTCAGTTAATAAGTTAGATGAGGAAAAAATGATGAAAACATCCAATATGAAAATTCTTTTGCTTGTTGTATTCGGTATCTTTTTAGCAGGCTGTTCGAATACTGCGTTTTATCACAAAAATATGATGAGGGGCCAAGTGGTTGAGCAGTCTACTGATCGAACTCTGATTTGTATTGGTGCCAAACATGGTGCAGAGGTTGGACAAAAATACAGTGTTATTAGATTCCATGAGGAAATTGCGCCGGGTGAAGGTGATGATCCGTACACTATTGAAAAAGTGGGAACGGTACAAATTACTAAAATTGTAAATGATCACTTCGCGACGGTAAAACTAATATCTGGTGACATCGCAGCGAAAGATATGGTGGAACTTGAAGACTAATAAAGTGGTGGCGAAAGCCACCACAAGAGCATAACAATAAAACTTAATGAAAAAACTTTAGTGTTATTTTGTACAACCTTTGAGATTGTTTGCTCAGTTCTGGTTATCTTGATGCCAGTACGACAGAAAAATGTTACATATGAATTAGAAAGGTGTGGGCTGGCATCCTAGGTCTAATCTTAACAGTTAAGGGGCCGCCGAATAGAGCTATACCTTTACATCAGCAGCATAATCAATGCTCCCGCGATCATAAATAAGTTTTCAGATAGCGATACAAATCCAAGTGGCACACTGCTATCGCCGCCTACACAGGCACACTTTAACTGGCGTTTGTCGATGTAAACGGCTTTGAAAACTGAAATTGCTCCAACTGTGCCGATAAACAATGAAAATGGTGCCACTGCGAGAGGCTGTAGTTGGGCAACCATACCAATACCTGCATATGCTTCAATGAAGGGATAAATATAACCATATCTTATCCATCTCATCGCTAGTAAATCATAAGTAATAAACGAATTTGTGAAACTGTATAGGTCTTTCAGTTTTTGCACCGCTAAGAGCGTCATTGAAAAAGCTATAAATAGCATCAGTGTTCTGATGGAGATAAATGAGCCGGAAGCAAAATGTTGAGATGCGACAGCAAGAAGTGCAGCTATCGAGAAAATGGCTACAACGGGCGTGTAGGTTGTGCCAGTTTGACCTGCTTCATCTTTACCAAAATACTCTCTTAAGTCATCGTATCCTCCGACACGCTTTCCTTCAATAAAGGTTTGTGGCGTAGTTTTGACATCATGCTTAGCTTTGAAGTCATCAGCTTGTTGTCTTGACGTGAGCTTATGATCTTCTACATCATACCCTTGCCTCTCCAGCAAATCTTTCGACCTTAAACCATAGGGGCAGATATGTTCGTCAGTGACCATTCTGTACAGGGTAGCTGTCTTAGTCATCTTAGTCTCCTTTGTTCAGTGTGCCTTCAAACTTTGGGAGCGGTCGTTGCTCAGCCTGAGCTTGTGAGCTGACCTTTCCATTTTCAGAAATATCTTTAATCAGCCATTCCATTTCTTTTATTTCTTTTCGTTGGGCTTTAATAATACCATTTGCCAATTCACGCACGCGTACATCCTCCAAAGTTGAATGCTCACTAGTAAGAATAGCAATGGAGTGATGAGGAATCATCGCTTTCATGTAGGCAGTGTCAGAAATTGTGCTTTGAGAGCGAACAAGATAAAGACATATGGCAAACAGTATTGTCGCCAATAGAAAAATAGCCATGTTGAGCTTCTTGTTACTGTACATGCCAAGCATAAAGGCCAGCATGATCATTGCCATACCTGCTCCCATATACAACGCCATATAGATACGCGTTTCACTAAACCATATATGTGATACTGCGTAAGTGTTGAGGTACATCATGACAAACATAGTAATGGTTGAGGTGATGATCATTGCAGCAAATCTTGAGTATTTCATAAGTAATCCTTACATTGATAGTGTAAATATTTCCCACTGTTAGCCTATTATTCTCTACATGTGGTCATGTTCTCGAAAAAGTGCAAGTAATGAGCCAGTATCATTATTATCTTATTGTGAATATGGTTTACCAACACAGAATTGGATTTGCGCCACTGTTAGGCTATATATTGATAATTGGATTTGTTTTAGTTAGAAATGATGATCGTTAGTTACTCTATATCTAACCCAAGCCTTCGGCTTCAAATTTCTATTAGTGGTTTTACCTGCTATGATGGATTTCATATTGATCGGATTATTGCGATCATCGCAAGTCTGAATTAGGAAAGTATTGGTTAATTCATGCAAACCATAGATAAATCATATTCCGGTTGCTTATCGAGTTATGTGAAGAAACGTTACTGTAGCTATACAAATTGAAAGGGAAATAATTAATAATTTGGATTTAAGTAAATAAGTATTAATATAACTTTTTGACAACGTAGGTGTGGATCTTAGGAAAACGGAAGAGGAAAAAATGGCGCCGTGGCTTGCCGCTATTACCGACACGCTTGAGGTATTACACAAAGGCGACGAGAACCCACTATCTAGCCGAAATTACATAATGGAAAAGGCCAATGTACAGTTTAAGTCGGTTAATTTTATGCGTGGCCGCAGTATTCAAAATGCGGTTGTTATTTTAGATGAAAGCCAAAATTTAACAGCGTCTCAACTTAAAACAATTATTACTCGGTGCGGTGAAGGAACCAAGCTCATTTGTACTGGTAATTTGGCACAAATAGACAGTAATTACTTAACCCCAGTCACATCAGGTTTAACCTATATTGTGGAGCGTTTTAAAAACTTTGAAGGCAGCGCAACTATAAACCTCAATGGTGTTGTACGAAGTCGATTAGCTTCATTTGCAGAAGAGAATTTATAACTTGCGCTTAACTATTTGGCTCGATAGTCTAATGATTGATTTTCGGGCCAAATAGCAGATTTTACGTGAATTTTTTACCTCTCAAACATTACTACCGCTCTTTAATTGTTGCCCTGTTGGTGCCTTTAATCGTTGCATTTTTACTGTGTGTACATATTTACAATATTAAGCTTGAGCGCACTGTTGAAAAACGTGAAGCCGATTTTTTAAATGTATCGGCTCAGATAAACCATGGTATGCAGTCAATTAACGATTTAATGGCTAGCATGCTGGATTTATACGCGCAGCCCACTTTTAGCAAACCAAGCAGCAAGCTACTTGAAGGCATTAATCAATACGATGGGTATTATTATCGGCACTTTACCGTCCAAGGAACAGAAATTGTAGGAAAAGGAGACTTTGACCTTTCACCAGACTCGCTTTTAAAGTGGCAACAGCTTGTGAAACTAGGATCATCATTTAATACTACGTTAGCACTTATGCAATCACTTACTGCGGTTGCCTATGTTGATGAAAGTGGTGCTGCATTTGTATCAAGACGAAATAAAAGCAAAAGCCTGTTACTAACAGAGATTCTTGAAGGGCGTTTTAGGCCCGATTTTAAAAACAATCTACTCTCTTCTAGCCCTATAGTTAACATAGATGGTAAGGCTTATTATTCAATTGGGCGCCAGCGAGAATTAGGCTCAAATGACTACATTATTGTTATTTATGATGTGGAAGTTATGTCTGCGTGGTTAAAAAAAATAACACCAAGCCAAGGTGAATATATATTTATTAATCGTTTTGATGAGGTTATTGCCAGTACACAAAGCCCCATAGCTCAGGGATTAACATTAAGCGAACATTGGCCTGAAATGTCAACCACAGGTGAAAAGTTAACAGTATTAACTAGCAGTACCAATTTCTTTATGCAGCCCAAAGCTAACTTGCCTATTCATGCTGCATTTTATGAGCCTAAATCAAACTTTGTAAATACAATCAGGTATGAAGTTTTACTTGAATTTGTATTTTTAACGCTGTTTTTAAGTTTAATGTTTAGTGTGTTTTTTTGGTTAAGCCAGCGTATATTTTTGAAACCTATGACGCATTTAATGCACTATCTAGAGCAAAGCGATACCGACGCTACAGTGCAATCTAATTATCAAATTCCCATTAATTGGCAACCCTGGTTTACTAAAATTAAGCACGTATTTGCTAAAAATGAACAGCTGGTGGAGTCGTTGCAGGAAGTAAACCGAGAGTTAGACGAAAAGCTTAAACTTCAATCAGAAAAACTAACGCGAAGTTATCAAGCTAAAGAGCGGCACTTAGCATTACTTAATACAATGTTAAATAGTGTTCCTGATTTTATATATTTTAAAAATATTGATGGATCATTTTTAGGATGTAACAAGGCGTTTGAAGCTTATATTGGGCGCGGTCAAAGTGCGTTAGTGGGAAGGCGTATACAAGATATAACCACAGAGCATGAACAAATAAGTGTTTTAGAAAAGCAAGTGTTACAAAATAGAAGTAATGTTCAGCAGCGCGTTAATAATGAGGATAAGTCCTATCAATTAACGATTGCGCCTTTTTATAATGAACATCAGCACTTACTTGGCACAATGGGAATTGGTAGAGACATAACTGAGCAGCAGCAAACGTTACACGCGCTTAAAGCTTCTGAGTCTAAATTTAGAAGCGCTATTGAGTTTGCAGCTAATAGTGTTGTGCTGTTATCACTAGATCAAACAATTTTGCAAGTTAACAAAGCAGCACGAAAACTGTTTATTGAACACAATGTATTGGTAGGAGAACAGCTTAAGTCGCTGTTTGACGACAGTCAGTGGCTGGAAATTAAAACAACGTTAGCGCAATTGCTTGATGATAAGAAAGAGGTCTACCATTTAACACTAGCACGAGGAAAGCTGACGAGTTGGTTACAACTTAGCGTATCGCTTGTGTGGGATGAAAAGCGTGAACCTTCATATTACGTTATCCACTTACAAGACGTGAGTGCACTAACTAAAGCGAAGCATAATGCTGAGCGTGCAACCCTTGCCAAAAGTCGCTTTATAGCGAATTTAAGTCATGAGATTCGTACCCCATTGAATGCTGTTTTAGGTTTGCTCGATATGCTAATAGAGCAGGGGCTGACAAACAGACAATTACAGCAAACAGATCAAGCCAAGCAAGCAGCAGAAAGCTTATTGCTTATGCTTAACCGTATGCTTGATTTTGCCAGAGTAGAAAGTGCGCAAGCTGAGTTAAAACTCAGCCCATTTAGTGTGGTTGAATTAGTTGATATATGCGATAGCTTAACCGGACCTTTGTGTGAGCAAAAAGGTGTAGAGTTTATTATAGACGTTGACCCTTTAATTTCCCCTAATTTAGTGTGTGACAGCATCAGGTTGCAACAAGTATTGGGTAATTTATTAACGAATGCTGTTAAATTTACGCATAAAGGCTCAATAACTTTAAAAATGGAGCTAATCGATGGCAACAACCAAGAGCAAGAAATTTGCTTTAGCGTAATAGATACAGGTAGCGGAATAGGTAAAGACGATCAACTGCGTTTATTTGATGCATTTACACAAGGCGATGAATCATCAACCAGAATTCACCAAGGGGTAGGGCTTGGGCTCGCTATTGTTAAGCATGCGGTTTCTCTTATGGGGGGAGAAATAGCCCTAAACAGTGAAAAAGGCCTTGGTTGTGAGTTTTACTTCAGTATTAGTTTGCAGGTAGATGATACAAAAAATCAGCTATTGCCTGTTGATGCTTTGGCTATTATATCCCAGCGAAGCCGAGCTTTAAAACGCGCGGTAGACGCCTATTCAGAATTAACCAGTATTGACTTGGATGAAGCGTTGAATTACCCAATTAAACTCTCGGGGTGTACACAGCTCATTGTTGATGAGGCGGATTTATCTGAGCTATTAAATGTCAAAGCAATACATGACTCACTTACTTCACAAGCAGTATCGGTGATTATTATTAATCATCAGCTGACCTTTAGTTCATCAATGAGTGAAGGCTTATTAGCGCAGCATGTTAAAGCATCTGCGCTAGGGCAGCGATTATTTGATTTGAGCAGTAGTGCTGCATTAAAGCACATAGCCAGTGATGTAAATATAGATGCGTCTAAACCAAACAAAGAAGTATCGGGTTTATTGGTCTTGGCAATTGATGATAATCAACTAAACTTAGAAATTATAAGTAGTGTTCTAAAAAAGGCTAATATAAATGTTGTAACTTCAACTAATGCCTCTGACGGTATGGAGCTACTGCAGATTTTGAAACCTGATCTTATATTAATGGATGTACAAATGCCGCATATAGATGGTTGCCAAGCTACGGCATTGATTCGTCAACAGTTTGACGATAAGCAGTTACCTATATTTGCACTAACAGCACATTGTGAACCTGCTGATGTAGCGCGTTCGCTAAAATGCGGTATGAATAAACATTTAACTAAGCCTGTTGTAGCAAAGGTACTGCTTGATGCGATTGCTGATACACAACTTCCAGATAAAACAATGTTTTTTGATAGATCGTTTGCCTTAGCTCAGTTTAGTGCTGATGAGGCCTTACTGAACAATATGGTGGATAAGTTTGCCAACCTTTGCGAAGCTCAATTACAACAAATTGACGAATGTACCGCTAAAGGTGACTTGGTACGTTTAGTGCATAGTATCAAAGGAGTATCAGGTAATTTGGGCTTTAAACGGTTATCGTCTTGTGCACTGCAATGCGAGCAAAACCTCAAAGCAACGAATGATCCTGAAGATGAAATATTAAAAGAGCTTATTATGCAGTTGAAACAAGTTATTCTATTTATTAGAGGTCTGGAGGCAGTTGATGTCAAATAAAGCCAAAGTGCTTGTAGTTGACGACGATCCTCTTAACAGGCTAGTGCTTGAGAAAACGTTAGGTGAAGAGCATGAGGTGTTTTTAGCTAAAAGTGCAGAGGAGGCGCTTGCTTTTGTAAGAACGACACATGTCGATTTAATTTTACTTGATATTGTAATGCCCGTTATGAACGGCTTTGAACTTATTGTTAAGTTAAAAGAAAACCCTATTACTCAGGCTATTCCAGTTATTTTTATTTCTGCTAACCAAGAGCATGCTGATGAATCAAAAGGGTTAGAGCTCGGCGCGATGGACTATATTACTAAGCCATTCAGTGCTTCTATTGTAAGAGTGCGAGTACGAAATCAATTATTGATAAAACAAAAAAATGATTTACTTGAAATGTTAGCGTCCATTGATGGATTAACTGAAATACCCAATCGACGCTACCTTGATGAAAATTTGTCTCGAGAGTGGCGAAGAAGTAAACGAGGCGGCTCGGTGCTATCTGTACTGTTAATGGATATAGATTATTTTAAGCGATACAACGATACATACGGCCACAGAGCCGGTGATGAATGTTTAAAAAAGGTTGCCCAATCTCTTTTATCACAATGTAAACGTGGTAGTGACTTTATTGCCCGCTATGGTGGAGAAGAGTTTGCTGCTATTTTACCTGATGTATCGAAAAAGGAAGCAATTGCGTTTGCAAATAAGCTCAGAAACGCAGTAAACGAACTAAATATAGAGCACAAAACATCTTTAAATGCACAGTGCATAACTATTAGTATTGGTGTTGCAACCATGGAAGGTGGCCGCTCAACCTCAGAGCATTCATTATTAGAAGAGGCTGATTTAGGGTTGTATGAAGCAAAAGAGGCAGGCCGTAATAGAGTGGTCGCTCACTAATATTAAAAAAGCGCCAGTAACGTACTGGCGCTTTTTGTGTTTTAGTGGCTAACCATATTTAATGCGCTATCACCAATACCGATTAGTTTATCGTTTTTAAATATCAGTGGCGTACACTCATCTTTAGTCATTTTCCCATCTGAATGAATACTATGAGTCGCATAGAATAAGACTTGATAAACATCATCCCCTTTTTTTAATAACTCGGTAAAGTTAGGGGTTTTAAGCGTTGTTAATACCGACTGATAACTACTATCCATTTTTAGCTCTGAGATAGCTTCGCGATTATTTTTATGTTTTGTTTGCCAGCTCGTTGAGTCATTACCTGCCCAGTGCGTTTCTGCTTCGCCATCAGAAACGGCAATAACACAACCCGTTAAAAATGGAGTAATAAGTGCAGCTGCTAGTAGAGATTTATTCATTTTTATATGTACCTTAATCGTTTTTGCTTAATTATTAATGATAGTAAGGCAAAGTATACGCCAAGTTTAAATTTTATTTATAATCAATTGCTTATGATTTTCTGGTTGTTTTTTAATTTTAAAAAATAAAAAAATTAGCAAAAAAAACCATTTTTTAGTTTATTTAACCTAAGCGCTGATTAAGTTATTTACTATTCAGAGCTCAGGTTACTTGGCTAAGGCAAGTACTAAACTAAGCGGCTACGGGATTCTCCTTGCTTGAACGCTTTTATATTTAAACTTACTTCTTTAACTAATCGTACGATTGACTCAGTGCTTGCCCACGCAATATGGGGTGTGAGTAATAGGTTGTCCCCTTTATAATTGGCTAGCGGATTTGAATGTTCTGCGGGCTCTTTCGTTAATACATCGACCCCTGCGCCAGCAATAATGTTTTGCTCTAGTGCCGTTGTTAAATCGGCCTCATTAATTATACCGCCACGTGCTGTGTTAATAATAAGGCAGTTGGGCTTCATCATATTAAATTCGTTGAGCGTGATTAGGTCTCGGGTATCGTCTGTTAGTGGGCAATGAACACTAATTATATCGGCTGTTTTAATGGCTTCATCAAAAGGCGTTCGGCCATCACGACACGCTGCGCCTTTGCGCTCAGACATAACAACGTTAGCCCCAAATGCGTCAGCTACTTTTGCAACGGCTTGCCCTAGCGTGCCGCCGCCGATAATAGTGAGTGTTTTACCTTGTAAATCATTAAAGCTGTAATCAAGACGACAAAACATCTCACTTTTTTGCCATGCTCCTTGTTGGCAATCAGCTTGATAACGATGAGTATTTCCAAGTAGGTTTGTTATTAAAGAAAAGGTGTGTTGAACAACTGAAGGTGTAGAGTAACCAGCAACATTTGTCACTGCGATGCCAAACTCTTTAGCGGCTTCTAAATCGACATTGTTAGTGCCCGTGGCGCTCACACATATTAGTTTTAGATTTTTTAGCTGGCTAATTGTTTCGCGATTTAATACTACTTTATTAGTAATTAAAACGTCAGCTTCTTTGCTGTGCTCAATAACTTGCTCTGGACTGGTAAGGTCATAGGTCGTAAGGCTTCCCAACTGCTCTATGCAGGCAAGTGATGTATTTGCTAATGTGGCGTTATCGAGAACGGTAATTTTCATGATGTATCCTAATTAAATAAAATAATTTTAATACTTGACCTTGGTGTGTGCTCTAAGGTTTATAGTTGGCATCAGTTGAGAATACACTCATTGGAGAAACAAATGAAAATAGGTGAGTTTGCAAATCAGTTAGGTGTCTCAACAGATACCCTAAGATACTATGAAAAACACAATTTGTTAACGCCATTAAGTCGAACAGAAGCCGGTTATCGCGATTATGGTGAGGCATCACTGAAGCAAATGAAGTTTATTTTACGTGCTAAAAATGTTGGTTTTAGCTTGTTAGAGATCAAAGAGTTACTGCAAATAAAATTTAAAAAACACCAGCATTCGTGCCATGAAGTGAAAAATTTAACGATACAAAAACGTGATCTAGTTGCAGAGCGCATTGCTGAGCTAACACGTTTTCATCAATCGCTATCGGTACTTGCTGATAAGTGCTGTGGCGGACAAGAGCCCGCTGACAACTGTTCAATATTAACAACCTTGGAGGACATCGATGGACTTACTTAATAATTTTTGGCAGTTGTTTTTAGTATCTGCCCCTTGGTTAATGCTGGGTTTGCTGATTGCTGGGTTATTAAATGTGTATTTACCGGCCAATTTTTTAAATAAACATTTGGGTAAAGAAGGCTTTTTGACCACAGTGAAAGCGGCTTTAATTGGAGCACCGATGCCGTTGTGTTCATGTGGTGTTATACCTGCTGCAATAGGCTTAAGACGCGCAGGTGCTTCAAAAAGTGCGACTACAGCGTTTTTAGTATCGACGCCTGAAACAGGTGTTGATTCTGTGTCTGTGTCGTATGCGTTATTAGGTCCGTTTATGGCTATTATTCGTCCCATAGCTGCGATTTGCAGTGCTATTGTTGCAGGTGTGTTAGTGGGGCGAGATACTGATAGGCAGCAGACAAAGCCAACGGCAGATACGCAAACAAAAATCAGTTGCTGTGCGTCTAAAACGGCGGAGCCAGAAGTTAAAACCAGTTGTTGTGATAAACCAAACAAGGCATTGCAAAGTCAATCGCAGAAGATACGACAAGCGATAAGTTTTAGCTGCAATAAACTACTATCAGATACCATGGTCTGGTTAATGATTGGTTTATTCTTTGCCGCATTGGTACAAACTTATGTTCCAGAGTCATTTTTAACACAGTGGGGCAGTGGGATTCTGACTATGCTAGTGGTGATCTTGATCAGTATCCCCATGTATATTTGTGCCACTGCATCTACGCCTATTGCTGCAGGCTTGTTATTGAGTGGAGTATCACCGGGAGCGGTGTTAGTGTTTATGCTCGCAGGGCCGGCAACAAATATTGCTACGTTAGGTGTGGTTGCTAATGAGCTTGGTAAGCGTGCTGTATTCGCCTATCTCATAGGGGTTATTGGGGTTGCGTTGATTTTTGGTTTTTTAACGGATTATTTAGTAATGGAGTTTGGTTTCGTTGTTTCCCCCCTACTAGGTGAAGAGCATCAAGTATTACCCCATTGGCTAAGCTTTGTTTGTGGTGTAATTTTAATCGCACTTATTCTGCGTTTGGTTGTCATAGCACTACAGGCAAAGCGAAAGGTAACTGGTAAGAGCATTTCTTAATTTATTGTTATATAAGTACTTTTAAGCTTGCTTATTAGTGTGTATTAAATTGCAATAGTCTGACTTAGTTCGCATTTTAGTTTGCCTGAGTTATACTCGAACCAATAATGCAAACGGCACGTATTTTACGTGCCGTTTTTTAACTTTATAGATGCAGTAATGAGTGAATTAGAAGACAAGTACGCAGACATAAGACCTTACAACGACGATGAGGTTAACGCATCGCTAGCGCGTTTAATGAGTGATGATGCATTTATAGATGTCATTGCTAAGTATAACTTACCGCGCTTTCTATCAGCAGTGCCATTTATTGCCCGCCCATTGGTAAGAAGCCAACTACGCAAAAAGTGGGGAAAAGTAACAAACGTTGAAGATGTTCAAAATGAGGTTGCTAAATATTTAGATAAACTTATAAAACGCACAACCTCAAAAGTTACCTTTTCAGGTTTAGACAAGCTAGATCCTAACCAAGCTTACTTATTTGTTTCTAACCATCGCGATATAGTGCTTGATCCTGCACTTGTAAACTGGGGGCTATATCAACATAAAATGAAAACGGTGCGTATTGCAATTGGTGACAACTTACTGCAAATACCTTACATAACAGAGCTAATGCGTTTAAATAAAAGCTTTATTGTTAAACGCTCTGCTAAAGCACCTAAAGAAATGTTAAAAGCGCTTACTCAATTATCATCGTATATTTATGACTCTTTAATGGGTGGCCACTCGATCTGGATTGCACAAAAAGAAGGTCGAGCAAAAGACGGGTTCGATCAAACCGATCCGGCACTATTAAAAATGCTACAACTCAATGGCCGAAAACAAAAAAAAGAATTTGGTGAATATATTAAAGAGTTGAAAGTAGTCCCCGTGTCTATTTCTTATCAATACGAACCTTGCGCTATAGCAAAAGCTAAAGAGCTTTATCATAAGCAACAACATGGTGAATATATCAAGTCGGCGGGTGAAGATATTTTAAGTATTGTTGAGGGCTTTAGTACGGCAAAAGGTCATGTTCACCTTGCTTTTGGACTACCTATTGAATCTCAATGTGATAGCGCTGAAGAGTTAGCCACTACAATTGATCAACAAATAGTGGATTCGTTTTACTTACACCCAGGCAATTACATTGCAGGTGGCTGTAAAGAATCGGTAATTAACTCTCCAGATACAGCAACATTTGAACAACGAATGTCACAAGTACCTGAAGAGCTTAAGCCACTTGTATTAGCGATGTACGCCAAACCATTTCATCGCAAAGCACAAATAAATACGAGACCCTAACTTTATTAGCGTTAAATAAATTGTGTATAAAGTAGCAATAATATTGCTACTTTTTTTTTGTTTAAAAATAACGCTATACTAAATACAAGACCATAATTGAGCGGCGAATACGATGCAACAAATTGAAATATTTGATATTCCAAGTCCTTGTAAAAGTATTTGCTTAGTTAACAATAGGGGGTACTGCAAAGGATGCTACCGCAGCCGTGATGAACGGTTTATGTGGAATTCGCTCACTAACGCGCAAAAAAAGAAAGTCATCAGTTTGTGCCAACAGCGTTATAAGCGTTATTTACTCAAGAAACAGCAAGCACAGGGTGGTGATAGCGCAATACATCAGCAGGGCTTTGATTTTTAATCATACATATTATATTTGGCTTTGAGCGCATAAACGGTGCCATTATTATGAAGTTTATTTAAGGCTGTTTTTAACCCGTCAATTAAGTGCGCATGTCGTTTATTTAAGTAATGGTAAACAGGCGTTACACGTAACACTTCTTTTTGATAGCAAATACCATGTTGGTTTGTTGGCTGGTTGTCTGATGCAAAATCAAGTAACAATATGCCTTTCACTTTTCCTTGGGTAAGTAAGTTTAGCTGTGTGCTTAAATTTTTTACTTCAATGACGTTGCCATCAAAATGCGTATTTTTTATATATTGGGCTTGTATTGGGCAATTAGCTAAAATAGCAATATTATCAAGCCGCTCCAATATGCTTTGTTGGCAATTTTTATAAAGCAGCAACTTAAATTTGAATAATTCGAAGTCTACGCGCAGTAGATTTGGAAAATCAATTTCTATGCTGCTGTCTCGGCCAAGTTGTCCATCAAGCACTCCATTATTGGCAGCTCGTAATGCATTTTGGGGGCTAAAATCGATAAGATGAATATCGTAGCCTATTTCTTTATAGGCAAGATTAAGGAGCTCTAATACATAATTTGCCTGCGAGACGTTATCGGGGCGATTAAATGTCAGCGTATTTTGGTTGCTATAACTGGCTGCGCTAAATATTAAACTAATTAATAGAAACAACATACTACAGCGTCTTTGCATTATCATTTCCAATTACAGCTGAGATAAATTAATAAGACGCGTATAATAGCAATATGCTTGGTTTTTGCCCAGCAATTCAAGAGTCGTTCTAGAAACTGTAACAATTCAAATAATGAGGAAAACCTGTGAGTTTTAACTTGTGTTTATTACCGCGTGAAGAAAAATATCAAATACAGCTCGATTATGAGGCTTCATTTTGGGCCTATCAGATTAAACGCAATAAAAAAACGCGTGAGCAAGTTTATAACACAATCCATAGTCGCCCCGTTGCGGAGCAAATGGTGTTAAAGCAAAAGTTTGAGCAATATTTAGCATTAATGCTTAGTTAAAAATGTATACCACCCAATTATTAGACAAAGTAAAAACACCCTTAGTGAATAAATTTTACAAAGTCCATGGGGTTAGCGGACGTGCTAATAAGCAAGATCAAGTGTGGGTTATTTATTTAGGCACACACGTAGTGGCCGCTTGTAGGCTACAAAATAAAGCCACATTTTTGTTTTTATCTACGGTTTATGTTGCGCCAGAACATCGCTCAAAAGGGGTGGCAAAACAATTAATAACCGATCTTTTAACGCATCAGCACATGCATGTTTATACCTTTGCATTTAAAAACATTGCCGATTTATACCGCAGTATTGGTTTTAACCAAGTGTTAACATATACTCCTGAAATACACGTACTTTTTGATATGTATAAGCACCGAAACATTGTCGCACTAGAGTACCCATAAAATAAAAAACGATATGGAATGACCATGAGTAAGGGCGTTAATTGGATTTTAAGTTGCTTAGTAGTTTTAATAACTATTTTTAGTTACCAGGCTGGTGCACAAGTAAAGCGTTTATCTCCTAGTGAAGGTTTATCTCAAAGTTACGTTAACACCATACTCATCGATAATAATGGTTATTTATGGCTTTCTACCGAAGGTGGTTTAAATCGTTATGATGGCTATCAAGTAACGCCTATTAATGGCCCTAATGGTGAGCTTGAAGAAGCAATAATTGATCGTATATACCAAGGCTTAGATGGGTATATATGGATTGCCTCATTACTTGAGGGGCTTTTTAGATACGACCCAACTACTGACACTTACAAGCAGTTTTTAGATCCCCCCAGTAATGAAGAACAAATTTTTAATCAATCAGTTTTTAGTATGGTGGCTGCAGACTCAGATTCTTTGTGGATTGGACGAGGCCGAGATTTTGCAAGACTTGATGTACAAACAGGGGTTATTGAGTCTATTTTTGAGCTACCCAGTGAATTTAAAAACACCTTAGTCAGAAGTTTATTTCATTACAATGGCTATATTTTTATAGCGACCACTCATGGCGCCTATGTTTATGATATTGCAAATAATTTAACCCGTCCACTGCAGCATTTAAAGGGTGAGGCTGATCATATTTATCAAAACAACGTGAAGTCGTTTGCGTTGGGAGAAAATGGCCAGTTATTAGTGGGGGCCGTAAAGGGGATGTATCAGGTTGATATTAGCGATTTGCCAAGCATGTTTGAGCGTCCTGATATTGCCTTTAAAAATAAGGTATTACTGGCCGACCTTAATGTGTGGAAGATAGATTACAACCAAGGTGAAATAGATCTAGCTACAGATAAAGGGCTATTTAAATTTGATTTAAATACGGGTGAATTGATAAAAAACACACGAATTACACAGAGTAAGTATACCCTTGCCGATACCAGTATTATTGATATGGCTAAAGATAAGACCGGGGGGGTATGGGTTGCTACAAAAAGTGATGGTGCTTTTTATCTATCTAAAGATACATATCATTTTAATAATGTTGATGGCAGTTTATTAGGAGGAGACGGTTTATCCCACCATTCGATATGGGGAATAACCGAATTTAACGAAAAGCTTTGGCTTGCGACAAATAATGGATTAACTGAAGTTGATTTAAAAACGAATACCAGCAAGGTTTACTTAAAAGATTACAAGGCTGACCTATACACCAGCGATTTTAGTATTTGGCAAATAATGCCCTATAACAATAAGCTCTGGCTGAATACAAACCGAGGTTTACTCATTTTTGACCCAAATACTTATCAAGTGAGTGAGCCAAAAACAAAAAATAAAGCAAACCAAGATCATATAACTGGCTGGGTACATGGCGTTACTTTAATGCCTAACGGCGATTTATATTTTATGCATCGTGATCACGGTGCATTTGTTTACAACATAGATAGTCAAATTGTCACTCGATTGGGGGGCGGATTAGCACAGTTTAACCCGTTTTTAGCGCATGGATTTTTACCTGCTTTACCAAATAAACCCGATTGGCCGCTATTTTTTAATGCGGGTATTTTATATCAATTAAATCCGACTAACTTAGCGTTAAAGATGATCTATAAAGTACCTAAGCAGCATGAAAACGTTGCGATAAGTGTGCTTTCATACGTGATAGACAATAATGATGTTTTATGGATCTCACTGTCTAACTTTGGTTTGATAGGTATTGACTCATCGACCTACGAGCATGTGCATACTATTGATCTAGATAAAAACAAACTAGGGACATTACTTTATAGCATGGTGCTTGACGATGATGGCATGATTTGGATGAGCAGTCATAAAGGGATATGGCGTTTAAATCCTGTAACACACCATTTTCAGCAGTTTAGTACAGCAGAAGGACTTTTATCTGCTGAGTTTAATAGCTCTGCAATGGCTAAGCTTAAAGGCGGACGAATAGTATATGGCGGTTTAAAAGGGTTAACGTATTTCCATCCAATGGAAAACCAAAGTTACCAACCGCTAATAGAGCATGTAAATATTACGCGAGTAAATTTAATGTCGCGAGAATTATCGCGCGATTTAAGACAGCCCCTCAATGAAATAATATTAAACCACGATGATATTGGTCTTGAAGTGGCTTTTTCTGCAATGGCTTTTAGCAATCAAGAACGCATTATTTACGAGTATCAGCTCGATAACGGGCAAAAAACTTATGCGCGTAACAATAACCGGGTCCTTTTTCCTAAGTTAAACCCGGGTAACTATACATTAAAAGTATGGGCAAAAGACCCGTTAACAGGAAGCTATACCAAGCCTGCAACATTAAAAATAAAGGTTAAATATCCCCTTTGGCGCGCCCCTTATTTTATGGTGCTGTATGCCGCGTTATTTTTATTTTTTATTGCAATGTGGGTAAGGCGACGTAATAAAATTCAACGTATTTTGTTAGCCGCTCATAAAGAAAGTAAAGAGAGTGAGTCGCGCTTAAAACTCGCATTAGAGGGCAGTGAGTCGGGTGTATGGGATTGGCAGTCAAGTAATCCAAGTATTTACCAGCCTCGCTTAAGTAATGAGCTTGGTTACAATAATGATACTGTTAACCTGGATGAATATTTAGCTAAAATACATCCTCAAGATAAGCAATTATTTCGTTTAGAGTGGCTAGAGTTTTTATCTACCGATAAAGGCTACTTTAACTGCACATACCGTGTGCGTCATGCCAAAGGCTATTGGCGTTGGTATAAAGACTTTGGCAAAGTGGTTGAGTGGGATGAAAGAACGCCCCAAAAAGTAGCGGGTACATATACTAATATGACCCGTGAGATGGTTTACGAAGAACATGCTCGCTTATTTACCGCTGCGTTTGAGCAAACCCGTGATTGGGTATTTATTCTCGATAAAAACTTTAATGTACGTGCCTCTAATAAGTCGTTACAAACGGCGTTTAACTTTGCTGCAGAACCCACCTCAAGCCGAACGCTAAACCTGGGGATGTCGCCAAAAAATCGTGTTGATTACTTACGTATTATGAAAAAGCTTTCGGAGGGAGAGCATTTTTCCTGCGAAGACACTGTGTGTCTTCATAACGGCGAAACGCGTCATGTGTTAGTAAAAATAAGCGCGGTTGCCGATACAGAGCAACGTTTAAGTAGTTACGTGATAATTTTAACTGATATACACGCACAAAAATTGGCCGAAAGTGAGTTACACCAATTAACTAATTTTGATGTTTTAACGGGATTACCTAATCGTACCCTGTTTAATGACCGTGTTGAACATGCTCTTGAGCAAGCTCAAAAGCACCTATGCAAAGTTGCTTTATTACATATTAATATTAAGCGTTTTAAATATTTTAATGATTCACTTGGGCATGAGGCCGCCGATGAACTTATTAAAAAAGTAGCCGAGCGATTAAAGTGTTCATTGCGTTCCTCAGACAGTATCGCACGGTTTGGAGGAGATGAATTTGTTGTGCTTGTTGAAGATATTCAACAAATTGAAGAAGTGCTTCTTATTTGCACAAAGCTAATGGATTGCGTGAACCAAAATATCAGCATTAACGAGCAAGTGGTAAATATTAATTTAAGCATTGGTGTTGCTATTTCTCCCGATGATGCAACGCAAAGTAGTGCGTTGTTGAAGGCCGCTAATATTGCGCTTTACCATGCCAAGGGAGCGCTTGAGAGTAATTATCAATTTTATAAACAAGAAATGAATAAGCATGTTCAAAAAGCGCTTCACTTAGAATCGCAGCTGACAAAAGCTTATCAACAGCATGAGTTTTGTAATTACTATCAACCTATTATAAATGCCCAAACTTATACAACAGAGGGCTTTGAGGTTTTACTACGTTGGCCTGAAAATAAGCTTATTGAAACGCAGGAGTTTTCTCTTGCGGCTGAAGGTGTTGGGTTAATAACTAAAATAATGCTGCAAACATTTGCAAGAGCATTAACAGAGCTTAATAAATGGCGAAAAGTATCGCCCGAGTTGTATTTATCAATTAACTTATCGGCTTTAGATTTTGAGTTTATAGAGCTCGTGCCAGAGATAAAAAAAGCACTTATTAATGCTAATGTGCCATCGGAGGCGATTGTATTTGAAATAACCGAATCTATTTTAATGCGCGACTCGAGCCTTGCACTGCAAAGTATGAAAAAGTTAAAAGAGCTAGGCTGTAAGCTGTATATGGACGACTTTGGGACTGGTTATGCATCGCTTACTTATTTAAAGCGTTTTCCTATTGATGTGCTTAAAATTGACCGAAGTTTTGTTCAAGACATTGGTATTGACTCTGATGATGAGGCCATTATTGAATCAACACTCACACTGGCGCATAGTTTAGGAAAAGAGTGCGTTGCGGAAGGTGTTGAAAGTAAGCAGCAACTTACATTTTTAAGCGCGTTAGGGTGTAAACATTTTCAAGGTTATTTGTTTAGTAAGCCGGTGCCTAGTTTAGATGTTCCTGCGCTTATAACACGTGACTGGCAAGGTACTTTTAGCGAGAGCTAAAAAACATTAAACCTCATAAACCCAGGTATAGGCGCTTTGCGCCTTGCCTGAGCGTTGTATTATTTTGTGTTGAGTACCATGTTAATACTGCCTTCTTCAAAATCGCGGCTAACTTTAAAGCCCAACTTACGGGCGAGTTCAATCATCCCTGTGTTTTCTGGTAATGTTATGCCCTCAATCCATTCAATGCCTTGGCGTTTGCAGTGATTAATTGCTGCGTTCATTAATATTCGTCCAAGGCCCAGACCTTGGCAATCAGAACGTACAACAATAGCAAATTCTGCGTGTATATTATCAGGGTCCATAATTACACGCGAAACCCCTAAGGTACGTGTTTTTCCCTCTGAGCGTTGGCAAACAATAAATGCCATTTCGCGGTCGTAATCAATTTGAGTCATTTTTGCGAGTTGGTCATGATTAAACTGAGGTAACTCACCAAAAAAGCGTTTGTAACGATCTTCTTTATTAAGTGATTGATCAAATGCCTTATGGGCCTGTTCATCTTCAGGTTTAATAGGCCTTAGCGTTGCTTGGGTATTATTTTTAAGGGTTACTATCTCTACAAGATCTATAGGGTAGGGACGAATACATAACCGTTTACGGTTACTTTTTGACTGGTATCGATTTAGCGTTATGGTGGCATCAAGTACTAAAAATTGCCCGTTACTTGCAAGTATTGGGTTAAGTTCCATTGCGCTGATATCGGGTTGATCCACAACGATTTGCGAAATCCGTGTGAGCAACGCGCATAAACGATATTTGTCGACCTTTTCGGGCAAAATGCGATCTTTAAGCACGCCTTTATCGTGAGCTGCGGCAATTAAATACTTAGCTAGGTTCATGTTAAGGGGAGGGAGGGCTACTGCAGCTTGAGCGTATTCAAGCCCGGTACCTGCTTCGCCAAGTAAAATAACGGGGCCAAAATTAGGCTCTGTTTTAATGGCAATACGCAATTCATTAGCACCTGCACGAGGGGCCATTTTTTGTAAGGAAAACCCATCAATCGTCGCATCTGGGTAAGTATTTTTAATACGAATCAGCATCGCAAAAGCCGTTTGTTCAACTTCACTTGCATCATTTAGGTTTAATACCACGCCACCGACTTCAGACTTTGACGCAATACTTGGGCTTATGAGCTTAAGTGCGACCGGAAAGCCAAGTTCAATGGCTTGCTCTTTAGCTTCGGTTGGGGTGTAAGCTACTCTAGTTTCAATGCATTCAACACCGTAGTGGCTTAATATCTGGCTTGCACTGTGAGTGGGTAAATAGGTTTGCTCCTCGTCTAAAAATTCAGAGATTAATGCTGTAGCGGCGGCTTTATTTATTTTTGCATCGTCGGTGTTTGACTCAGGTGTTTGCGTTAAATGCTTTTGGTTTCGACGATACGTTACTAAGTGCATAAACGCGCCAACAGCCCCTTCAGGTGTTCGATAAGTAGGAATTGCATTGTTAGCGCATATTTTTCTGGCTGCAAAAGAGGCATCTTCTCCCATAAAGTTGGTAAACACATAAGGACGAACCATTTTTGGCAACGTTTGCAGCGCTTGAACAATAACATCGGCATAGTCTTCACTTGGCGCCAGTGCCGATGGTGTATGTATTATTAGTAAGTTCTTCACTTCTTTTGCATGCAATAATATTTCTAATGCTTGTTTGTAACGCGCTGGTGCTGAGTCACCAAAAATATCAATTGGGTTAGAGGTTGTTTCTGAGCGGGGGATAACTTGATTAAGCGCACTGCGTGTTTCGCTACTAAGCGCCGCTAACTTTCCAGAACGTTGAATTAGCTCATCAACCGCCATAACACCCGGCCCCCCACCATTTGTTAAAATAGTAAGCTGTTCAACTTGTAATAATTTTGGGTGCATTGCTAGTGTTTGTGTTGCTGCAAATAGCTCGCGTAGGTCGTTAACGCGCAGCATACCCGCACGTTGAAAGAGCGCATCGTATACGGCATCAGAGCTTTGTTTTCCACCGGTATGGATCTCTGCCGCAAGAGCGCCAGCATTTGTTTTTCCTGTTTTTATGGCAATAACGGGTTTACTAAATGCAGCGGCTCTTGCTGCAGAAATAAAGCCACGAATATCTTCAATGTTATCAATATAAAGCAAAATGGCTTTAGTTTTTGCATCACGCCCTAAAAAGTCGAGCAGCTCGTCAAAATCTATATCTAAACACCCACCCACAGAAACAAAGTACGAAAAGCCAATATCTTTATTTTTAGCCCAATCTAATATGGTTGAACATACCGCTGCAGATTGCGATACAAATGCAATTTTACCCGGGCTTGCCACTGTATGAGAAAAGCTGGCATTTAAACCAATATGGGGAATTAATAGCCCTAAGCTATTAGGGCCTAACAAAGTAACGTTATGTGTTTGAGCGCATGTTTTTAGCATACTTTTTTGATCATTCGTTAAGCCATCGGCAATAATAATAGCGCTTTTACAGCCCAGCTCGCCAAGTTGGCTAATGATGTCTAACAGAGTATTTTTATTGGTACAAATAACGGCAAGGTCAGGCACTTTAGGTAACTCAGTAATACATGAGTATGCAAGTACACCATGAACAGCACTATAGCTTGGCGTTACAGGCATGATCGGCCCTTTAAAACCGCCTTGTAACAAATTACGCATAACGACAAAACCGGCGCGAGAGGCGTTATTTGACGCACCTATTACTGCCACTGAGCTTGGGTTAAAAAACTGACTAATTCGCTTTAGGCTCATTGCGTTTCCTTAGCTTTAAAATTTTGCGTTATGTATTGTCTCAATGTACTCTGTTTGAAAGGTTATTTCGAGTTTATAGATGCGTATTATTGATATCAATCAAGGAGTGTTCTGTGATTAAAACACCTGGTTTTCACACTGTGCTGGCGGCTATTTTTTTAAGCCTAGGCTTAATTAGCTTAGGGTTTATTTTAAAAAGTGCAGCACTCAATGTAAAAGAAATGGAGCGCACCGTACAAGTTAAAGGGCTAGCAGAGCAAGAGGTAATTGCCGATACTGTTATATGGCCTTTGCAATTTAGCGATGCAGACAACGACCTTGAAAAGTTAGTGAATAGGGTTGAGAAAAAAAACGCCGCCGTGATCGCATTTTTAAAACTGCATGGTTTTGATGACGCCGAAATATCACTTGGTAGCCAATCGATTGTCGATAAACAGGCGCGCGAGTACGGCAATGAAAACCAGCAATTTAGGTACATTGTTCGTTCAAATATGACTGTGTATTCTAGCGCTGTAGACAAGGTACAAAATGCACTGAGCAAAGTAAGCCAATTAGCTAAACAAAATATTGCCATAGTGCAAGATAGTTACGAAACACGTGTTGAGTATATTTTCACAGGCCTAAACGATGTAAAACCGGCCATGGTGCAACAAGCAACTGAAAAAGCGCGCGAAGTGGCTAACAAGTTTGCAAGAGATTCCAATTCAAAATTAGGCAAAATAAAAACAGCTCGCCAAGGGCAGTTTAGTATTACTAACCGCGATTCAAATACACCACAAATAAAAAACGTAAGAGTAGTAACCACCGTTGAATATTACTTAAACGACTAAGGGCTATATAATATTCGAGATTAAATTTACAGCGGTGTAATTAGTATTTATGTAGGGAATAACCTATCAGGGTGAGTTATTCCTCATAAATAATTAATAACGAATATAGTCAAAAGCATACGCTGACAAGAGGGCCGTTAGGAGGGGGTAAATCTAGCTCACTCGGTTATAAATCTCATCCCCCGGAAAGTAGCCCTTAGCGTGGGCTACTTTTAATTCACCAAGGTTATCATGACCTAAACCGCTTTAACTAAATGTGCCACTTGCGCGGTTGAGCGTTGCAGGTATGCAGCACTAAGTAAAATACTGGTTTCGTTAAGGCTCATGCCTTTTAATATATTTGCCAGCTGCTGTTTAGCTGTTGGGTTTTGTTTTTGTTCTATCTCCATCAGAGCTAACAGTGCTGAAAATTCATGCTTAACCGGTGTGTTTGGTTTATTTGCATACGCAATATAACAAGCAACAGGTGTTAGGCCTCGAGCATTGGGTTGGGCAAGCGCTTTTACTAGGTCATCGTTAGACTCAAATAACATTAATGAGCGTACATAATTAAACGCCAGCTTTTGGGCATTAGCGTGTTTAAATACAGTGTGTAACACGTTATTACCTTGGGTGTCTTGTGCTAAAAAGCCCTGGTTTTCCTTAAGCGCAGGCGTAAAAAACGTCAAGGCATCTGTGGTTGTTAACTGATTGATAAAAGGTGCAGGTGGCGTATTGGTTGTTAAAATACGTGTTGCTACATTTTGCATAAAGTCGTACTTAATACTCATACGTAAAGCGCTTTCGTAAAGATGATTAAGCTGCTGTGTTTGTTGGGCTGGACTTAACTGCTTAAAATCATTATCTAGCTCATCTAACTGATGCTTTGAAATGCGTGCGTTAAGTAATTGTATGCATAATTCCATAATTTTTACGCCTCTAAATACCTTTTTGTTTAGCTTAACCTATTATTGCGAATAGGTATAAGATACAAAATACAAAAAAGGCCGCATAAGCGACCTTTTAGTTAACTCTATAAATGAGTGTTAAGCTTTTTTGCTTGCTACCCATTCATTTACAAAGCTCTCTAGTACGTTTAGAGGCACAGGGCCATTTTTAAGCACTACATCGTGAAATTGACGAATATCAAACTTGTCGCCAAGTTGCTTTTTAGCGTCTTCACGTAGCTCTAAAATTTTCAACATACCTACTTTGTAAGCGGTTGCTTGCGAAGGCATTACAATGTGACGCTCAACCATTTTAACACCGTCAGATGTGGCATTAGGCGTGTTATTTACGTAGTAATCAATCCCTTCTTGACGAGTCCACTTCATTGCGTGAATACCGGTATCAACTACTAAACGACACGCGCGCCATAACTCCATAGAAAGGCGGCCAAAATCTGAATATGGGTCTGAGTACATACCCATTTCTTTAGGTACAAGCTCAGAGTATAAACCCCAACCTTCAATGTAGGCTGTGTAGCCACCAAATTTACGGAACTTAGGCACGCCTTCAAGCTCTTGCGAAATAGCTATTTGCATGTGGTGACCCGGAATACCTTCATGGTAAGCCAATGCTTCCATTTGGTACGTTGGCATCGCTTCCATATCATAAAGGTTTGCGTAGTAAATGCCTGGGCGTGAACCATCTGGCGCCGGCTGTTGGTAAAATGCTTTACCTGCCGCTTTTTCACGGAAGGCTTCAACTGCTTTTACTTTAAGGTCGGCTTTTGGCTTAACAATAAATAGCTCATCAAGACGCACCTTCATTGTGTCGATCATAGCTGTTGCTTCGTCAAGGTAGCGTTGTTTACCCTCAGCTGTATTTGGGTAGTAAAATTGCTTATCAGTTTTCATAAACTGCATAAACGCTTTTAGGTCGCCTTTGAAGCCTACTTTATCTTTAATTTCACGCATTTCGTCATGTATACGGCTTACTTCTGATAGGCCAATAGCATGAATTTCTTTTGCAGTTAAATCAGTGGTGGTTGTACGTTTAAGTGCATTATTATAGAAAGTATTACCCTCAGGTAATTTCCATGCGCCATCACGGTCATCTGCACGCTTTTCAAGTTGTGCTAGGAAGTTAATAAGCTTTGAGTAAGCTGGTTTAACTGCCGATTTTAACGCGTCAGTTGCTTCGTTAATAAGTGCATCTTTTTCGTCTTGGCTGATTTCAAGTGCCGTTACTTTGCGTTTAAAGTCTGCTAAAAGTGTTGAGTCGTCACCTTTTTCAAACGGTGCACCTTGAATAATGTTTTTGCTTGAATCAATAACATGTGGAAACACAAATTTAGGCGCAATAATGCCTTTATCAGCACGTGTTTCTAAGTCAGTTACTAATTGGTCAAATACCGTAGGCACGCCATTTAAACGCGAAATGTAGTCTTTTGCTTCTTTAACGTTACTAATTGAATGTTGGTTTATTAAAAATGCAGGCACCATAGAGTGCGTACCAAACATTTGGTTTACCGGATAGTTGTGGTAACGCCATTTAAAGTCAGCAATTGAGCTTTCTAGGTCTTGTTTTTTTAAGTCGTAGCTTACTTTTGTTGCATCGTCTAGCAGGTCGCGGTTAATTGCGTTTAGCGCAACTAAATCGGCTTTAGTTTCAGCTAGGTCTTTGAGTTTTTGCTCTTCGCTGCCGTCATCCCACTTATCGTAATCTTTTTTAATACCCATGTAAGTTTGGTAAACCGGGCTGCTCATTACATCACGGTTAAAGGTATCTTCAAAAAACGCATTGGCTTTGTCAATTTCGCTTTGCACAGGTTGCGCTTGTACAATAGGAGTTGTTACAGATTGTTGTGGTGCTTGTTGGCAACCAGCAAGGAGTGCAACACTCACAGCTGCTGCAATAAAGGTAAGTTTACGCATTGTTTTCCCTTTTGTTGTTAGAAACCCATTAGGGTATTTTAATTTTTCATGTATTCGCTTTACATGACGTATAACGCCCAATGCATTATACGAACAATTCTAGCAGGTCATTTAAAAAGCGATGCCCTTTAAGGCTCACTTGCCAGTGACCGTCTTTTTCTATTAATAAACCGGTGTTTATGGCTTTATTTAAAGCTGCTTGTTGGCTTTGCAATGGCTGATTAGTCAGCGCACTGTAGTCTTCAATCGGGCATGGTTCGACAAGGCGAAAGCGATTCATAAAAAACTCAAAGGCCAAATCGTCTTGCTCAACGTGCCAACTTTTGTACAAATAAGGTTTTACCATATCCATGTAGCCACGGGGATGTTTGACCTTTTCAGTTCGGGTGATTATGCCAGTTTTTGCATTGGTGACCTTACCATGAGCACCACAGCCAATCCCTAGATAATCGCCAAACCGCCAATAATTTAAGTTATGTTGGCATTGATAGCCCGGTTTTGCATACCCTGAAATTTCGTATTGTATATAACCTGCCTTTGCAAGTAAGGCTTGGCCTTGCTCTTGAATATCCCACAGAGTTTCATCTTGAGGCAGTGTTGGCGGTTTAGATGCAAACTGAGTATTAGGTTCAATAGTGAGTTGGTACCACGAAATATGTGGGGGATCGAGCGCAATAATTTGCTTTAAATCACTTAATGCATCGTCTAGGGTTTGCCCTGGTAAGCCGTGCATTAAATCAAGATTAAAACTATTTAAACCAGCTTCTTTGGCTTGCTCTGCTGCATGAGTTGCTTCGTTAGCACCATGAATGCGGCCAAGCGCTTTTAGCTTATCGTTTTGCAGGCTTTGTACGCCAATTGAAATGCGGTTTATACCCGCTTTTACGTACTCTTTAAAGCGGCCTGTTTCTACTGTACCTGGGTTTGCTTCGAGGGTTATTTCACAGTTAACGGCGAGGCCTATAAGGCTATCTACTTCGCTTAGTAGGCGAGTGTATGCATCACCGGTTAATAAACTTGGCGTACCGCCACCAATAAATATACTGTGAATTTTGCGCCCTTGCACTAAGTGTAAGTCGGCTTTTAAATCGTCTATTAAATGCTGAACATATTCGGCTTCTGGTATGTCACCTTTTTGTCCATGGCTATTAAAATCGCAATAGGGGCACTTTTGCACACACCAAGGTACGTGCACATATAAACTTAGAGGAGGAAGAGTCACAGGCCGCCTTTTAGTTTTAGCTCATTTAGCAAAGCCTGCAATGCTTGACCGCGGTGGCTCACTGCATTTTTTTGTGCTTTTGTAAGCTCGGCGCTTGTACACTCAAGTGACGGAACATAAAAAACGGGGTCGTATCCAAAGCCACCTTCACCATGTTGAGTTTGTGTAATCTCACCTTCCCAACTCGCACTACAGATGAGTGGAGTCGGGTCGTCTGCGTGGCGCATTAATACCAGCACACACCAAAAGCGGGCGCTACGCACTGGGTTATTGGCAAGCTCGGCTAATAGCTTGTCTATGTTATCTTGATCGCTTGCGCCTTGTCCTGCAAAACGAGCAGAATAAACACCTGGTGCACCATTTAAGCCATCAACTTCTAAGCCGGAATCGTCAGCAATTGCTGGCATACCGGTAATTTTAGCTGCGTGGCGCGCTTTAATAATGGCATTTTCAACAAACGTAGTGCCCGTTTCTGCTACTTCGCCAACGTTAAAATCACTTTGTGGAACTACATTAATACTAAGTGAGCTTAGCATGTTGGCCAGCTCACTTACTTTGCTAGGGTTGCCCGTGGCAAGGACTAAAGTTTTGTTCATAATATTATTTATCTACGTAAAATTTTTGCTGAAATTGCAGTGTTTGAAATTGATTACTTTGCTGTATTTCAATTTCAAAGCGCAGTATTTCTTCGTTTGTAAAGTCGACTTGGGCAAGATAATAAACTGACTCGCCTTCAATTACTTCTTTAAAGTTTAGCGTTTGTTTGTTACCAAGTAGGTTTCTAGCTGTGCCAGATAACGTTGCCTTTTGAGCTGTGTTCTCTGAATTGTTTTTTAGCACAGAAATATTAACAATCCCTTTATAGCCACTGCGTTCAAGTTCGTATGCTTTGGCGATTTGTGGCTGAATAAAGGTAGATGGAAAGGCAATGTAATGTACTTGCCATGGGCCTAGTTCTTTATATTGCCCGCCTAATGTTTGTTCGCTGTGTGCGTTAAACGCGAGTGTTAAACAAGCAATAAAACAAAATTTAATTAACCGATTCATTGTTCACTCCAAATAATGTAAAAAAGAGGCCATAAGGCCTCTTTTGCTTAAAACAAAAACTTAGGCTAAAAAGTCCATTAACAGCATTTGCAAAAACTGAATACTAATAATTAATACAAGTACTGATAAATCTAAGCCGCCCATTGGTGGAATAATTTTACGAAGTGGCTTAAGCATTGGCTCAGTAAGCTGATGGAAAACCGCTTCAATAGGGTTATAACCTTGGCTTACCCAGCTTAAAATTGCGCGGATAATTAATACCCAAAATACTAAGTTTAAGCCTTCTTTTAATACGGTAATTAAGGCTTGCATAAACACCGGTTGCGCAGCCCATGCGCCGTAAATTACCAACATTAAAGTACTAATTTTGGCAATAGCTACAATAAATGCCAGCAATAGTGAGGCTAAATCAAGCCCCCCTAACCCGGGTATAATTTTACGCAAAGGGTTAACTGCAAACGACGTTGCTTTAACCACAAATTGGCTCATTGGGTTGTAAAAGTCGGCTTTTGCCCACTGTAGCCAAAAACGCAGCAGTACCACCATCAAAAACAAATCAAACAGGGTACTGATTAAAAATTGCATGGCATTCATAGTGTAACCTTCAATAAAAAGTAGTTTTAAAGTTCTTTTTCCATTTGCATCGCTCGAGCAATGCACGCATCCATGGCATCGCCAACGGTTTTAGTTAAGCCTTCGTCTTTTAAGTGCTCAACTGCGGCATGTGTAGTACCGCCTTTAGATGTTACGTTTGCGCGTAGCTGAGAAATACTAATTTCTGGTTGGCTTAACGCCATTTCGGCAGCGCCAAGTGCTGTTTGTTGTACTAAGCGACGGGCATCTTCATCGTTAAAGCCCAGCGCTTTAGCTTTTTCTTCAATGGCTTCCATAAACAAGAAGAAGTAAGCAGGTGATGAGCCTGTTACTGCGATGATGTCGTTAATCTTTGCTTCTTGGTCAACCCACACCACAATACCAGTGCACTCAAATACTTGCTGAACAAATTCATGTTCTTGTTGCGTTTCGCCAGCGCCAAATAAGCCAGACACGCCACGCCCTAATAAAGACGGTGTATTAGGCATGCAACGTACAATTTTTACATCTTGCCCTAACATTTCGCGCAAACGGCTTACTGTTAGACCAGCAGCTACTGAGATAAATAGTTTATCACTGAAGTCGATGCCCGATTCTTGAAACGATTTACATAAGTCGCCCATCATTTGCGGCTTAACAGACAAAACAATTACATCAGCATCGCGTAGGGCTTCGTTATTGTCACTGGTGGTTTGCACCTTGAAATCGGCTGCTACCTTTGCAAGCTTTTCTTGGTTGCGGTTAGTCGCAATGATGTTGTTTGCGTCAAAGCCGTTTTTTACCATGCCACCAATAATAGCGTAGCTCATGTTACCTGTGCCTATAAATGCGATTTTTTTATCTGACATAAATCTGTTTTTACCTTTTAAGTTCGTGTTCCAAAAATGTCGGTTCCAATCCTCACCATAGTTGAGCCTGCACTAATTGCGGCTTCAACGTCATTACTCATACCCATAGATAGAGTGTCTAACTGTGGATATTGGGACTTTAGTTTATCAAAGCAAGTTTGTAATTGCTCAAAATATTGAATTTGCGTACTTGGGTCGTCACTTTTTGCGGGAATAGCCATCAAGCCACGCAACATTAGCTGGTCACATTGGCTAATAAATTCAGCAAGACTGGCTATGTCATCGGGATGACAACCTGATTTAGCCTCCTCGGCGCTAATATTTACTTGAATAAGTACATTGAGAGGTTGTTTAGTGGTTGAACGCTGGCCATTAAGCCGCTTGGCTATTTTGATCCGATCAACGCTTTGCACCCAGTCAAAATTTTCTGCCACTAAAGCACTTTTATTTGATTGAATAGGGCCAATGAAATGCCAAATGATATCGCTATATGAGTGCAGTTGAGCTATTTTATCTACAGCTTCTTGAACATAAGACTCACCAAACTGGCGTTGGCCATGATTATAGGCAGCAACGATATCGTCGCTAGGTTTGGTTTTAGACACCGCCAGCAAGGTTATTTCATCTTTGCTTCTGTGTGTGTTTTTTGCTGCGTTTGCAATTCTTGCATAGGCGCAAGTGAGTCGTTCTGCTATTGTAACCATATAATTATCAGCCAGTTGTGGAGTCATAAATGGATATTACCGAATTATTAGCGTTTAGTGTGCAACACAATGCATCCGATTTACATTTATCGTCGGGTGTTTCACCTATGATACGCGTAGATGGTGATGTTCGCCGCATTAATATACCAGCCCTTGCAGATAAAGACGTAAACAGTTTAGTTTACGATATTATGAACGATACTCAGCGCAAAGACTACGAGCAAAACCTTGAAGTGGATTTTTCGTTTGAAGTTCCCAATCTTGCGCGTTTTCGTGTTAATGCCTTTAATTCAAACCGCGGCCCTGCGGCAGTATTTCGTACTATACCCAGTGAAGTATTAACACTTGATGATTTAGGCGCGCCAGATATTTTTAAAACAATATCTGACAACCCACGCGGATTAGTGCTTGTTACTGGGCCAACGGGTTCGGGTAAATCAACAACACTTGCGGCTATGGTTGATTACATAAATCAAAATAAACATCACCATATTTTAACGATTGAAGATCCAATTGAATTTGTTCACGATAACAAGTTAAGTCTAGTCAACCAACGTGAAGTACATCGCGATACGCACAGTTTTTCAAACGCATTACGCAGTGCCCTGCGTGAAGACCCCGATGTTATATTAGTGGGTGAGCTTCGCGATTTAGAAACTATTCGTTTAGCAATGACCGCTGCGGAAACAGGTCACCTAGTGTTTGGTACGTTGCATACAACTTCAGCACCTAAAACTATTGACCGTATTATTGATGTATTCCCTGGAGAAGAAAAGGCAATGGTACGCTCTATGTTGTCAGAGTCATTGCGAGCGGTTATTTCGCAAACACTCCTTAAAAAAATTGGTGGTGGGCGAGTGGCAGCTCATGAAATTATGATTGGTGTACCCGCCATACGTAACTTAATTCGTGAAGACAAAATTGCACAAATGTACTCGTCTATTCAAACTGGCGCCTCAATTGGAATGCAAACAATGGATCAATGTTTAACAAATTTAGTTAACCGAGGCATTGTTACCAACACCGCAGCGCAAGCTAAAGCGCAAGACAAAACACAATTTGGTGGTTAAGGAATTATCATGACTTTATCTTTAAACCGTTACTTAATCACTATGATTGAGAAAAAAGGCTCTGATTTATTTGTATCTAGCCGTTTACCTGTGAGTGCAAAAATAAACGGTGAATTAATTCCTTTAGGCGACGACAAACTCACTGACGAAGAGTCTCTACAGTTGGTTGAGTCTGCGATGAGCGAAAAACAAAAAGCAGAGTTTCATGCTACCAAAGAATGTAACTTTGCTATTGCAACGGATGAAGGGCGCTTTCGTATTTCAGCGTTTTGGCAGCGCGATAGAGCAGGTATGGTTATTCGCCGAATTGTGACACAGATCCCCGATGTCAGTGATTTGGGCTTACCCTCTACACTCACCGACGTCATTATGGCAAAGCGTGGGTTAGTTTTATTTGTTGGTGGAACAGGAACCGGTAAGTCGACCTCATTAGCCGCCTTAATTGGATACAGAAACCGAAATCAACGGGGCCATATTTTAACAATCGAAGATCCTATTGAGTTTGTTCATGAGCACCGTAAAAGTATCATTACCCAGCGCGAAGTAGGCCTTGATACAGATAGTTTTGAGTCAGCGCTTAAAAGCTCATTACGTCAAGCTCCTGATGTTATTTTAATTGGTGAAATACGTTCGCAAGAAACCATGGAATACGCATTAAGTTTTGCTGAAACGGGTCATTTATGTGTGGCTACACTGCATGCCAACAATGCTAACCAAGCAATCGACCGTATTATGCATTTGGTGCCAAAAGAAAAACACGACAAGCTAAAATACGATTTAGCACTTAACTTACGCGCCATTGTAGCGCAACAATTAATCCCCACCTCTGATGGTGACGGCCGCGTTGCCGCCATAGAAATATTGCTTAACTCACCGATGGTGGCAGAGCTGATTAAAAACGGCGATATTGGCGGCATTAAAGAGGCTATGGCTAAATCTAATGACATGGGCATGCAAACCTTTGACCAAGCCCTTTTTGAGTTATACAGGCAGCAACGTATTAACTATGCAGACGCATTGCATCATGCTGACTCACCAAATGATTTACGCTTGATGATTAAGCTGCGCAATAACGAACAACAAGGTGCAGGGTTTTTACAAGGTGTTACCATTGATGGAATGGGAGATGACGATAACTAATTTGTTATTTTCATTAAAAAACGCGACTTTTCAGTCGCGTTTTTTAGTATTTAACAACCCTAATGGCAGTGTTACTCGCCGTAAAATGATTCAAAAAAACTTTCTAAAATAATTACCGCAGACATATTATCTACATTTCCTTTACCCAGGTTTTTATAACCACCTTGCTCAAATAAACGGGCTTTTGCATCTGCGGTTGTTAGGCGTTCATCTTGTGTTTGCACAGGAATGCCATAGTGATTATGTAATCTATTAGCGAACTTTTTAGCTTTAAATGTCACCTCTTGTGAAGTGCCATCCATGTTTAGCGGTAAGCCGACCACCATTAAATCTGGCTGCCATTCGTTTACTTGTACTGCGATATGATCCCAGTTTGGAATACCGTCTTGTGCTTTAACTGCTTTGAGACTTGATGCGCTGCCAGTGAGTTCTTGCCCCACGGCAATACCAATACTTTTGGTGCCAAAATCAAACCCCATTACTGTGCGTTCGCCTTGTGGCTTAAATGTTCTTTTTGTCATTGATAATGTTTTACTTAGGCTGCTTTTCAAGCCGTTATGTTAAAGGTTTACATAAAAAAATTCACTTGTAATAGCGTATCTATTTTCAAGTGAATTTATATTATGAACTTAATTTAGAGAGGGTATATTTACGCATGCCCTGCTTCAGGGCTGAGTTGGCCTATATCAAAGCCAAGCATCGAAACGGCTTTTTCCCATCGTTTTTCAGCGGGCGTGTTAAAAATAATGGCCGGGTCAGCTTCTATTATAAGCCAACTGTTATCAAGCAATTCTTGTTCTAATTGCCCCTGTTCCCAACCTGCATACCCTAAGGTGATAATAAACTGCTCGGGGGCATGCGACGTCGTTAAACTTGCGAGCACGTCTTTAGAGGTTGTGATCATAATGTCACTGCTTAGTTTTTGACTTGAGGTATACCCGAGTTTTGGGGAGTGAAGTACAAATCCTCTGTCAGTTTTAACTGGGCCACCGGCAAATACTGCCACTTTTGCAGCTTGCTGTGTTTTGTCGTTGTCTATTTCTATTTTATCTAAAAGCTCACCAACGGTAACATCAATAGGTTGGTTGATTACCAGCCCCATAGCCCCATCTTCATTGTGCTCACAAATATAGGTAACGGCACGTTTAAAAAAAGGGTCTTGCATCGACGGCATTGCGATTAAAAAATGATTTTCTAATGATTGCATAGATTTCACCCTTTTAGTTTATGAATACTATTTGAACTTTGAGTATGGCATAGATATATACATAGCGTATAAAAAGTCCATTAATGGCATGAAATACTTATATTAATGGACTTTCTTGTGGTGTTTATTTAGCGAGCTTACGTTCAATTGCGTCAAACAAAATACCGGTAATAGATATATCATAAGCGGCTTCAATTTCACGTACGCAAGTGGGGGCCGTTACGTTAATTTCGGTGAGCTTGTCGCCTATAATATCTAATCCTACAAACACTAACCCTTTTTCTTTAAGTGTAGGTGCAACCGCTTGTGCAATTTTTAGATCTGATTCGCTAAGTGGACGCGCTTCACCACGACCGCCTGCAGCAAGATTTCCACGCGTTTCACCATTTTGTGGAATACGCGCTAAACAATACGGAATGACCTCACCATCAACAACCAATACGCGTTTGTCGCCTTGTGTGATCTCTGGCACATAATTTTGCACCATCGCAAAGCGGCTGCCATGCTCGGTTAGGGTTTCGCAAATAACACCTATGTTTGCATCATCTTCTTTAACACGGAAAATTGAAGCGCCGCCCATACCATCTAGTGGCTTTAAAATAATGTCTTTGTGCTGTGCTAAAAATTCACGAATTTGTTTTTGGCTGCGAGTAACTAAGGTATCTGGCGTGTGTTCGCTAAACCATGCAGTAAATAGCTTTTCGTTAGCATCACGTAAGCTTTGTGGTTTATTGATAATTAACGTGCCTTCATCTTCAGCGCGTTCTAAAAGGTACGTTGCGTAAATGTATTCCGTGTCGAACGGTGGATCTTTACGCATTAAAATTACGTCAAGATCGGCAAGTGCAATGGTGGTTTTTTCTTCCAGTTCGTACCATTTTTCTTGGTTGTTAAATACGCGCGCTTTCGCTGCGGTGGCGTACGACTTACCTTTACGAAGCGATAAATCATTCATCTCCATGTAGTAAATTTCGTAGCCACGCTCTTGCGCCTGCATCATCATTGCAAAGCCGGTGTCTTTTTTAATGTTAAACCCACTAATAGGATCTGAAATAATACCTAATTTAATTGCCATGCGCTGTGCCTTAATCTATGTGTAATTGCTACTAGAGTTTACTAATAGCTTTGATATGAGGGTGTTTTTAGCTATTTCAATTAGCTAAATCGCCAAATTGCAGCTGTAATGCACTTAAGACCGTTAAAGCGGCGGTTTCAGTTCGTAAAACACGTGGGCCTAAACGAATATCAACAAATTCTTGTTGTTTAGTTTGTGCCATTTCTTCGTCAGTAAAGCCGCCTTCTGGGCCAACTAAAAACCGAACGCCATCTTTAGGTACCGTAATGGTTTTAATACTGTGCTCTGCACGAGGGTGAAGCGTGAGCTTTATTGCGTTGGTTGATTGCTCAAGCCATTGTTTTATGTCTATAGGGGGGTGAACAACCGGCACATAATTACGCCCCGATTGTTCGGCTGCTGCAATCGCTATTTTTTGCCATTGTTGATGCTTTTTATCAAGGCGGTCGCCAATGAGTTTTACACCACAGCGATGACTAAAAATAGGGGTGATTTCAGTGATACCCAGCTCAACTGACTTTTGAATTGTAAAATCCATTTTGTCACCACGCGATACACATTGACCTAAATGAATTTTTAATGGTGATTCAACATCGTGAGGATTAAATTGCTGCGGCATAACCACCACATTTTTTTTACTCACTTCAATAATTTCACTGAGGTATTCACCGCCTTCACCATTAAAAATAGACACATATTCGCCTACTTTCATACGAAGTACTCTGCCTATGTGGCCAGCTGCATCGTCATCGAGTGACACGGGAGTGTTAAGTGTAATAGAAGACGCTTGGTAAATATGAGGAACTCGCATGTGCTTTCACTTATAAGTTGGCGATAAAGTTATATATCGCTATGGTAAGTAAGCTGCGAGCTAGGTGCAATTATTTATTGTTTATTAAGTAATTCTGTTAACTCAATTATATCAACAGAGGTATCGGCTATGTCGGTATGACAAGACAGGTGGTTTGAAAAACCTTCGTCTGTTACAGGGCTAAAGGCAAAACCGCTTTCATCTTGAGTGACTAAAAAACGTTTGTCATGCAATGAGTTATAAATAAATCGTTGTTTTTCATCAGCCAGTAAATAATCTGTTTGATTAAACAATACGCCCTTTATATCGTGATGCTCATGCAAGTAGCTGGCAAGTTCAGAAACGCTAATTTCGTTTTCAAAATCGCAATAGCAGTAGTCTTTAATGAGTTCATCAAACATCATTTTAACTAACTGGCGGGTGTTGGCTCCTGCAATTACTAGGGTGCTAGGGGCATCTCGCTTTGCACTATCAAAATAGTGACCAGCAAACGCTCTGCTAAACTCGTTATCTATATCAATTAATAGATAGTTAGTAATTTCAAATGGCATAATGTCCCAGTGCAATTAAGCAAAGTGTTATGTAAGCAGGTTTAGTGTAAGCCCAAGCGAAACATTTTTAATGTTAAATAGAAAACATGCTAATTAGTAAATAGCCTATTGCACAAAAAACGGCAAATTCAATACACGCTATACCTATGTTGTCTTGGTGATCAACTTCAAGTGCAGCATCAATATTAGGTAGCGATATTTTTTTTACAATAAATGTTAATGCATATAAGAGTATCCACATTACACCGCAATGCATTACCAGTGTAAACAGGTTTTCAACCATTTTACCGTTTTGAAACGTTGCACTTGATAAACCCGCATAGGACGCAAGTGCTAAACCAATTGATTTACCAGCATAGCGAATACCAATAGAGGTGTTTTCTAAATTAAAATTACTTTGTAAAGACGCGCCTTGATTGGCTTTTGCAAAGCGATGTTCACGAATTTTACTATCGAGTGCAAACATTCCTTGCAGTAAAAAAAAGCTAACTAACGCGATTAATAAGTTACTAAAACCTTGAGTGTGGGTCCATGTATAAATACCGAGTGTCATAATAAAGTTAGCTATTAACATGCCTGAATCAACCAATGCGGCGCATACATTTTGTTTTAAAATAGCGGCTTCTTCATTAAAGCGATGCAATATCCATTTTCGGTGAATTAAGTGTCCCACTTTTATAAATGAAAATAACAGTACAATTAATACAGCCACTTTAAGTGGATTGGACTGTGCGGTGTTGACACTTATTTCATCAAATAAAAAGGCAATGGTTGCAATAACAACCGAAATCTCTGATGCAAAGTTGATCCCCATAGCAAAGTTATCATGCTGGGCTAATTCATCTTTAAGCGCTTGTTTTAATTTAATTTGAGTTATTATTCTTAATAAAAAAATAGTTAAGCAAATAACAGCAAAACTAATAGTAATCGCAACAAAACTAGTGTTAGATAAAGATAAATATGACATGGTTATCCTAATTATAGTTAACCTTTAAGGTTTTAATCATTCTAGTACGGTTACTGATGATATAAAAGAGAGGATTGATGAGTAACGTAATACAACTTCCTATTCAATTACAAAAACTTGGCCTGCAGCGTTATGAACAGCTTTACCCGCAGCACACGATAGAAAATGAAGTTGTAAGGTTATTAGCGTTAAGCGACTTTGCTTGGCGCTGTATTCAGTCGCAGCCGGATTTAAAAAGCGGGTTACTATGCGAAGCAGAAATTAAAAGCAGAGACATACCTTCTCCCTTTGAAAACTTAACATTGTCAGATATAAACGAAGCACAATGTCATCAGATACTTCGTAAATATCGTGAAAAATACTGGCTTAAAGTCGCTTTTCTAGATTTATGTTGTAACAACCCGATTGCAGATAGCATTGAATATATTAGCCTACTTGCAGATAAATTAATCCAAAGCGCTAACGAGTGGGCGCACGCGCAAGTAGCCGCACTCAATGGTGAGCCTTTAGATGAGCAAGGGCACGCTTTGCCTTTAATGGTGCTTGGTATGGGTAAGTTAGGCGGTAAAGAGCTTAACTATTCTTCCGATATCGACCTTATTTTTGCATACCCTCGCAGTGTTAAAACTCAAGGCGGTCGAAAAAGTATTGAGGCGCAGGTGTTTTACACAAAAGTAGCCCAAAAGCTAATAGCTGCACTTAATCAAACCACAGGGGATGGACAGGTATTTAGGGTCGATATGCGCCTTAGACCGTTTGGTGAAAGTGGCCCGCTGGTCATGAGCTTTAACGCCATTGAAGATTATTACCAAGAGCAAGGGCGTGATTGGGAGCGTTATGCCATGCTCAAAAGCCGTTTAATTGGTACGCCTAATCATTACTGGGATGAATTTAATCAATTACTTAAACCTTTTGTATACCGGCGCTATATTGATTTTTCGGTGATTGAGTCGCTTCGTAAAATGAAACTTATGATTGCGCAAGAAGTCCGCCGTAAACGTTTAACCAATAATATAAAATTGGGTGCTGGCGGGATTCGAGAAGTTGAATTTATTGTTCAAGCACTGCAAATGGTGCGCGGTGGGCGAGAGGCTAATTTACAAACGCAATCGTTACTCAATGCGTTAAACCAATTAGCGTTAAACCAAGTTATTGGTGATAGCGAAGCAAAAGAGTTAAAAAGTAATTATCTTTATTTACGAAAAGTAGAGCAATACCTGCAAATATTTGACGACCAACAAACGCAAACTCTGCCAGACGATGACGTAAACCAACAGCGATTAAATCACTTATTAGTAAAGCCAGACTTTGCTGCCTTAGTAAACGACATAGAGCGGGTAATGGGGCAGGTGCATAATGAATTTATACAGGTAATAGGGGAAGAGACCGAGCCGCTAGATACCAATGAAGGCGCGTTTATAAGTGCGTGGGATCATGGCGATGTTAGTTTTTTAAATGAGCCTAAAGACGAATGGCAAGCTCCTTTACAAGACTTTAAGCTTCGTTTGTCTAAAGTCAAAGTAGGATATAGAGGGCGTGAAATACTCGACAAACTCATGCCTGCCATGCTTAAACAGCTGAGTGACTTTAATGCCAGTGCAAGCGTATTTAGTACTGTGTGCCAAATTCTTAATAAAATTATTTCCCGCACGGCTTACTTAGAGTTGCTTTATGAAAACCCAGGCACGTTAAAGCAGTTGGTTTCTTTATGCTGCCACAGTAAGTGGATTGGCGAGCATATTTCTCGCTATCCTATTTTACTTGATGAATTGATTGACCCTGCCGTGCTTTATAAGCCAACACCATTAAGCGCCTATAAAGACGAGATACGTCAGTATTTTTTACGCATAGAACACGACGACTTAGAGCTACAAATGGAGTCGTTGAGGCAATTTAAGCAAACTCATCAATTACGTATTGCCGCAGCAGATGCAACCGGTGTTCTTGATGTAATGAAAGTAAGCGATCACTTAACTGCATTGGCAGAAGCTATAGTCGAGCAGGCGGTAAATATTGCATGGCACAACACAGTAAAGCGCTTTGGTATGCCGCCCAATACCGACCACGAACATAAAGGGTTTGCCGTTATTGCCTATGGTAAAACGGGTGGTTTTGAAGTGGGCTACGATTCAGATTTAGATCTTGTGTTTGTGCATAATCACGATGGTTCGAGTCAAACCAATGGCGATAAAGCAATTGATTCACGCCAGTTTTATTTAAAGCTTGCCCAACGTTTAATGCACTTATTTAATACGCGAACGGCATCGGGTATTCTATATGAGTTAGACACGCGTCTTCGCCCTGAAGGTGCCTCGGGGTTACTTGCTATCAATTTAGAAAGCTTTAATCACTATCAACAAACACAAGCGTGGACATGGGAGCATCAAGCGCTGGTTCGTGCACGTATTATTTTAGGTCAAGATGAGTTAGCCGAGCGCTTTTCACTAATTCGTAAAAATATACTTTGTCAGTCGCGTAATACAGCTCAGCTGAAAGATGATGTCATTAAAATGCGAGAAAAAATGCGCGGTCACCTTGCCAAAGGCAACAGCCAGCAATTTGATTTAAAGCAAGATGCGGGTGGCATGGCCGACATTGAATTTATTACGCAATACCTTGTTCTTAAAAATGCACATGATAACGAGCAGCTAAGTGTATTTTCTGACAATGTAAGAATACTGACTGATGCTGCTAAAATAGGGAGTATTACAAAAGAGCAAAAGCTGCAGTTAATTAAAGCTTATATTGACTACCGTTCGTGTTACCACGTATTAAGCTTAAACCAGCAAGGAAAGCTAGTTGAACGCGAGCAGTTTTTACAAGATATAACGCATGTAACTGCAATTTGGAAAGCGGTTTTTGAACTGTAGTGATGTGGATTTTTTAATCATATTCATTCGCTTTGTAAGCAAATAAGATTTAGTGATGTGCTGATATAAAAAATCACGCAAAAGCGTGATTTTTTATACAACTCAAATATTGAGTTTTAAACAATTAGCGCGCACATATTCAGAGGGTAATTCGGTTATAACAGCTGCTCTTTGCTTATTACAAAAGTAGGTATAGACCTCGTGTTCAAAGTCATCATTTATAGCTCTGCCTACTTGGTACAGGGCTGAGGTGAAATTACTGTCGACCCTAAAATGATCTTTAACGACATAGTCTTTACTTAAGTACCAATAAAGCTCAATACCTTCACTTTTAGCGTACTCAATTAAAACATCTTTTAATGTTGAACCGTTTTCGAAGCGTCTAGGCTCCACACTCCCTGTCCAACTTGCTGGCATGGGGGTAACAGTGCGCGTGCGCTCAGCTAAAACTCTATCGACAGTTTGATCTGGCTTTTTTAAACTCAATACGTATTGATCGCGTTCTTTGTTGCTTTTAACTTGATTTCGAATAGAGGCGTAAAAGCGGGATAATCCTTCGGCAGCAGCATTTTTAGATTCTTTTAAATCCAATGTAGGCACATTTCCCATTAAAAAATAGGCCGCAAGCGCTATTAATATTACCGCAAATGACAAATATCTAATCCAAAACCACATTACAACTACCACCCTTATTTGTTCTTATTATTGTTATACCATTACTACTTGTAAAATGAAGGAGTATTTTTATCAGGTCGTGTTTTAAAGCGGCGGTGAAGCCACATATATTGCTCTGGCGCTGCATTAATTGAGAGCTCCATGCGTTGGTTTACGCGTGTAACATCGGCTTTGTCATCACCGCTTGGGAAGTTTTCAAGCTCTGGGATAATTTCTAAATGGTACTTTCCATTTTCGTCTCGGCGGGTAATTAAGCTCATTGTTTCGCAATTTTTACTGCCAGCAAACATCAGCGTACCGGTCGTTGTGGCGGTATCTTGTACAGCGTAAAAAGGCACAAATTCGCAGCGGTTACGGCCGTAGTCTTGATCGGGTAAGTAGTAACACACCTTTTTATTTTTTAATGCTTTTAGTAAGCCTTTTACGTCTTTTTTACCGACCAAATATTCATTGGAGCGAAGGCGACCATTAGTCGTAAAGTATTCCATTAACGGGTTATTGTGCGGGCGATAAAAACCAATGCCCATGCAGCCTAATCCCATTAATCGGCCCGCCATTTCAAGGTGTAAAACATGGGGTACTAATAATAAAACCCCTTTGCCAGAGCGCTGCACTCGCTCAAAGTGTTCAAGCCCTTTTAAAGACCCTAACGCTTTTTGTGCACGCCACTGTGGCCACCACCATGCCATTCCGGTTTCAACCATCGCAATGCCAGTGTTTTCCATATTTTTTAGCACTAATGATTTTTGATCTTCGTCGCTCATATCAGGAAAGCAACGTTTAATGTTTACTTCGGCGATGTGTCGGCGGCGTTTCATGTATTTATGAACTAAACGGCCGAGTAATTTACCCATGGCTAATTGAAGTTTTTGTGGGAGCCAAGAAATTAGGTATAAGAAAAAAACGCCAATCCACGTTAGCCAGTATCGAGGGCCTAAAAAAGATGCTTTAAAAGGAGATGAGGTGACCACAAAAATTGCTCTAAAATTAAAAACGCTAGTTTAACGCTAAGCGCTGTAAAATACAAAAAGCCAGCATGTAGCTGGCTTTGTGTGTGTTTTTTGACTGTTTAGGCTGCTTTTAAACCCTGGTTTATAGCTGCTAGGTCTTTGCTTGTAAGTGTACCCGCTGCTTGCTTTAAGCGCAGAGTAGACAGCACATAACGATAACGTACATCAGCAAGGTTACGTTTGGCATTGTATAGATTTTGTGTGCTTACAAGTACATCAACAATTGTACGCGTGCCTACTTCAAAGCCCGCTTCTGTTGCTTTTAAAGCACTCTCTGCAGATACAACTGCTTGCTCTAATGCCTTGTAGGTTGCTATGTCAGACACTACTTGATTGTAAGACGTAATAACCGTGCGGGTAATTGCGCGGTAATTGGCTTCGTAATCTTGGCTAGCAGCAACGTAAAATGCACGTGCTTGATCGGTAGCTGCAACTGTCGCCCCCCCAGAGTATAGAGGGAGACTAAAGTTAAGCCCTACTGAGGCAGAGTCTGCACGTGGTTGCCTAGTTAGGCTTGTGCCATTTATATCTGTATCTGTTAAAGAGTCGCCATAACTTGCGCTTAGGGTTAGCTTTGGATAGTGACCCGCTCTTGCCAGTTTAATTTGATCTTGCGCTATATCTACGGTTACTTTAGCAACTTGCAAGCTAATATTTTTATCTTTAGCAATATTTAAAAAATCGCTAGAGTCTCGAGCTGGCTTAGTTGTAGAAAATGTCTCTGTGTTTAAAAAGTCTAACTTTGCGTGATATTTACCCGTAATTTCACGCAGTTGCTCACGTGCTGTTTCCACTGAGTTATTGGCAATAATTTCTTGTGCTACTGAATTATCGAACTGTGCCTGTGCTTCGTGTACATCGGTAATAGCCGTTAAACCAACAGCATAGCGTTGTTTAGTTTGTTCAAGCTGGCGCTCGATGGCGCGTTTTTCTGTTTTAATAAATTCAAGGTTATCAATCGCACTTAAAACATTAAAGTAGCCTTCAGCAACACGAACAATTAAATTTTGCTTAGCTGAATCGTATTGAGCGTTTGCTTGCAAGGCTTGTTTGTCTGCAATGTCTAATAAGTTCCATGCGCCTAAATCAAACAAAGTTTGGCTTAAGCTAAGGCCTCGGGTGAACTGATCAGAGTCGCTTTCGACTTTAACTTGGTTTGATAAATCCGTCACACTTTGAAAAGAGGTTGAGTCACTTTTTGTGTAACCCATTGTTAAACCAATTTGCGGCAATAATGCAGCCATTGCAGTGTCTGCTTGGTAAGATTGTGCGTCTGCTTGGGCTTTTGCTTTTAAAACGGTAGGATCGTTGGCCGTTGCAATTTCAAAAACTTGTAGTAAATCTTCAGCGTTTGCTGCTGTTGTGCCTAATGCGCATGATAAACTAACTAGCGCCGCAAGAATGTTCTTTTTCATGTGTTGTTCGGTCCTTAGACAATTTTTATACTAAAACCATGGTAACCTGTTTTACGTAATAACTAAAAATAAAAAGAGTAAAACAGTGCGTCGAAATGTAACAGAATATATTAACGTACTTCAAAGTTTTTAATAAGTAGAGGATGCTTACGTGCCAGATAAAAAACTTGTTCAGTTTACGCATAAAGATGTCAGCGTAAAGCCGGTCAAAAATTTGTATAAAGGCTTTTTTCAGGTTGATTTGTATCAGTTTGAACACGCCTTGTTTGCGGGCGGTAAATCAGAACTTATTAGTCGCGAGATTTTAGAGCGCGGAGACGCCATTGCCGTGCTGCCTTACGATCCGGTGTCAGATACTGTGCTTTTAATAGAGCAAATACGTATAGGGGCTATTAAAAGCAAACATTCGCCCTGGCTACTAGAGTGTATTGCTGGCATGACTGATGGCAGTGACGATTACGAATCGGTAGTAAAAAAAGAAGCGTATGAAGAGGCAGGGCTTAATTTAACAGAACTTGAATTTATGCTTTCGTACCTTTCAAGCCCTGGTGGTACAACAGAACGGCTACATTTGTACCTTGCACGAGCCGATTTAAGTGAGGTTGAATCTGGTGTGTATGGCCTTGAAACCGAGGGTGAAGATATAAAAACTCACGTACTTAGCGTTGATGATGCACTAACTCGCCTCAATAACGGTGAAATGGATAATGCCGCAACGGTTATTTGTATGCAGTGGCTTGCGCTTAACCACGAAAAAATGAAACACAAGTGGACCGAATCTTCTTCATAGCCGCAAATTGGCTAATAGCATAATGGTGGTATTTTGACAGTACAATTAGCAACAAATCGATATATCCAAAGCCTCCCAAAGTATTTAACGCTTTGTGAGCACAATTACTTACGACTTTTAAAATTATTACCGCCTGGGCGAACGGTTGGCAGTAGCCGAGAAGTAAAGCTGGGCAGCAGTGAGTTTGCGACTAAAGTTGATGGTAGTGCAAAATACACCATGGATATTTCGATTAAGCAGCTAAGCGGCATGGTAAAAGGGATTGCACCGCTTTATTTAACGGTTAGGTTGTATCACGATGCTAAAGTGGCTGAAATTATTCATCACGATTATCATCAGCGCATTAAGCCTTCTTATGGTTATCCTAATCCCAAAATGCATCAAAAAGATGAAAAGTACCAACTTAATGCATTTTTATACGATTGGCTTGTCGCCTGTGTAGAGCATGGACAAGCAACATTAAATTGGGATGTAAACAATGGCTTGGTTTGATGACCCTTATCGCATTGATAAATCGTCGCTTCGCATAGCACACATTACCGATTGCCATTTATTCTCTGATAAAACGGGTGAGTACTTTGGCGTAAATACCGCACATTATTTTGCACATGCGCTTGCTCATATGGCTAAGCAATCCCTTGATTTTGTAGTATTTGGCGGCGACCTTACGCAAGATCACAGTGCAGAGTCCTATTTTTTGTTTAGTGAGCTTATTGAGCAAAGCGATTTAACGTGCCCTGTTTTTTGGGTGCCGGGTAATCACGATGACATCATGTTACTCAACAGAATGAGTGGTGGGCAAATAAATCGCGCTAAACATATAGTCGCAAATGGCGTTGAGTTATTACTTATTAATTCAAAAGGGCCAACTCCTGCAGGGTGGGTGACTGGGGCACATTTGGACGAAATGACCGAGCGCCTTATCGTATCTTCTAGCCCTAAAGCAATATTTTGCCACCATAACCCACTCCCCATTGATGGCTACTTAGACAAACACATGCTGGAAAACGGGCCACAATTACTTAATATATTAGTTAATAGCGAAAACGTTTTTGGTTTGTTTCACGGCCATGTTCACAATGAATACATGCAAACATTTAGAACGCTTCCCATCTACGCGACTCCTGCCAGCTCGGTACAGTTTAAAAAACACAGTCCTGATTGGATACAACAAGACTTTGGGCCAGCATACAGGCTGATATGTATAAGCACGAAAAAAGATAATATAAGCACAGATATGGAAGTAGTATGGCTAAACGGGTAATCTATATTCATGGTTTTAATAGCTCAGATAAATCATATAAAGCTGTGCGCTTTGGCGAGCTTATGGCACACTATGACGTTGACTATTGTGTACCGTGCCTAAACCATGAGCCCATACAAGCCATCACAGCGCTTGAGCAATTACTAACACCTAATACTGTTTTATTAGGAAGCTCATTAGGTGGATTTTTTGCCACGTATTTATCGCAGCGTTATCAAATTCCTGCAGTGGTTATAAATCCCGCGGTTGCGCCATACAGTTTATTAAAGCCGTTGCTTGGTTTAAATTATAATCCGTATCAAGATTATCATTATGAATTGAATAACAGCCACATAGCGGCTTTAAAAGCATTGGCTGTTGATGACTTAAAACACCCTGAATTGCTGTATTTATTACAGCAAACAGGCGATGAAGTATTAAATTTTCAGCACGCAGTAAATTATTATTCGCAATGTAAACAAAGGATCGAGTTTGGTGGCGATCATAGCTACCTTGGTTTTGAACAAACCTTTGCAAGTATTGTAGATTTTCTTAAAATCACGTAAAACTAGTTAAGCATAGCCTTAGCGCATATAAAGACAAAAACTATGAGTGATCAAAATTATAACGCCGAAGCCATTGAGGTACTCAATGGATTAGATCCGGTAAAAAGACGCCCAGGGATGTACACAGATACTGTACGTCCAAACCATTTAGGCCAAGAGGTTATCGATAACAGTGTCGATGAGGCTATGGCGGGTCATGCAACTAAAATTGACGTAATTCTACACGAAGACAACTCGCTTGAGGTCAGTGATGACGGCCGTGGTATGCCAATCGATATTCACCCAGAAGAAGGTATTCCTGGGATAGAGCTTATTTTTACTAAGCTGCATGCCGGTGGTAAATTCTCAAACAAAAACTACCAGTTTTCAGGTGGTTTACACGGGGTAGGTATTTCGGTTGTAAATGCATTATCTACACGTGTAGAAGTAACCGTTCGCCGTGATGCACAGCAATATAGAATGGCGTTTGAAAACGGTGATAAAGTTGAGGATTTAAACGTTATAGGCACTGTCGGTAAACGCAACACCGGGACTACCGTGCGCTTTTGGGCCGATGCTAGCTATTTTGACTCTGCTAATTACTCCATAACCAAGCTTAATCATTTATTGAAGGCTAAAGCGGTACTTTGCCCTGGTTTGCGTATCAAATTTGTTAATAAACAAACAAAAGAAACCCAAGAGTGGTTTTACGAAACCGGCTTAAAAGATTATTTAATTGAAGCGGTTAAAGGTTTTGAAACGCTGCCACAAGACCCATTTGTAGGTGAGTTTAAAAGCGCTATTGAAGGCGTAGATTGGGCCGTAGTATGGCTGCCAGAGGGCGGTGAATCTATCGCTGAAAGCTACGTAAACTTAATCCCCACTGCGCAAGGCGGCACGCATGTTAATGGTTTACGCCAAGGCTTACTTGAAGCCATGCGAGAGTTTTGTGAATTTAGAAACCTATTACCTCGTGGTGTAAAGCTTACCCCAGACGATATATGGGAGCGCTGTAGTTATGTGCTTTCGGTTAAAATGCAAGACCCTCAGTTTGCAGGCCAAACAAAAGAAAAACTATCATCACGCACGTGTGCGGCACTTGTTTCAGGCGTTGTAAAAGATGCATTTAGCCTTTGGTTAAATGAACACACAGATACAGCAGAGTTGTTAGCTGAACTGTGTATATCTAATGCACAAAGTCGTTTAAAAGCCGCTAAAAAAGTAGTGCGTAAACGCGTTACAGCAGGCCCTGCATTACCGGGTAAACTTACCGACTGTAGTGCAGCCGATAACGACCGCACCGAACTATTTTTAGTAGAGGGTGACTCTGCTGGTGGCTCGGCAAAACAAGCCCGTGACCGTGAATTTCAGGCAATTATGCCTTTGCGTGGTAAAATTTTAAATACGTGGGAAGTAGAGTCTGGGCAAATACTAGCATCACAAGAGGTGCATGATATTTCGGTTGCGTTAGGTATCGACCCCGACTCAGCCGACATGAGTGGGCTACGCTATAATAAAATTTGCATTTTGGCCGATGCTGACTCCGATGGTCTTCATATTGCCACTTTGCTGTGCGCCTTGTTTGTTCGTCACTTTCCGCAGTTAGTAAAAACGGGTCATGTATACGTAGCAATGCCGCCATTATTTAGAATCGATATTGGTAAAGAGGTATATTACGCCCTTGATGAAGAGGAAAAAACAAGCATCTTAGCGCGTATTGAGGCAGAGAAAAAACGCGGTAAAGTTAACGTACAGCGATTTAAAGGATTGGGTGAAATGAACCCACTGCAGCTTCGCGAAACCACCATGGACCCAAACACCCGACGCTTAGTTCAATTAACACTGGATGAAGAGGCACAAACTATGGAAATGATGGATATGTTGCTTGCTAAAAAACGTTCACCAGACAGACGCCAATGGCTCGAAGATCATGGTAATAAGGCGCAAGTATAATTACAGGTGTTTGTCATTAGGAGATACAAATGAATAAATTACTAGCAAGTGTATTGTTGCTGTGTATAACAAGTGCCCCTGTTATGGCTAAAAATATACTCGATAAGCTCACTGTAGCACCTGGTTTTGAACTTAGCTTATTTGCAGATGACGTTGAAAATGCGCGTCAAATTGCGGTATCTAAAAAAGGTATTGTTTATGCGGGCTCTCGTAAAGCGGGTAACGTATATGCATTAATAGATCATAATAGTGATGGTGTGGCAGACAAAAAAATTGTGGTAGCGAGTGGCTTAAACATGCCATCAGGGCTCGCAATTAAAGAGGGAGATTTATACGTTGCTGAGGTGCACCGTATAATTCGATTTAAAAATATTGATACCCAATTAAAAGATCCAAAATTTGATGTGATTTACAGTGCACTTCCATCAGAGCGCCACCATGGCTGGAAGTTTTTACGCTTTACACCCACAGGGGAATTACTCATTCCGGTTGGTGTGCCCTGTAACATTTGTGCTGAGGATGAGCGTTTCGGTCGTATTTTCTCACTTAATGTAGAAACCAAACAAATTAAAACCGTAGCGCAAGGTGTTCGCAATTCGGTTGGGTTTGATTTTCATCCAAGTACTCAGGCTTTGTGGTTTAGTGATAATGGCCGCGACATGATGGGCGATGATATTCCACCCGATGAAATAAACCGCGTTAGCACTGAAGGTGAGCATTTTGGTTTTCCTTATATTCACGCCGGTGCGATTGTTGATCCTGAATTTGGTGAAGGTAAAAATATTGCTGATTACACGTCTCCTGCGCTGGCACTCCCTGCCCATGTTGCCCCATTAGGTATTCATTTTTACAATGCAAAACAATTCCCAGCAAGCTATAAAGAGCAATTGTTTGTTGCCGAGCACGGGTCGTGGAATCGTAGTAAAAAAGCAGGCTACAAAGTCGCTGTAGCAAACATAGAGCAAGGCCGTGTGACTAAATACACACCGTTTATTACCGGCTTTATGAAAGACGAAACAACATTTGGACGCCCAGTTGCATTTGCAGAGTTAGGTGACGGCAGTCTGTTAGTAAGTGACGATTACGCCAATGTAATCTACCGCGTAAGCTATAAGAAAAACTAGGTAAGCTTTAATGAGTGATACAGATACCTTGCTGATGCAAGGAATAGAGCAACAAACAATGGGGCGCTTTACTGAAGACGCCTATTTAAACTATTCCATGTACGTGATCATGGATCGTGCTTTACCCCATGTGGGTGATGGCTTAAAACCCGTGCAGCGTCGTATTATTTACGCGATGAGCGAATTAGGTTTATCGGCCGCTGCTAAATATAAAAAGTCAGCCCGTACCGTGGGTGACGTACTCGGTAAATATCACCCGCATGGAGATAGTGCCTGTTACGAAGCGATGGTACTTATGGCGCAACCGTTTTCGTATCGGTATCCACTTGTTGACGGCCAAGGAAACTGGGGCGCTGCTGATGATCCTAAATCATTTGCTGCAATGCGTTATACAGAAGCGCGTTTATCTAAATTTTCAGAAGTACTACTAAAAGAGCTTGGCCAAGGCACCGTTGATTGGACGCCAAATTTTGATGGCACAATGGATGAGCCCTTAGTATTACCTTCGCGCTTACCGCATATTTTACTTAACGGCATTACCGGTATTGCTGTTGGTATGGCGACTGATATTCCGCCGCATAACGTGCGAGAAGTTGCCAGTGCATGTTGTTTATTACTCGATAAACCAAAAACAGAACTTGATAAATTATTAGAGCTAGTACACGCACCTGACTACCCAACCGATGCAGAAATAATTACCCCAAAAGCCGACATTCATAAAATATATAAAACCGGTCGAGGCTCAATTAAAATGCGTGCGGTGTATACCGAAGAGCAAGGCGATATAGTGATCACCGCGCTTCCGCATCAGTGTTCAGGCGGTAAAGTACTTGAGCAAATAGCAGCGCAAATGAACGCGAAAAAACTGCCTATGATTGCTGATTTACGTGACGAGTCAGATCACGAAAACCCAACACGTATAGTGATTATACCGCGCTCTAATCGTATTAAAGCTGAGCCATTAATGGCTCACCTGTTTGCGACCACCGATTTAGAGAAAAACTACCGTGTTAACTTAAACATGCTCGGGCTAGATGGCCGCCCGCAAGTCAAAGACCTGCGTAGTATTTTAAGTGAATGGCTCATGTTTAGGCGCGAAACTGTTCGTCGTCGTTTGCAGTATCGTTTAGATAAAGTACTCGCACGCTTACATATTTTAGAAGGCCTATTAGCAGCTTTCTTAAATATTGATGAAGTGATTGAGATTATCCGTAGTGAAGATAAGCCAAAGCCTATTTTAATGCAGCGCTTTGATTTAACCGATATACAAGCAGAAGCTATTTTAGAGTTAAAACTTCGCCATTTAGCTAAACTAGAAGAGTTTAAAATTCGTGGCGAGCAAGATGAGCTTGCCAAAGAGCGTGATAAGTTAGAACTAACACTTGGTTCAGATCGTCGTATGTCAACGCTGCTTAAAAAAGAAATTCAAGAAGCTGCAGAAATGTATGGCGACGATCGTCGCTCACCAGTTATTGAACGTAGCGAAGCTAAAGCCCTTAACGAAAAAGATTTAATACCATCAGAGTCAGTGACTGTTGTTCTTTCAGACAAAGGGTGGGCACGTGTCGGTAAAGGCCATGACTTGGATGCAGAAGGCTTAAGTTACCGTTCGGGTGATGCCTATAGGGCTTCTGCTCGTGGTAAGAGTAACCAGCCCGCTGTATTTTTAGACTCAGCTGGGCGCGCTTTTGCTACTGACGCACATAGTTTACCGTCGGCACGTAGCCAAGGCGAGCCTATGACGGGGCGCTTTAACTTAACATCAGGTGCTAACTTTGAGCATGTTATTATGGCTGAAGATAACCAAGTGTTACTTATGGCATCAGATGCCGGTTATGGTTTTATCACTGATTTTAAAGATCTTGTGAGTAAAAACAAAAACGGTAAAGCGTTAGTGAGTGTGCCTAAAGGCGGTATTTTACTACAGCCAATTAGAGTGAGCGATGTAGCTAGCGATTACTGTATGGCTATTTCTAATGAAGGGCGAATGCTTTTATTTCCACTGCGCGATTTACCTAAGTTAGGTAAAGGTAAGGGCAATAAAATTATTTCTATTCCTGGTGCAAAGGTACAGGCTAGAGAAGAGTTTGTGAAAGTACTGGCTGTTGTTCCGCTTGGAAGTAGCGTTACATTACATGCCGGCAAACGCAAGCTAACCCTTAAACCAACAGATTTAGAGCATTACCATGGAGAGCGAGGTCGTCGAGGTAACAAATTACCGCGAGGCTTGCAACGTGTTGATGAAGCCGTTGTTGAGTTAACACCTCAAGATGAAGAGCCTGTTGAAAGTGCAACAGATGAATCATAAGCGTTGAGTTAAAGTATTACGGCCTGCAATTGCAGGCCGTTTTTGTTTATAGAACTCTATTTTTATCATCTTATTGTTTTGTGTTAGGCAATTAATTTTAGTATCGACTCTATTTCAGCGTACAGTTGTTCGCTATTGTCTCGTCTGTGTCACAAAATAACGCTATAATAGTGTCATAGTGCGTAATGACATGCGCACCGCACACAATTGATTTGGAGAACGATTTTGTTAGCTGTAATACGTGTTTTTATTATGTTTATGTTTATATTATTGAGTTGTATTTTTGGTTTATTGCTTTCATTAGTTAGGCCCTTTCACCCAAATAATGTTCACATAATTGCAGGTTGGTTTGGTTCTATGGCCAAAATGATCGGTGTTAAATTAGTGCTTACACGCCATAAAGATGCTGAAAATATTGGCCCTGCAGTGTACGTTGCTAATCATCAAAATAGCTATGATTTATTTACAGTACCAGCAATGGTACCAAAAAACTGTGTAAGCCTTGGTAAAAAGAGCCTAAAGTGGATCCCATTTTTTGGTCAGCTTTATTGGCTGTCAGGTAATATTTTAATAGATAGAGCAAATCGTTCAAAAGCGGCTGGTACTATTTCAAAAGCAGCTGAAAAAATAAAGAAAAATGGTTTATCGGTTTGGGTTTTTGCTGAAGGTACTCGCAGCTATGGGCGCGGTTTATTGCCTTTTAAAACAGGTGCTTTTCATACTGCTATGAGCGCCGATGTGCCAGTGGTTCCCGTATGTATGAATACAACGCATAAAAGCATTAAGCTAAATCGCTGGGATAATGGTACAATTTACATAGAAATGTTAGCGCCTATATCACTTGATAAAAGTATAAGTGCGCGAGAGCATGCTCAAAACGTACATACTGTTATGGCTGCTAAAATAAACGAATTAGATGCTCAAGTGAGAGAGAAATAATGGAAAACTGGCGCGAAATAAGTGAAGACATCGTAAGTTCATTACTTGAAGATGGATCAGATCCTGAAATACTTTATGAAGTAGAGCACCATTTTGTGTGTGAAGACTTCCCTAAGCTAGAGCAAGCTGCATTGGCTGCATTTAAACTAGGCTACGATGTTGAAGAGCCAGCAGAGCTTGAGCTTGAAGATGGCAGCAAAATTTGGAGCTTCGACATAGTCGTAGAAGCTGAGCTAGACGTAGACGTCATTATGGAAGACGTTGATAAACTAGCAGCGCTTGCTATTGAGTGCGACGTTGAATACGACGGTTGGGGCACTTACTTTCAAGAGTAATTAGCAGCCCTATACACATATCAAAAAAGGCGAGCATTTAACAATGCTCGCCTTTTTAGTTTTTAATTGATGGCTATATTTGGTTCATATCAATAATTAATACACTTGAAGGGCTAAACCTGGGAAGCAATGGTTTAAACTTAGGTATTTAGAAAAACTAAATACTTGCCCTGTCATCGACATAATTATTCAGCCTCCAAATAAATTATTTAATATTATTAGAGCCACTTTTTATTTTTAAAGTACACACCAATACCACCGGTAAGTATTACTAAAAACACAATAAATAACGTAAATGCGTAAGGGTTGTCTGTACCAGGAATTCCCCCAACGTTTACCCCAAGCAAACCTGTTAAAAAGCCTAGCGGTAAAAACAAGGCCGCCACTACCGACATCACATACATACGTTGGTTTAACTGCTCAGAGACATGGTTAGTGACTGTTTGTTGAATAATTTGTGCGCGCTCTATCGAGCTGTCTAGCTCTTCAAGGTAGCGAATTAGTAAGTTAGTGGTTTCGTTTAGTTTTGCCTTATCGTCATCCAAAAGCCACTCATAATTACCGTTTACCATTGTAGTGAGCGCCTCTTTTTGAGGTTTTAAATAACGTTTTAGCGCAATAGTTTGGCGGCGTAACTGCGATAGCGCTTGGTTGTCAAAGCGTTTACTTGGCTCGTCGATTTCTTCTTCAAAGCCATCGAGTGTTTCATCTAAAGAATCAATAACACTTTGCATACGTGAAGTCAGTTTTTGTGTAATAGCACACACAAGCTCAGATATAGAGCACGGGCCTTTACTGTTTTTTAGTGAAGTGAGTACATCGTCAATAGATAAAAGGCGACGCTTACGAGAAGTAATGACTATATTTTCGTTAATAAATAAACGTACCGACACCATGTCTTCTGGGCTTTGCGCCGGGTTTAAGTTTACACCGCGCAAAAACAGCAAGTGCCCATTTGCTGAATGGGTAATACGTGGGCGTGTTTCATCAGCTATAAACGATTCTAATTCGTAATCGGTTAAAAGCTCACAGTGTTTGAGCCAGTTCACAACATCGGCTTGGCTATAATCCATATGGACCCATAACTTACCTTGCTCAGGTTGCCAGTTGTGAAGGTCTTCGCTGCTTTGTATAGCGCGAGCGCCGCCTTTTTCATCAAGCACTAGGGCATGAAGCAAACCGTTAATCATAATAATGTCTCATAATAGTGTAATTTTAATACTATAAACTATAGTGTATCTAACTGACCAAAACATATTTACTTTTAATAAGTTAAGGCATTTTTTAAATTATTGATAGAGCCTAAATGCTGATTTATTCACATGCTCAGCAGGGCGGGCATTGTGTGATGAGTTTCCTTAAAAGATCAATTTAATTTACTCATCGACTAGATAAATTTATTTCGTTGGTGTTTTTTGAGCTGTAGCGTATAAACCTCTTTTTTACTAAGGGCACATTTATGACGACAAAAATAACAATAGGTTGGCGTGAGTGGTTAAGTTTACCTGAGCTTGGTATTGAGCGGATCAAGGCTAAAGTTGACACTGGAGCACGTACTTCATGTATTCATGCTATTAACATTGAAGAATACGAAGTTGATGGCGAAAAGTGGGTTAAATTTATAGCTCAACCATTACAAGATGACGAAGAAACTCAAATTACTTGTAATGCTAAAGTGAAAAAAATGAAATACGTAACCAGTTCTAGTGGTGAAAAGCAACTGCGTTATTTTATAGAAACAACATTACACGCGGGTGAACATAGCTGGCCTATTGAAGTCACCCTCACAAGCCGCGCAACCATGAAGTTTAGAATGTTGCTAGGTAGAACAGCCATGGAGAATCGTGTCGTTGTTGACACGGCATTATCTCATTTATTATAAAAAGTATTGGGCTTATGCTGCAAAAAGCAGCCACTATGCACTAATGCTGTAAAGTTTAGTTAAGGTTTTAACTATGAAAATCGGTATTTTATCTCGTAACAGAAAGTTATATTCAACACGTCGTTTAATCGAGGCTGCAGAGGCTCGTGGGCACGAAGTGAAAGTGATAGACGCACTTCGCTCTTACATGAATATAAACTCTGAACAGCCAGAAATTCACTATCGTGGTGAAAATTTAAAAGATTTTGATGCAATTGTGCCGCGTATTGGCGCATCAGTGACCTTTTACGGCTGTGCAGTTTTACGCCAATTTGAAATGATGGGGGTATACCCAGTAAACGAATCTGTGGCTATTTCTCGTTCGCGCGATAAATTACGCTCATTGCAGTTATTGTCACGCAAGGGCGTAGGCATGCCTGTTACAGGTTTTGCGAGTAAACCAGATGATGTAAAAGATTTGTTAGAAATGGTTGGTGGTGCACCGGTTGTTATTAAATTACTCGAAGGTACACAAGGCATTGGTGTAGTACTGGCTGAAACGCGTAAAGCTGCAGAGAGTGTAATTGAAGCATTTATGGGCTTAAAAGCTAACATTATGGTTCAGGAATACATTAAAGAAGCGGGTGGTGCGGATATTCGCTGTTTTGTATTAGGTGATAAAGTAATTGCAGCAATGAAGCGTCAAGCACAAGAAGGTGAGTTCCGTTCAAACCTTCATCGTGGCGGTAGCGCTACATTAGTACGTATTACGCCTGAAGAACGTAAAACCGCAGTTGCTGCAGCAAAAGCAATGGGCCTAAACGTAGCGGGTGTGGATTTACTTCGTTCATCTCGTGGGCCTTTAGTGATGGAAGTTAACTCATCACCAGGTCTTGAAGGTATTGAAATAGCAACAGGTAAAGATATTGCAGGTATGGTGATTGATTTCATCGAAAAGAATGCCTCAAGTAAAGGAACCGCAACTCGTGGCAAAGGTTAAAATTAACCGCCCTTTCACTTTACTAGGTGAAAGTATTGGTGTTGGTGAACGTAAAACGTTAGCTTTAGAAGCTGCAAAGCTTTACACCCACTCACCCCTTAATATCCCTATAGAGGTTGTTAATGGCGTAATGGAAGGCCCTGTACTGATGGTATGTGCCGCTATCCATGGCGATGAGCTAAATGGGGTAGAAGTTGTTCGTCAATTACTGGCTAAAATTGATCCAAACCAGTTACGTGGCACGCTTATCGCTGTGCCAATTGTGAATGTGTTTGGCTTTATTCATAAGTCGCGCTATTTACCTGACCGTCGCGATATGAATCGCAGTTTCCCTGGTTCTGAAAGAGGGTCGCTAGCGGGTCGTATGGCGTATATGTTTTTCAATCAAGTTGCGGTGCATTGCACGCATATTATTGATTTACATACAGGGGCTATTCACCGAACAAACTTGCCACAAATACGTGCAAATTTGGCGGATGAAGCTACTGCGCAGATGGCCAAAGCCTTTGGTACACCGGCGGTGATTGATGCCTCGCTACGCAATGGCTCACTAAGAAGTGAAGCGGCTAATTTAGGCATACCGGTTATTACTTATGAAGCGGGTGAGGCACTGCGTTTTGACCCAATTGCAATAGCCGCCGGCGTGCAAGGGGTTGACTATGTAATGCGCCATTTAAAAATGATGCGCGGCAAACGCCCTAAAAAACTACCAGAGCCTGTTATTGCAAGCTCTACAAGCTGGGTACGTGCTGAAGTAGATGGCATTGTACGTGCTCAAGTGTCCCTGGGTGAGCGCGTAACAAAAGGGCAAATACTTGCTTATATAAGTAGCCCGCTTGGTGACTCTGAACTTGAGTTACTAGCACCACGAAGTGGTATTGTAATTGGTCAGCAAACTATGCCATTGGTTAATGAAGGTGATGCAGTTTTTCATATTGCTTATTTTGCTCATGCTAATAGCTTGGTTGAGCAGCAATTAGAAACATTTATTGATGAAATAAATGATTTAGATGAAGAACTAAAAACTGCAGAGTTAAATAACTAACCCTTTAGCAGCTATTAAAAAGCCGTTTTAGTTACTAAAACGGCTTTTTTTATGCAAAATTTATGATTTTTTAGGGCCTATAATTCGCTTAATTACCGGCGCTTTTGATGGTTTAGGCTCTGCGTTTAAAACGAGTACAGGGCGCGTAACAAATAAATTATTTGGGTAAATTACGCGGTGCCCATCAATATGTTCAAGTACAACATTCATTAAGCCCATCTCGACAATTCTACCTTCAACATGATTTGCGCCGTCAATAATACGTACCCAAAAACCAACACGGCAGTCGTTTTGGATAAACATTAATAAAAATGCGGTTAGATTGCTCAGTAATGACCATGCTGCAAATAGCGCGACACCTAACATTGCAAAGAGTGACGAGCCCAGAACCAGTAGCCCTCGTAGTTCAATACCCCAAAATACTAACACTAAACATAACATGACAAAGGCGAGAATAATTTTAAGCAGTAACTCTGCGCGGTACTTACGATGTATATCTACTTTACCTTTAATGGCTTGCTCAAGTAACTTTTTAGTTAGCTTTAATAGCACTGGAAAAAGTAACAAGGCAATAACGGTCACGATGAGTTTATATTGATCGGTTAGTAATTCTAAAACATCTAAAAATTTCAAAATAGCGCCTTTTACAATTATGTGGTAGTTAAAAGTAGTAAATAAGGCAACACGTTAGGTTGAATTTCAACTAGCTTAAAGGCCTTAGTTTAGCGTGTTCTTTTGGCGCTAAGTAGCAATTTAAAAAGATTTTTTTACACTGACAAGCCACTGCACAGAGTCGACATCGTCAGCGCTATCTATGGGAGCGGCTATATCAAGATGGATCATAGTGCCTGCATTTGCTCTACTCGGCGCTAGGCGCAAACCAACGCCCACATTTTTGAGTACATGATTATTTTCGCCGTTTGTTTGGTTATTAAACCATGCTCTACCAATATCTATAAAGCCCGCGCCACCTACTTTAAATAGTTGTAGTAAATCGTACTCCCAGTAGTAGCGTTTTTCTAGGCTCACTAAAAAGCTAAGGTCGCCATGTTGGTAATCCATAGGGTAACCACGCAGGCCTGTTTCGCCACCTAAGGTAAGCTGTTGGTCGGCAGTTAAGTTTTTTGCGTATTGCACGCGGCCTTTTACATACCAAGATTGATCAACACTTGTATTTAGATAATATTGTACTTGCGATGTCGCTTTAAAGTTTTCGAGTTGCTTTTGTTCTTTGTTCCAAAATCCCTCTAAATCCGTGCTAAAACGCCAAAGCGTATTATCGCCAGAAAAATGGGCTGTTTTCACATTAAGCGAATAAACAAGGCGGCTATCATCGTTACTCAACGATTCATCTGAATAACCCAGCAATGCTTTTGCATTCCAACCTAGGTTTAAATCTTCAGTGCGATAAATGCTGTCAAAATTACGCACCTTAATAAAATTATCCTCAAACCAATGACCACTAATATAGGGATAACTGTAGCTTCTATCTTTAGCTAAAGGCTCAAATGTGGTTTGAATGGCACTGAATTTATGTTGCTCATCTACATAACCTAAGCTAATTCGCTGAGTCCAGCTATTACTAAGTGCTTTAGAGTGGCCGATGAAAATGCGATTTAGATCAGTTGTTTTATCAAACTCACTGATCTCTTTTCCTCGTCGGTATAGTGATTCTTCTCGTTGTTCTGAATAACTTAAAATACCGTAACTGTAAGGTGTGTCTATGGCATAAAATGGATAAGTAAGCTCAAGTAAATGACGCTTACCATCGCTGTTATCGGCATACTCTATGCGACCACGGTAGCGGCTAGAAAAAATATTAGGATCGTCGTAAACAAATAAGTAACCGCTGCGGTCGCTGTCGGTTGTGCGAGAAAAAGACAATCTTTTTCCCCAACCAAACAAGTTTGATTCTCTAAAACCAATACTCGATTTATTTTCTCCACCGCTGCGGCTAAAGTTTATTTCTGGCAAGAGCGTCCATAAATCACGGGTAATTACTTTAACATCTATATCGCCATCACAGTTTTCTGTTGCGCTAATTTGTGCGTCGTAAAGGTAGTTTTCTTTTCGCAGCAAGCGCTCCGATTCAGAAAGTTTTTTTGCATCGTAAAGATCGCCAGAGTTAAAAAGCAGTAGGTTTTTGATTACTTCAGGTTCGGTTTGAATGTGCGCGCGGTTAGCAAATCTAAACAGTGCGTTATTTTCTTCTTCCAGCGCAGTATTAAATACATTGAGTTGTTCAAGCGTAATAGTGGCTATTCTAGCATTTGGTTTTGTAGCAACCAGTAGCGTTTCATCGCTGAGTTGGCGACGTAATTTTTCTTCACTCAAATGTATTGATGATTCAAGTGGGCAGGTACCTGTGTTTGTAGGAAATGGCTCTGCATAAGCATTAGACATTAATAGACACAGAACAATAACCCCAACACAACAGGGTGAAAACCACGTATTACTGATCATTTAACCCCTTATTTACTGCGTAGTAAACTACACCCGTAATATTAGCTTACATCATTGTTATTTAAATGTAAGTAAAAAGCATAGGGGTTAAAAAATAATTAATTTAGTCTATTAAAAACTATTCGTTAAAAAGAGTCGTTTAGGTGTTAACTATTGCCCGATTATAAAAACAGTTTATTCATCCATCGCTAAATCGGGTTAATTTAAATAAAAAGCCAACGCTGCTAATAAATGTTCTGCTTCAGGCCCTTCGCCGTTAATCCAAATACTTTGACTGTAATGCTCGTAATTTAAATTAAACGTTTGTTGGCTATAAGAAAAGCGCACCTGATGCCTATCGGCTCCCGCCGAATACTCGCTAATAGCGATATCGTCTGAATGTAGGAATAATGTACTCCACAGCTCAAAGTCTTCATCGTGAGGTGGCTCTGTCGGGGTAATGATGATGCATTGGTGTGTGTGGTCGTAATCTATTTTGCTCATATTATGCTTATTGTGTGGCTAAGTAGTTGCGAATTGCTGTTAAAAAAGCACCGCCATATTTATTTAATTTAGTAAAACCAACTCCCGACACTTTTAAAAATTCACTGTCGTTAGTAGGCATTAGCTGCGCCATTTCGGCTAACGTTTTATCATTAAATACTACATACGGTGGTACATCGTCTGCATCGGCTAGCTCTTTGCGTAATGAACGCAAGCGAGCAAATAGTTTTTTATCATAATTAAATTGCGCAAGCTTATCTTGATATACGTGTTTTGCTTGTAAGCGAGGTTCAGCCATTTGCAACGCGTATTCGCTTTTTAATATAGCGCGGGCGGCTTCGGTTAAGCGCAAAGAAGCGCCTTGTGTTATATCTTGGCTTAGTAATCCTTGGTGGATTAATTGGCGTAAAATACTCAGCCAAAACTCACTGCTTCTGTCTTTACCTATACCGTAAGTGCTTAACTGATGGTGGTTGTTATCGCGAATACGACTCGTGTTAGCGCCACGTAATAGCTCTACAATGTATCCTAAACCAAATCGCTGTTCAGCTCTGTATACACACGAAAGCGCTTGTTGGGCAACAAGCGTACCGTCAAAGCTTTTTGGTGGGTTTAAGCAAATATCGCAGTTACCACATTGCTCGCGTTGGTATTCACTAAAGTAGTTAAGTAGTATCTGACGACGGCACGTCTGTGCCTCAGCAAAGCTTGCCATAGCATTAAAACGTTGCTCTTCTACTCTTCGGCGTTGTTCATCGTCAATGTCTTCAAAAAATCGCCTTACGCGGCCTATATCGGCAGGATCAAAGTACATGATTGCTTCTGCGGCTAAGCCATCGCGTCCTGCTCTGCCTGTTTCTTGATAGTACGCTTCTATGCTTTTAGGTATGTCGTAATGCAGTACAAAGCGTACATTGGGTTTGTTTATACCCATACCAAAAGCCACAGTAGCAACGACTATTTGGATATCATCACGGGCAAACCCTGTTTGCACAAACTGGCGTTGCTCATTGCTCATCCCTGCATGGTAAGCGGCTGCATTAAGGCCTGCATCGGCCAGCTTTTCTGCTATGTCGTCAACACGCTTTCGACTAGTGCAATAAATAATGCCACTTTGGTTTTTTTGTTCTTTTAGGTAGCGCAACAGTTGCACCATAGGTTTAAATTTCTCTTCTATGGTGTAACGAATATTAGGTCTGTCGAAACTGCCAGTGTGAATGTAAGGCTGCTGAAGTTTTAACTGTTCAACAATATCAAAGCGTGTGGCTTTATCTGCGGTGGCGGTCAGGGCCATCATAGGCACGTGAGCAAAACGCTGCTTAAGTTCGTTTAAGCGAAAATAATGCGGCCTAAAATCATGCCCCCAATGCGACACACAATGCGCTTCGTCAATGGCAAATAAGCTTATTTTTAAATGCGATAATCGCTCTAAAAAGTCACGTTGTAATACTTTTTCGGGGGCTACATATAATAATTTAATAAGCCCTTGGTGAAGTTGCTGATAAACTGACTGCTGTTCTTCGCGTGCTAGGCTGTTATTCACATAAGCCGCTTTTACACCTAAAGCTTGAAGCTGCGCAACTTGATCTTGCATAAGTGAAATAAGTGGTGAGATAACAATAGTAACCCCTTCAAGAACTAATGCCGGAATTTGATAACACACAGATTTCCCGCCCCCAGTGGGTAGCAAAACAAGTGTGTCCTGACCATTTAAAGCGGCATCAATAACGGCTTTTTGGCCATCTCGAAATTCGCTGTAACCAAACACTTGTTTGAGGACAGTCTCGGGTTTTCGCACTAAGGTGCTTGAAGGAAGCGTAGATGTATTCATTGGCGGGTATTTTAGTGTTTTTTTTATAAGATGTCTTTAGCTTTACGCTCGTAGTTTTACACAAGGTATGTTTTACTCGTTGTACCTATTAATTTCAGAGAATAATAATGAATAAAGAAATGTTAATTGAACAAGTGGGTGCGCTATTTGTAAATGGCATGCCGTTTAATCAATTTTTAAATATATCGGTAGAATCACTTAGCCCAGAACAAGCTAAAATTACATTTCCCTGGCAGGATGTTTTTATAGGTAACCCAGCTCAAAAAATTCTTCATGGTGGGATTATTTCAGCCGTACTTGATAACGTAGGCGGCATGCTTGCAGCGGCCAGTGTGATAGACAAGCTAACCGATTTAGATATGAACAGTGTGCAAAAAAAATTAGCAACACTTGGCACTATTGATTTACGCACTGATTATTTGCGCCCGGGAAAAGGGGATGTGTTTACCGCCAGTGCCACGCTTATCCGTTCAGGTAATAAAGTGTGCGTGTGCAGAATGGAATTACATAACGAGCAATCAGTGCAAATAGCTTTTGGAACAGGCACGTATTTAGTTGGATAAAACCTGTTAGGCGAGTAAACTGGCGACCTTTTAAATCACTAAGTGTTTACTATGCCAATTGTTACCGAGCAGCGTAAAGGCGCAATTTTTGCTTGTCTTGCTTTTGTTATGTGGGGTCTTGCCCCCATTTATTTCAAGTTAATCCAACATGTGACCGCATTTGAAATCTTAATGCATCGTGTGGTGTGGTCAGTCGTATTTTTAATTTTAGTGGTGAGTGTTTTAAAGTACTGGCGTAAAATTAAGCACATTATAATACAGCCTAAGCTGATGCTAATGTTAGTTATTACCTCTGGTTTACTTGGTTTTAACTGGGGTTTATTTATATGGGCGATTAACAATAACCATATGCTTGATGCAAGTTTAGGTTATTACATAAATCCGCTTTTAAATGTTTTGTTAGGCATGCTTTTTTTAGGTGAGCGCCTCCGAAAATTTCAAGGGGTTGCTGTAGGGTTGGCATTCTCTGGGGTGATACTTCAATTAGTAAGCTTTGGCTCGTTTCCTGTGGTGGCATTTTCACTTGCTATATCGTTTGCACTGTATGGCCTATTACGGAAAAAGCTGCCTGTTGAGGCGTTACCCGGTATATTACTCGAGGCATTAATATTATTGCCAGTAGCACTGGTTTACTGGTGGATGATGACACCTTCTGCTACATCAAGTTTGCCTAATAACGATTGGCTTACCAACTTATTACTTATAAGCGCAGGCATTGTTACCACACTACCGCTGCTTTGCTTTACAGGGGCGGCTAAACGCCTGCAATATACAACCCTTGGCTTTTTCCAATACATTGGGCCTAGTTTAATGTTTATACTTGCTGTGGTGTTTTACGATGAGGTATTTGATACTGAAAGGCTTATTACCTTTGCGTGTATTTGGAGTGCACTGGCTATTTTTAGTTGGGATTCTTACCATCAATCACGTAAGCGTAAAAAAGCGGCCATTACAGCCGCCGAAATTGCTTAAATTTTAGTTTAACTGACTACCTTATTTCGGCCGGATTCTTTCGCCTCGTAAAGTTTTTGGTCGGCCTGTTTTAGTAACGTATCCATTTGATAAACAGGTCCTGTAGAAAAGCCTATTGAAATAGTCAGTTTTATTTTCTCTTTACTAAATTCTTGGCTGTTATTCTCTACAAAATACCTAAACCCTTCGAGTCGTTTAAGCGCCTCTTGCGGGATTTCATCTGCAAAATAAACAGCAAATTCTTCGCCACCTAAACGCGCAACTAAATATTTTTCAAAGTATTTTTTAAAGCAAATAGCCAGTCCTTTTAAAACTTGGTCGCCCGCATCATGGCCATAAGTGTCGTTAATAGATTTAAAGTGATCTATATCAATCATGGCCAGCGCGCCGTTTACCTTTTTGAGACTGAGCTCTTTAAGAGAGTTATTTGCTTGCTCAAAGAAATAACGACGATTAGGGAGGTCAGTAAGGTAGTCTGTGTTGGCTTGGCGTTTTATTGTCGCTATTTGTTCAAGCATGCCAACGTTTTGGCTTAGCCTGCAATAAAACTCTTCGTTATTAAACGGTTTATGAAGGTAATCGTTTGCACCATTTTTTAGGAATAAGCTGGATAGCTCAGATGAATCAGCGCCAGAAATACCAATAATCGCTTTTTCATCGTTACTGTAAATTCTGCGAATTTCACTACACAACTCATCGCCGTTCATATTGGGCATCTCGTTGTCGGTAATGATCACTGAGATATCGGGTGAGTTAGCAAGAACTTCTAGGGCTTTTTTTCCATCTTCAGCTTCGGATACTTGATATTTGTGACGTAACAATAAGCTCACAACATAATGGCGGGTAGATATAGAGTCATCAACAACTAGTACTTTTACATTTTCGTTACGAGGTAAACGTTTTAACTGTTTTTCGAGGTATTGATAAGCCTGTTTATTTTCTTTTATTATATAGTCAATAATAGGGTACTTTTCTACCATGTTACGCGTTTTTTTATCTATATTTCCCGTCATAACAATGGTAGGAATTTCAGCGTCTACAGTGCAGGGAATCGCTTCACCCATTGGTGCGTCAGGCAAAATAAAATCAACAACCGCACAAAAATAATCGTTTTGGCTAATCAACACTTTTGTTTGTGCTAACGTTTCTGCTACATCTACCTCGTAGCCTACCTTTAGCGCTATGTGTTTTTGCACAAGCGCTATAGCAGGTGTATCTTCAACTATTAATATCTTTCGCTTCACGGAACACCTAAATCATATTATGCAAAAATGCTGCTTAATACATGTTGTAACCGTAAAAGCGCCAAAAAGCAAATTGGTTACGTGTTTATAAGCTGTCAGATTCTGAATAACTTTCATGATTTATTGGCGCAGGGCTCGATATTTTAGAGCGCCCAAACAAGGTATGAAACTTCGTTTTACATGTCGTAAGCTTTAGGTATTTTAGCCATGCTCGCTCAATCGGATTAGTTGGTTCTTGTGAGCCAGTTACTACGGCTACAAAATTTTCTTGGTGCTCATTTTGTGGTTCAATCGTCTTACTATATAAACCTTTTAAAACAATGCCATGTTGTTCTAGTATACTGGCTTCTAATAAGGTGAAATTTCCGCTGCGGCTAAAACCACGTGGAAAATTTTGATCATCATAAAATTGACGTTGGCTAACAAATGCTTGGCGTAGTAATGAAATGTTAATGCTCATAGCTATATCCTCATACCCTATTAATTAGTTGGAGTATGATGCAAGTTTGGCAATTTTTTAAACAAGTTATTTTTATCGTGAGGATAAAAAAGTGGATATCGATTTATTAAAAACATTTGTTGAAGTAGTGCGCACGCGTCATTTCGGTAAAGCCGCAGAAAACCTATATATAACGCAGTCGGCGGTAAGCTTTCGTATTCGCCAATTAGAGCAAGGGCTTGGCGTTAATTTATTTATTCGCCAGCGCAATAATATTCAATTAACGGCGCCTGGTGAGCGGTTATTACCTCACGCGCAAATGATCATAACTGGTATGCAGCGGGCGAAGGTAGATGTGGCCCTTGCCGACAACATGCATAAACAAATTAGTTTAGCGGGCACCCCTAATATCTGGGATGCTTTTTTGCAGTTTGGTATTACTAATATCGTGTCGGCTATGCCGGGAGTGTCTTTGGTGGCTGAAGTTAAAGCCCAACAAGAAAGTACGCGATTATTGCTTGAGCGCACGCTTGATTTGGCCATTTTATTCGATCCACCAAAAGTAGATGAGTTAGTTGTTGAGCGTATTTGTGAACTACCTATTATTCCTGTGAGTGGGTATGACACGGCAACAAACGAGAATTTTTTTGATAATCAGTACGTGTATGTTGACTGGGGGACGACATTTTCGCTTTGGCATGCACGCCAGTTTACCGGTAAAACCCCTCCTTACTTTAGAACAAGCACCGGCCGAATTGCACTCGATTTAATTTTGCAATGTGGTGGTAGTGCATTTATTCCTCATGTTTTAGTAGAGCAACATTTAGAAAATGGTGAATTATTTCATGTAAAAAACGTAGAAAATACGTCAAGAGATATATTTGTAGCCTACCATAGAGATAACGAGCAAAAGGAACTAATAGAAACACTAATAAACTTACTTCCTACTATTGATCCTAACGCTTAAACGTTGGAGGTTAGGTGGGTACATATTTGCTTGATTAGTGTTCGTGTCCTTTTGATTTCAAAAATAATGCAGTTTTATTAACTTTAAAAGTCAAAAATATTTCATTTGTAATATTTCTGTCATTTAGTGGTGACAAACTGCAGTCGTTTTAAAAATTAGTCTTTTGTGATTATCGAGGAAATAACATGAAATTTGTAAAATCGAGCTTATGTGTCGCTTTGCTAAGTGGTTTATCTTTTAATGTACTTGCAGACGTGGATGTTTACGGTAAAGCAAATGTAACTGTGCAGTCTACAGATGACGGTGAAGGGTCGTTTACTGAAATTAAAAGTAACGCATCTCGCTTTGGTCTTAAAGGTTCTGAAAAAATTACCGATGGCTTAGAAGCAGTTTATAAGTTTGAGTTTCAAGTTGATGTAACTGATGCAGACTCAAAAGGCGACGACGATAATATTTCTGCGCGTAACCAATACGTTGGTGTTAAAGGCTCATTTGGTCAGGTAGTAGTGGGTCGTAACGACACGGCGTTTAAACAAGCGCAAGGTAAACTCGATTTATTTAATGACCTTGAAGGCGATATTAAAAACGTATTCAAAGGTGAAAACCGTTTAGGTGATTCAATTTCTTATGCGTCAAACTCATACGAAGGCTTTAAAGTACTTGCTACTTTTATTGCTGAAGACGATGTAGATGCAGATAACGGTTATTCAATGGCTGTAACATACGGTGATTCAGCGCTTAAAAAGAGTGCTATTTATGCCTCAATTGCAGCTGACAGCGAAGTAAACGGCTATGATGTAGTGCGCGCATCAATCCAAGGTAAAGTTGAAGACTTTAAACTAGGTGCTATGTACCAAACTCAAGAAAAAGTAGACGGTTCAGCTGAAGGTGACGGTTACTTATTAAATGCGGCATACAGCATGGGTAAAAATACATTTAAAGTTCAGTATCAGGCAATGGACTTTGACGATAGCGATGATAAAACAGCTATTTCGGTTGGTGTTGATCATAAGCTTAACAAAAACATTAAAGTATTTGGCTTTTACTCAAGCTTTGATATGGACAACAACGTAGACCAAGATTACTTAGGTTTAGGTATGGAATATAAGTTTTAACGATTAGTTAAAACACTCCCTTTTTAACCGCGCTGTTATTAGCGCGGTTTTTTTTGCTTTAAATTATTTACTTACCCGCCCATAATAGAGCTTCATTTGGAATGAGGTGCAATTCCTCAACTGTTCCCGCAACTGTAATTAGCACTTTGCTTTAAGTCAGATACAAATCAATTTTTAATGAGCGGGCCTACTCATGCTAATTTTAATGTACTCCTTTTTGGTAGTTGCATTACAAGTGGGTACTCGTGTCTAGGACAGAGTATTGCAAACTAAAGCACCATTATTAAACGTTCAAAACCTTTCGTGGGGAATAGCAAATAAATCTATTCTCAAACATATTAATGTGCAAATACCCGCAGGTAAATTTGTGGGCTTAATAGGGCCCAATGGTGCAGGTAAATCGAGTTTACTGCGTTGTTTATATCGTTTTAATAAGCCAAGCGAAGGGGTTGTAGAGTTTAATAACCGAGATATTTGGCAGCTCAAAAGTGACGAATATGCAAAGTGCGTTGCTGTTGTTTTGCAAGAAGCACCATCGCATTTTAACTTGTCGTTATTTGATGTTGTGGCGCTTGGCCTCACTCCTCATAAATCGTTATTTAGCTCTACATCGCAAAGCGAAAAAACACAGATCACTCAAGCTATAAAAACGGTAGGGCTTGAGCAGCACACCAATCAAAATTTTGAATCGCTCTCTGGAGGAGAAAAACAACGCTCACTCATTGCACGTGCTATTGTTCAGCAACCTCAACTGTTAATAATGGATGAACCCACTAGCCACCTTGATGTTAAGTACCAAATACAGGTTATGGAATTGGCAAAGTCTCTAGGTGTTACGGTGTTTGCTTCATTTCATGATCTTAATTTAGCCGCGGCTCTTTGCGATGAGCTCGTAGTCATTAAAAACGGAGAAATAACGCATACCGGTTCGCCCGCAGAGGTACTCACTGAGCACATGCTTGATGATGTATTTGGTGTATGCGCACAGATAAATAGCCACCCACAAGAATCTCAGCTTGGCAAAAGCACACCTCATATTACTTATTTTTATGGTTATAAATAACATGCTGACCTCTCGATTTCGCCATTCTGCGGCGCTATTTATGTTTATTGTCATTGCTACAGTAAGTCTGTTTTTAGCTTTGAGCTTTGGCGCAACAGATACGTCAATAAACGATGTATTTAACAGTCTTGTGCATTTTAATGATTCGTCACTGACCAGCCGTATTATTTTTGAATTAAGAGTGCCGCGCACATTATTGGCGTTTTTGGCCGGTGCAGGTTTAGCTATTGCGGGGCTAATTTTACAAACTGTGACACGTAACCCATTAGCCGATCCCTATTTATTTGGTATATCGTCAGGTGCTTCGTTTGGTGTAGTTATCCTTATGGCATTTGTGGGTATTAGCGCGGGCGTTGCCCTTTCTGCGGCGGCGCTACTAGGCAGTTTATTAGCAATGAGCTTGCTTATATTAATAGCCACAAGGCAACAAGGTGGGCAGGTTGAATCGATGTTGTTAGCTGGTGTTGCACTCTCATTTTTATTTAGTGCATTTACTAGTTTGTTACTTTATTGGAGTGAGCCGCAAGCCGTTGCCGCTATTTTATTTTGGACCTTGGGTAGTTTTGCACGTGCGCAGTGGGCAACTCTATGGGTACCATTTTTAGTGATTACACTGTGTACCTGCGTAATGATTAGCTTTAGGCGCCAACTTAATGCCATGTTATTAGGTGATGAAAGTGCCATAACTCTTGGTGTTAAAGTGAAACGATTTAGGTTACTGATGCTAATTTTAAGCTCATTAATAACCGCTGTGCTGGTGGCAATGTGTGGTGGTATTGGTTTTGTTGGGTTAATGGTGCCACACATTGTGCGCTTTTTTATCTCGCAGGGAACCGTCGCAGGGCTATTAATAACAAGCTTAGCAGGAGGCACATTTATGGTATGGGTCGATGTACTGTCACGTTCTTTACTACAAAATCAAGAGCTACCTGTTGGGGTGATCACGGCTGCTGTGGGAAGTGCGTTTTTCTTAAGTTTACTCTTTTTTAGAAAGTCAAAGGTATAGCCATGAAAACGCTTATGGTACAAGGCACGACTTCTGATGCAGGAAAAAGCACCCTGGTGGCTGCGCTTTGTCGAGTATTTGCAAATCAAGGTATAAAAGTCGCACCGTTTAAGCCACAAAATATGGCACTTAATAGCGCAGTGACAAACGACGGTGGCGAAATTGGCCGAGCACAAGCTTTGCAAGCTATTGCTGCTAGAGTCGAGCCCGAAACTGACTTTAATCCCATATTACTTAAACCCAATAGCGACACTGGCGCGCAAGTTATTATTCATGGTAAAGCGATTAGCAACATGGAAGCGGGTAAATACCACGATTATAAAAAAGTCGCTATGGATGCCGTCATTACATCACACGAGCGTTTAGCAAAACGGTTTGAGTTGTTATTGGTGGAAGGTGCGGGAAGCCCCGCGGAGATAAATTTGCGTGAAAACGACATCGCTAACATGGGCTACGCTGAAAAAGTAGACTGCCCGGTGATCATCATTGCCGATATAGATAAAGGTGGTGTATTTGCTCATCTAGTGGGAACATTGGCATTACTTAGCGAGTCAGAGCAAGCACGTGTAAAAGGGTTTGTAATTAACCGTTTTAGAGGAGATATAAGTTTACTGCAAGGAGGGCTTGATTGGTTAGAGAACTATACAAATAAGCCTATTTTAGGTGTACTGCCATACCTCCATGATTTGACTCTCGACGCGGAGGACGCTGTTGCAATAGGCAATAACGTCACCCATGCAACTATCAATATTGCAATATTATTAGTGCCACATATTAGTAACCATACCGATTTTGACGCACTGCGTTTACACCCAAATATTAATGTTAATTATGTACGCCATACGCAGGTAATTCCTGATGTTGATCTTATTATTTTACCAGGCAGTAAAAACGTACTTGGCGATTTAACTTTCTTAATAAATGAAGGGTGGGATAGGCAAATAAAACGCCACTTACGCTATGGGGGTAAAGTGCTTGGAATTTGTGGTGGCATGCAAATGCTGGGTAATATTATCTACGATCCAGAGGGTGTTGAATCGTCATTAAAAAGGGTGAATGGGTTGGCCTTATGTGATTTTGAAACCACACTGAGCACGCAAAAAGTACTCTCTAAATTATCAGCGACGATGCAGTTAAATGATTTACAAACACCGTGTAGTGGCTACGAAATACATGCAGGTATTAGTAAAGGGGCCGCGCTTAATAAGCCATTTTTAACTTTTAATGAGCATCCAAATGGGTTTGAAACAGATGGTTTTATAAGTGACGATAACGCAATTGCGGGCACTTATTTACACGGTTTATTTGATGAGCCCAACGCCACTATGGAAATTTTAAAATGGGTAAAACCAACTTTACAGCTTGACCCAATAAGTATTAATACACACCGCGAACAACAGTTAGCGCGTTTAGCAACTATGTGCGAAACACATTTAGATATAGCGCAAATTATCTCGATTTATAAAGGACACAATAATGACTGAACAGACAAACGACAAGCATAAACAGCGCCAGCAAAAAGTAAAAGAACACGTAGATGCCCGTGTTGAAGCTGCGCAAGAGGTTAAAGGTATTTTTCAGGTTATTACTGGTAATGGGAAAGGTAAATCGACCTCTGGTTTTGGTGTGGTAGCACGCTGTGTAGGCCATGGTCAAAAAGCCGCTGTGTGTCAATTTATAAAAGGGACATGGGAGTGTGGTGAGCGTAATTTATTACAAGGCGCAGGTGTTGAATTTGCTGTAATGAATACTGGTTTTACGTGGGATACACAAAATAAAGAGGCTGATACTTTAGCAGCGCAAGCAACATGGCAAGAAGCAAAGCGCATGCTTGCCGACAGCAGTATTAACTTAGTACTACTTGATGAGCTCACTTACATGGTGACTTATGGCTACATCGACTTAGACGAAGTAGTGAGCGCACTTAATAATCGCCCGGCTATGCAATCGGTTATTATCACAGGGCGCGCAGCGCACAGAACATTGACTGACCTTGCCGATACAGTCAGCGAAGTGCGTAATGTAAAACACGCATTCGATTCAGGTGTAAAAGCACTAGAAGGGTTTGATTACTAGTGATTAAATTGCTTTTTATAGGGTTAATGCTGTTTAGTTTACAGAGCAATGCAGTGGCGAAGGCAGAGCCTGAGCCTAAAAAACTACGTATAGTTGCACTTGCCCCACACATAGTTGAAAACCTATTTGCTATTGGTGCAGGCAGCAATATTGTGGGTACCGTTGACTATGCCGATTACCCACATGAAGCAAAAAATATAGCTCGCATTGGCGGGTACTATGGCATTTCTCTTGAGAAATTATTAGCTTTAAAACCTGATTTAGTGATTGCCTGGAAAAGCGGAAATCAACAGGAAGATATTGCACAAATAGAGCGCTTGGGTATCAAAGTGCATTTAAGCAACCCTACAACCATAGAAGGCGTGCAAACTGAACTACTCACTCTTGGTAAATTAACAGGGTACGAAAAGCAAAGCCAACAGGTTGCCAAAGTGTTTAAGCACAAGTTAACCGCTATTATAAAAAACCAGCAAGGGAAGCTGCCTATATCTGGCTTTTATCAGTTATGGGCCGAGCCAATGATGACCACCAGTGAAAGCACATGGATTGGCCAACTAGTAAGTACCTGTCATGTAACTAATGTGTTTGCTAATAGCACGACCCAGTACCCACAAATCAGTATTGAAAATGTCATTGTTACTAAGCCTCAGGTGATTATTATTCCAGACGAAAAGTCTAATACCCCGCAGCCAAATGTTAATTGGCAGGCATGGCCAGAGGTACCTGCGGTTAAAAATAATCAGTTTATTCGCGTTAACGCCGATTTACTTCACCGTTTTACACCGCGTATGCTAGATGGACTGGCGGATATGTGTGATAAAATAGACGCGTCACGAAAACAAATAAAGAGTATGCAATGAGCGACTGGGATACATTTTTACACAACGAGTTACAGCAACCTTATATGCAGAAAACCTTAAACGCAGTCGAAAACCGCCGAGCGCAAGGTGTTGCTGTTTATCCCCCTGAATCGCTCGTATTTAATGCATTTAATGTCACGCCTCTAAACGATATTCGTGTGGTCATTTTAGGGCAAGATCCTTATCACGGTGAAGGGCAAGCTCACGGGTTATGTTTTTCTGTTCTGCCAGAGGTAAAAAAATTACCACCCTCGCTTAAAAATATGTACAAAGAGCTGGCTACAGATATTGAGGGTTTTGTTATTCCTGAACATGGTTACTTGCAAACCTGGGCGGAGCAAGGTGTATTTTTACTAAATACTGTTTTAACGGTAGAACAAGGACAAGCACATTCGCATAAACATTTAGGCTGGGAGCAATTTACCGATAATGTTATTGCACACATTAACGCGAACTGTGATGGGGTTGTGTTTATTTTGTGGGGAGCGCATGCGCAAAAAAAAGGAAAAGGCATAGATAGCACTCGCCACTCTATTTTGAGTGGTCCGCATCCGTCGCCGCTGTCGGCTCATCGAGGCTTTTTTGGTTGTAAGCACTTTTCGCGAACTAACGAACTACTGTTAGCGCAAGGTAAAAAGCCCATAAATTGGCAGGTTTAGTTAAATAAGTTTGAGCATTAAAAAAGCCCTCATAAATGAGGGCTTTTGTGTAATTGGTGGGTATAGAAATTAAAAATCTAGCTCATCAATTGCAATTGTGTCTGCAAAGTAATCAAATTCCTCTAATTCTTTACGTAGACGTTGTTTATCTTTTATTGCTTCTATTTCGCGCCATTTTCTTTTTTTGTTCTTCTGAGAGGTTTTTCTTTTTTCATCAGGACCTTCTAGTATCTCTAATATATCGTTTAGGCTATCCATGAACTTCTCCTATTGATTTTATTGACCTCAAGAGTACCTATACCACAGGCCCAGCTAAAATAGAATAAAAAAGTGACAGAGATGTTACAAAGTTGTGATGGTTAAATGAAGGTTTATACAAGTAAAGTATTGTTTTTAAATATGAACACTTGAAATACAGTTTACGAAAAAATTTAAGCCGATGAGAGTTATTTTTCTATAGATAAAAGATGTGAGGGAGGTGGGTTTATTAGCCCGTATTTTACAGACATAAAAAACGCCGTAAATAATACGGCGCTTTTTATTTTTGTCAGCAAATTACATTGCCTTGAAGCGTTCTTCTAATTGCTCTTGTGCTTGTGCAAATGAACGAATACCTTCAGCTAGCTTTTCAGTGGCCATTGCGTCTTGGTTATGTAACCAACGGAATTGCGCTTCTGTAAGCGGCTCAGGTTTTGGCTCTTTAGGAATATCACTTTCTAGTAAATATTCTTGTGCGCCTTCAAGGTTACCTAAATCTTCTAAAAGGTTAGGGCTAATAGTTAGCTTGTCACAACCTGTAAGGGCAATAATTTCACCCGTGTTACGGAAACTTGCACCCATAACCACTGTTTTGTAATTATGGCGTTTGTAAAATTCAAAAATGCTGCGTACTGATTGCACACCAGGATCTTGTAGTGGATCCGTTGGTTTTTCCATACCGTTGGCAACGTGCCAATCTAAAATACGGCCAACAAATGGCGAGATTAGAAATACATTTGCATCAGCACATGCACGGGCTTGGGCGTCGCTAAATAGTAAAGTAAGGTTACATTTAGTCCCTTCTTTTTCTAACTGCTCAGCGGCTTTAATACCTTCCCATGTAGACGCAACTTTAATTAAAATTTTGTCTTTGCTTACACCTTCTTTTTCGTAAAGGCTAAGTAGAGTGTGTGCTTTAGCAATGGTTGCTTGAGTATCAAACGATAAACGAGCATCTACTTCTGTAGAAATATAACCTGGTACAATTTCACTAATTTCTTTACCAAGTAATACAGCAAAATAGTCACATGCAAGTTCTAGTTGTTTAGCTGGCTCTTGCTCGGTTTCTTTTGCATAGCTCCAAGCTTTATCTAGGTAAGGCTTATAAGCTTCAATCTCGCTCGCTTTTAATAAAAGCGACGGGTTTGTGGTTGCATCTTCTGGTTGATGCTTTTTGATCGCTTCAATATCGCCAGTGTCGGCTACGATAGATGAATGTTGTTTTAGCCTTTGTAGAGCTGAAGTCATTTGCTTTCCTCATTCCAAGCAAGTTAAAAGAATAATCTACCCTTAATATATAACATTCATACTGCAACAGTGTGACAATGCTTGATAGGTCTTATGTCCTTATCAATTAAAAAACGGCAATGTATGAATTTTTAAGGGAGGATTTATTTAAACAAAACGTGCTTTTCGTTTCATTTAATGTTGAAATTGACATTAAATAATTTACAAGTCAATAGCTAACCATGATAACTGTTATTTCACCTGCAAAAAATCTTGATTACGACACGCCACCGGCAACCGATAAGTTCACTCAGCCTGAATTACTCGAGCATAGCGAGGAACTCATAAAAGTATGCCGTGAACTAACACCTGCGCAAATTGGCAGTTTAATGAAAATTAGCGACAAGCTTTCAGGCCTTAACGCAGCGCGTTTTAGCGAATGGTCGCAACCTTTTACCTCTGATAACGCCAAGCAAGCCGCACTTGCTTTTAATGGTGACGTATACGGTGGGTTAGAGGCGAGCACGTTAACTGCAAGTGACCTTGATTACGCGCAAAGCCATTTGCGTATATTATCTGGATTATATGGTTTATTAAAACCGCTTGATTTAATGCAAGCGTATCGACTAGAAATGGGCACTAAGCTTGAAAACTCGCGAGGTAAAAACCTGTATGAGTTTTGGGGCAGTATTATTGCTGACAAACTAAACGAAGTAATAAAAGCACAAGATGCACAATATCTTGTTAACCTTGCCTCTAACGAATACTTTAAAGCGGTAGATAAAAAAGCGCTTAACGCGCAAATTATTACGCCGCACTTTAAAGACTGTAAAAATGGGCAATATAAGGTCATTAGTTTCTACGCTAAAAAAGCACGTGGCATGATGGCGCGTTACATTATAGAAAACCAAGTAACGCAGTTAAGTCAGCTAAAAGAATTTACCGTTGCAGGTTATTACTTTAGCGCTGAGGCAACAACTAAAGAGTTAGAGCCTGTATTTATGCGCGACGAACAAAGCTAACGTGTTAAATACAGCTAAACATATATTTAAAAAGCCATGCAATGCATGGCTTTTTATACGCTGGCGCTAAACTTGCACCTATGAGTAAAGTATTCACATTATTATTTACTCATAGGTGCACAAAAATGATCAGCATACCCTCGATAACAGAAGCCGAAAAACTTATCGAAGAAAAACTCGGCGGTTGGTTTGATGTTGTTATAAGTCACATCCCTAATTTTATAGTGGCGGTTATTATTGCCATTATATTTTCAATGCTAGCGCGCTTTGCTGGCACCCTAATGAAAAACATATTGCGCCGTTCACTCGACTCACAACAAATAGCCGATTTAATGGCCTCCATATTTAAGGTTATTGTACTGTGTGTTGGGGTGTTTATAGCGCTGGATTTTGTGGGGTTAAAAGGTACGGTTACCTCTTTATTAGCCGGTGCGGGTATTGTTGGTTTAGCCATAGGTTTTGCGTTTCAAGATATGACCGAAAACTTGATTGCGGGTATCGCAATGGGTATACGCAAACCCTTTAAAACAGGTGACGTAATTGAAACCGACGACGTGTTTGGCTCAGTTCACTCAATAAACCTACGTAACACGTTAATAGAAAGCTTTTACGGGCAGTTAATCTTAGTACCTAACAAGGTGTTGTTTAGAAATGTGTTAAAAAACTACACGACACTCGGGGTTAGACGTATAGAAGTACCTGTAGGTATTTCGTACGCCGACGACATAGAAAAAGCCAAAGAAGTTATTGTAGATAAGATTAACGACTTTGACTTTGTTATTCGTAAAAACGAAACCGATGTTTATGCCGAAGGCTTTGGTGACAGTAGCATTAATTTACTGGTCTGGTTTTGGATTAAATACCCAGGTGAACCAGATTTTATGACAGTACGCCACAAAGGGGTTGTAGCAGTGAAGCAAGCGCTGGATGAAGCTGATATTAGTATTCCATTTCCTATTCGTACGCTTGATTTTGGTATTAAAGGCGGGGAAAAGCTTGATGCTATGATCAGCGATAAAATTAGCCAGCAATCATCTAACAAAGGGGATGCTGATGGTTCAGGTTCAAGCCAAAATGAATAAATGAGCCAACAATACCATTGGGAATTATTTACTCACTCTTAGCGCACTTTTACATTTATATGCGCCGTTAGCTAAAGAAAAAATGACTTACGAGTCACAACAACTAAATGCAGCTTTATAAAGCTGCATTTTTTATGGCTACTTAAATGTTTGAGAAGGTGAGAACAACGTTAACTAATTATAAATTTATGTCTACTTACCTTTTGAGATGAAATTGGAAGCGGGCTATGTAATATATCGATAAGGCTAAGCCTATTGTGTAGTTACTTCCCGAAACCGACGATAACGCAGCATAAATATAAAACATGCAGTAACCTTTGAGGTCCCCTCATAGGTTGCTTCTCCTTGTTGCTTAAAGAATAGGTCATAAAGAGCAAGTAGGGCATATGAGCTGTATACGACTTTAAGTTATACGTACATAGGCGTAGTCATTAAAATAATGCAGAAGTAGGGACTGAGCTTACTGGGTCACAAATCGCGCACCTTAGTTATGTTACGCCTAGATAGGACACGCTTTAATAATGGCAGTTAAACAGGCCTCTTCTTAATATAAGTCTGTTATTTTAGGAGTAGGTTATTTTGTCAAATATTAGGTTGTAATGCACACAACTTATCACTGTGTATCAAACGGTAAATAAAGGTAGTTAGAGTGGGGTTATTCTTTGCTGTTAGTGTTTTTTGAAACTAATACAGGTATAAAAAAGCGCAGCATGTGTTGGAGTAACATACTGCGCCTAGGATCAATTTGAGTTAACCTGAACTCTGTCTAAAGAATTAAATTTAAATATTATTCAATATGTTTGTAAGTCTCTTAACCATGGGGCAGGTCAATAAAAGTATGATTTAAATAACACTAATTTTGTTACGAATGATTTTAACCCCATCCATATTTTCTAAAAATTTTTGTGCAAGCGCACGTTCAAAACCTGTTTGCGCTTGACCATGTAATACTACCTCGCCATCTTTAACCTGAACACGAATATTGCTTAATGCAAAGTTAGGGTTAGTACGAAGCGTGCTGGTAATGGTTTGTTGTAGGTTAGGTTGAGTTGCTACGCTGCTCACTACGGCTAGGTGTGTTGCTGCACTCACTTTGGTAGCGCACGCTAGCAAAAATAAACAACAAAACGAAACTAAAGCAATAGTTAACTTTAAGCGGTTCATAACTCAATCCTTTTATATAAATTAAATATTCAGCCAAATCATTAATTACTCTGGCCATTCTGTATTTAATATTACAAGTTCAATGCCAATATTAATTAATTGAAATGTAAGGATATTTTATTAAGTAAGAATTCAGGTGGGCAATAATTACATTTAAATGAGTAGGTGTTACATGCACTGGTTACATTTGTTACGCGCATTAAAAAGCCGGCATGCGCCGGCTTTGGTAAAAATGCTAAGTTATTTTTTCTTTTTAACTTTCGCTTTTTTCTTCGCTTTCATTTTTACCGGATCTTTACGCTTTTTAGCGGGTGGCTTAGCCTCTTTATGCTGAGGCTCTATACCTTTAATTACACGGCGTTTAAGCTTTTGTTCAATGTAGCGTTCTACTTTGTACAAAATACCAATATCGTGCGCTTCCACTAATGATATAGCGATACCTTTTTTACCTGCACGACCCGTACGGCCAATTCGGTGTACATATACGTCAGCTGTTCGTGGCATGTCAAAGTTAATAACATGGCTAATGTCAGATACGTCAATACCGCGGGCGGCTACATCTGTTGCAATCAATATTTTAGTGCGGCCGCTATGAAAGTTTTCCATTGCTTTCATGCGCTTGTCTTGGGGCATTTCACCACGCAGCCAGGCGGCTTTTACGCCGTTATTAGTTAATTCACCAATGAGTGTTTCTAAACGCTCACGGGTTTTAACAAACACAATAGCTTTACTAACGTCTGGGCCGTTAAGGGTGTTGACTAAAAGCTCTAGTTTATGGTGGTAATCATCAGCAAGGTGAACCCATTGGTGAATTTTAGCTTTTTCTTTACGAGACGACTCAGCTTCTAATAGAGCCGGGTCGTTTAATGTAGTTTCTGCAAATCGCTCTACGCTGTCGCCCTCAAGGGTAGCAGAGAACAAAAAGCACTGACGGCGGTTTTTAGCTTCGTCACAAATACGGCTCATTTCTTTTTTGAAACCCATGTCTAGCATGCGGTCGGCTTCATCAATAATAAGCATTTCGACGTGTTCAGCATGAAAGTTTTCAGTTTCAAGGTATTCCATTAATCGCCCTGGAGTGGCAATTAACACGTCGTTATTTTTTTCAAAAATTTCTTTATGCGTTCCGTAGTTAATACCGCCGGTTACTACACCTATTTTCAGGTGCGTACGTTTTGCTAGTAACTCACATTGCTCATGAATTTGATAAGCCAGCTCACGTGTTGGGGTCATTATTAATACGCGGGCAAAACCAGGTTCACGGCGCGGAAAATCTAATAAGTATTGAATAGCAGGAATTAAAAATGCCGCTGTTTTACCTGTGCCTGTTGGCGCAGACGCTAAAATATCACGTCCCTGAAGGGCTTCAGGAATAGCTTGCTGTTGAATACTGGTCGGCGTTTCGTAACCCATTTTATTAATGGCGTCGAGTAATTTGGTATCAAGATCAAATTCAGAAAATTGCATAGAGTGTCTAAAATAGTGGACAATTACCTTGATTATACGCGCTATGCTGCGCTTGGTGAATGAAAAGGTGAAAAAATGTCTGGTTTTGCATTTAAACAATTTAAGGTTGAACACGACCATTGCGCAATGAAGGTTTCAACCGACGGCATTTTGCTTGGCGCGTGGGCAAACTTAACGGATGCAAACACGTTATTAGATATTGGTACAGGCACAGGGTTATTGGCGTTAATGTGTAAACAGCGCAGGCCAACATTGAGTATTACCGCGGTTGAAATAGATAAAAACGCATACAATCAAGCAATCCAAAACGTAGCTAATAGTCCGTGGCCCAATATAACTATTAAGCACCAAACTATTCAAAGCTTTAATAGTGATACTCCCTTTGATGTAATCATTTCTAATCCGCCATATTTTAATCATAGTCTAAAAGGTAATAATGCCGCCCGAAATACTGCACGCCACACTGATGGATTAAGCTTTGAGGAGTTAATTAACGCGTTTAGGCAACTAAGTCATTCACAGTCACGATTTTGTTTAATACTGCCAAGCACTGAGGCTGAGGTATTTATTGAACTTGCCGTTAAAAATGGACTTTATTTAAATGCACACTGCCAAGTGCAAGCGACACCTAGCAAACCTATAAGCCGCAGTTTAATGACATTTAGCTACCTACAATCACAAACCGACAATTCAACGCTATGCATTAGAGAGTTAAACAACAATTACACCACTGATTACGTTGCTTTGTGCAAGACGTTTTATTTAAAAATGGCGTAACTGTGTGGGCAATTATCTAATAATAAAGGATAGTTTACCCGTAATGCATACGTATTCAGTTGTTATTTAATCAATCTCAAGACTAGTGTTAACCACTTGTAAATAACGAAGAGCATGTTGTTTAGCTCGCCAACATTTGGAAACACACACTATGAAGCTGAATAAAATTGTCACCACCGCCGGTTTAAGCCTAGGTTTGCTTGTACCTAACCTTGCAGCTGCTGCACCCACTACGTTTGTTCATTTATTTGAATGGAGTTGGCCCGATGTCGCACAAGAGTGTGAGCAGTTTTTAGGACCAAAAGGGTACGCTGCTGTACAGGTTTCTCCACCTAACGAACATATTACAGGCAACCAATGGTGGACTCGCTATCAACCTGTGAGCTACCAACTGCAAAGCCGGGGCGGTAACCGAACGCAGTTTGTAGATATGGTTAACCGTTGTAAAAGTGCAGGGGTCGATATATATGTAGATACCCTAATTAACCACATGGCAGCTGGGAGTGGGAATGGCGTAGCGGGAAGCACGTTTGGGAATAAACAATACCCAATTTATAGCCCACAAGATTTTCACGAAAGCTGCTCAATTAACCCAGAAGATTACGGTAATAACCGTTATCGCGTTCAAAACTGTGAGCTGGTAGGGCTTGCCGACTTAAACACATCTTCAAATTACGTGCAAAATACCATAGCGGCTTATATTAATGACCTTCAAGCTATTGGAGTAAAAGGCTTTAGGTTTGACGCGGCTAAACACGTAGCCGCTAGCGATATTCAAAGCCTTATGGCTAAAATAAACGGCTCGCCGCTAGTGTTTCATGAAGTGATTGATCAGGGAACAGAAGCCGTTGATGCCTCTGAGTATTTAAGTACAGGGCTCGTTACCGAGTTTAAATACAGTACACAACTCGGTAATACATTTAGAAACGGCTCACTTGCGTGGCTAAGTAATTTTGGTGAAGGGTGGGGCTTTATGCCAAGCTCATCGGCGGTCGTATTTGTAGATAATCACGATAACCAGCGCGGGCACGGTGGTGCGGGTAATGTAATTACTTTTGAAGATGGTCGTTTATACGACCTAGCCAACGTATTTATGTTGGCGTATCCGTATGGTTACCCAAAAGTGATGTCGAGCTACGATTTCCATGGTGATACCGATGCGGGCGGGCCAAGTGTTCCCGTTCATAACAGTGGTAATTTAGAATGTTTTGCAAGCAATTGGAAGTGTGAACACCGGTGGTCATATATTGCTGGTGGCGTTGATTTTAGAAATAACACTGCCGACAACTGGGCTGTGACAAATTGGTGGGATAACACGAATAATCAGATTTCATTTGGTCGCGGTAGCTCAGGTCATATGGCCATTAACAAAGAAGACTCAACGCTCAATGCTACTGTGCAAACAGACATGGCGCCTGGCCAATATTGTAATGTATTAAAAGGTGAATTGTCGGGCGATGCTAAAAGTTGTGGCGGTGAGGTTATAACCGTTAATAGTAACAGCACTATTAATCTAAATGTGGCGCCGTGGGATGCCATGGCAATTCATAAAAACGCTAAGTTATCACAAGGTTCGACTTCAACCCCGAATGATGATTGGCAGCGTACCGTTATTTTTATTAACGCACAAACCCAAAGTGGGCAAGATATGTTTGTACGCGGCGGAATAGATCATACCTATGCCAATACAAATTTAGGAAGAAACTGCCAAACAACCAATGTTGAATGCGCGATGCCTATTCGTCATAACAATTTAAAAAATGCCACTACAAGTGCATGGAAAGCAAACGATAACTTCCTAGATTGGTACGGTATTGAAAGTGGGCAAAGCGCCCAAGCAGAGGGTACAGCAGCCGATTGGACTACAAACGTGTGGCCAAGTACGTATGGTACACAAAAAACAGTGACCAACGACGGTTTTGGCGTTACGCCGCTTAATATTTGGGGCGAACACTATTGGATGCTAGATGTAGACATGGATTGCAGCAAAGCAGTAAATGGGTGGTTTGAGGTAAAAGCATTTGTAAAAAATGGCCAAGGTTGGGAAAGCGATATAAACCAAGCCAATACACCCTTTGCCAGCACTAACCATGTGGCACAATGTGGAAAAATAAATATGTTTAAATTTAATAGCTCAAATGTAGATATTCGTAGCTTTTAAATCTATTCGTTAAATTTAGCCTTGTACATTATTACTAAAGCCAAACACCAGAGCGTGTTTGGCTTTTTACTGCAACCATTGCGCTTAAGCAGTTAAAGCGTTTCACCGTACTCGGTCATTACTTGTTCAACCCAAGTCGCAATGCGCTCATCGCTCAGCTCGTACTGGCTGTCTTCGTCAAGGGCGAGCCCTACAAACTGTTTGTCATCGGGGGTGAGTGCCTTTGAGGCTTCAAACTCATAACTGCTGTCGTTTGGCCAAAAGCCAAGCTGTGTAAATGTTTGTGTGTTTATTTCGTCGTGCAGCATACCCAGAGCGTCTTGAAACCACTGTCCGTAACCTTGTTGGTCGCCCATGCCAAATAAAGCAATGGTTTTACCATTTAGGTTTACATCTTTTATGTCGTCCCATTTAGACTCCCAGTCTTCTTGTATTTCGCCAAAGTCCCATGTTGAAATACCAAAGATGATAAAGTCGTATTGCTCTGCATTTTTTAGTGGTTCGTCTTTAATATTGTGAAGGCTGACTATATCGTCACCAATAAGGTCACGAATTTTTTCTGCTGCCATTTCGGTGTAGCACGTAGTAGAGCCAAAAAATAAACCAATTTGCATCGTATTTATCACTGTGTAATTGCCTGATATGATAGGCTCAAGTTTACCGTAAGGTATTTTTAATTGATACCTTAGCAAAGCATGAGAGCATAATGTGACAACGCTATCTGACGATTTATCAGAAAATAAAAGCAGTATGAGCAGCAATAGCGACTACCTAGAAACCTTTTTAGATAGCCTTTATTTAGAGCAAGGTGTAAGCGAAAACACATTAAGTGCTTACCGCAGCGATTTAGATAAGTTTTGCCAGTTTTTAAAAGGCGAAAACTTAATGACGGTAACAAGGCACGACATTGAAAGCTACTTAGCGCATCGGGTCGACTTAGGCCTAAAGCCGCGCAGTACAGCGCGCAGTATTAGTGCGCTAAAACGGTTTTATCAGTACTTTGTGCGTGAAAAACTAATTACCGACACACCTATGTTAAACATTGCTCAACCCAAAGCGGGGCAATCGTTACCTAAAACACTTTCTGAAGCCGAAGTAGAAGCGCTTCTTAACGCCCCCAATACTGAAGAGCCAATGGGACTGCGCGATAAGGCGATGCTTGAGTTACTTTACGCCACAGGCCTGCGTGTCAGTGAGTTGGTTGGGCTACGCATGGAGCAAATTAACTTACGCCAAGCGGTTGTGTTTGTAAAAGGTAAAGGCAACAAAGAACGTTTAGTGCCGCTGGGCGAAGAAGCCATGCATTGGCTTGAGCTTTTTTTAAAAGTGGGCCGCGCGCAAATGATCAAACACGCCACCGATTTTGTATTTCCGTCAAAGCGTGGTGTAGGCATGACTCGACAAACCTTTTGGCATAGAATCAAACACTATGCTATTTTGGCATCGGTTGAATCGCCATTATCACCCCACACATTGCGCCATGCATTTGCTACGCATTTATTAAATCACGGGGCCGATTTACGTGTTGTGCAAATGATGCTGGGACACAGCGACCTATCAACAACGCAAATTTATACTCATGTTGCTAATGAACGGTTAAAATCGGTACACGCGCAGCATCATCCGCGCGCTTAATTTGAAATTAAATAGTATTAAGCCGGTCAATATATTAAGTATTTTTAGGATAGAGAGAAGTTATGAAAAAATTAATGTTAGCAGGTGCCATGTTGTGCACAAGTATGAGTGCATTGGCAAATGACGTTGCAGTAACGCCAAATGCTAATGATCCTATTGTTACTAAGTTTGCGGCACTTGGCGTTACGGTTAAGCAAATAAATCCAAGCCCAGTGGCTGGTTTAAAAGAGCTAATTACAAATAAAGGCGTGTTATACGCAAGCCCAGACGGCCAGTTTTTAATGCAAGGCACGTTAATCGATTTAGACAACCGTAATAACCTAACAGAACAAGCTTTAAATAGCGTACGTGCTGAAGGTATTACAGAATACGAAGAGTCGATGATTGTGTACAAAGCACCAAACGAAAAACACAGCATTACTGTATTTACTGATATTAGCTGTGGTTATTGTCGTAAATTACACCGTGAACTAAACGATTTACTTGATGCGGGTATTACCGTTAAGTATTTAGCGTTTCCACGTGGTGGCTTACAAGGTTCGGGCTACGCAGATTTAATGAACGTATGGTGTGCGAAAGATCAACAAGAGGCGTTAACAGAAGCTAAAGCAGGTGAAAGTACCACGGTAGTTGCAGGTTGTAGTGCGCCTATTGCTGAGCATTATCAGCTAGGTCAAAGCTTTGGCATTAGTGGCACGCCAGCCATTATTTTAGATGACGGCACAATGATCCCAGGTTACCAACCTGCTGCTGCATTAAAAGCAGCGTTAGATGCTAACAAAGCATCTTAATAACGTGTTTACGTTTATAAAAAGGCCTTAATGGCCTTTTTTTGTCTTTTTAATACGACTCAATAAGTTAAAAAACCTGCATGAAAAAACTGATCATTGCGCGCGAAAACGTTAACGACTCGCACTTACCGAGTCATTTGCATCCGGTTATAAAACAAATTTACGCGACTCGTCGTGTAGTTGATGCCCAAGAGCTCGATAACGGTGTTGCTACGCTTCACGATTATAAATTGTTTAAAGACATCGACAAAGCAAGTGCATTACTAGTCGATGCGCTTAATGCGCAAAGCCACATTTTAATTGTGGGCGACTTTGATGCCGATGGCGCAACCAGTACTGCAACCTTAATGCAGGGGTTGCAAATGTTTGGTTTTCAAAATTTAGATTACCTTATTCCAGACCGCTTTAGTTTAGGTTATGGCTTAAGCCCCGCACTGGCCGAACAAATAGTACAAATAAAACCCGATTTAGTGATCACCGTAGATAACGGTATATCCTGTATTGCCGGTATTGATATTTTAAAATCGGTAGGTATAAAAGTGCTGGTTACAGATCACCATTTACAAGGTGAACAGCTTCCCAATGCCGATGCCATTGTAAATCCAAACAGACACGAATGTAACTTTCCGTCAAAGTCTATTGCTGGTGTAGGCGTTGCGTTTTACTTATTAATTGCACTAAGAAGCCTAATGCGCGAACAAGGTTACTTTACGCAACAAACACCGCCTAACTTAGCAAACTTATTAGACATAGTTGCACTGGGCACAGTCGCTGATGTAGTTGCACTTGATGCAAATAACCGAACATTAGTACACCAAGGCTTAGCGCGTATTCGCAGTGGTAAAACACGCCCAGGTATTACAGCACTTATTGAAGTGGCCAACAGAAATGCAGCGCGTTTAAGCGCCAGCGATTTTGGTTTTTCACTTGCGCCACGTTTAAACGCAGCAGGGCGACTAGACGACATGAGTTTGGGCATAGCGTGTTTACTGAGTAACGATATAAACCAAGCAAGGCGTATCGCAAGCGAACTCGACAGCTTAAACCATGCAAGGCGTGAAATAGAGCAAGGTATGCAAGCTGAAGCACAAGCAGTGCTTGATAGGCTCGCCTTTACCGATGATAACATTCCTGATGCTATTTGTTTGTTTCAAGATGACTGGCACCAAGGCGTAATTGGTATTTTGGCTGGCCGTTTAAAAGAAAAGTACCACCGCCCAACCGTTATTTTTGCCGGTGGTGAAAATGGCGAAATTAAAGGCTCGTGCCGCTCTATTGAAGGGCTACACATGCGCGACCTACTCGAAGGGTTAAATACCGCGGATCCCCACCTAATTAATAAGTTTGGTGGCCATGCCATGGCGGCGGGTTTAAGTATTAACGAGCAAAACTTTAACGACTTTAAAAAAGCGTTTGATGCAGCGGTAACAGCTCAGCTTAGCGAAGAAAGCAAGCGTTGTATTGTGTTTACCGACGGTGAACTGCCAAACGACTGCTTTACCATGGAGTTTGCCCAATTATTAAAGCAATCAGGTCCATGGGGGCAGCAGTTCCCAGAGCCGGTGTTTGAACATACCTTTGAATTAATTCAGCAACGAATTGTTGGCGAAAAGCATTTAAAACTGGTGCTTAAACATCAATCAGGGCGATTAGTTGACGCTATTGCTTTTGGTATAGACGTAAAAGAGTGGCCAGATACCGAAGCACGCTTTGTTAAAGTGGCTTATCAACTTGATATAAACGAGTTTAGAGGTAAATTTAGCTTGCAGCTAATTGTACGAGAGCTTGAAAAAGTGCACTAAAAAATATGCACAATACATGCATAAAAGGCTAATAAAGCGCGCGATTTTTTGTTAAAATCGGGCGTTTTTATCATTTGACGATAATTTATTGCGGATATTCCTTAAGTCGGGCCGTAATAATCTAGCCATTTTGGAGTAATGTACATGTTTGAAGTGAATCCTGTGATTAATCAAATCAAGGAAATTCGCGATCGTACTGAACTGCTTCGGGGGTACCTTTGACTACGCTCTTAAACAAGAGCGCCTAGAAGAAGTTAACGCCGAACTTGAAGATTCAGCTGTATGGAATGAACCTGAACGCGCACAGGCACTTGGCCGTGAAAAGTCAGCATTAGAGGCGGTTGTTGAAACTATCGACAACCTAGTTGCCGGCGCCGACGACGTTGAAGGCTTGCTTGAGCTTGCAATAGAAGCGGAAGACGAAGACACCTTTGACGAAGCAAATGCAGAGCTTGAAGGCCTAAACGCGCAATTAGAAGGTTTAGAGTTTCGTCGCATGTTTTCGGGCACGCACGACGCAAACGATGCATACCTTGATTTACAATCAGGTTCAGGCGGCACTGAAGCTCAAGACTGGTGTAACATGCTACTGCGTATGTATTTACGCTGGGGCGAAGCAAAAGGCTTTAAAGTTGAGCTAGTAGAAGCAACCGATGGCGATGTGGCCGGAATAAAAGGCGCAACAGTTCGCTTTGTTGGTGAATACGCTTACGGTTGGTTACGTACAGAAACAGGCGTACACCGTTTAGTTCGTAAAAGCCCATTTGACTCAAGTGGCCGTCGTCATACATCGTTTGCCTCTGCGTTTGTATACCCAGAGATAGACGACAATATTGAAATTGATATTAATCCGTCTGACTTACGTATAGACGTGTACCGTGCATCGGGCGCAGGTGGTCAGCACGTTAACACCACCGAATCGGCAGTACGTATTACTCACGTGCCTACAAACACGGTAGTGCAATGTCAAAACGAGCGTTCGCAGCATAAAAATAAAGCCCAAGCAATGAAGCAATTAAAAGCTAAATTATTTGAGCTTGAGCTACAGCAGCAAAATGCTGAAAAACAAACGCAAGAAGATGCAAAATCAGATATTGGTTGGGGCAGTCAAATTCGTTCATACGTTCTTGATGACTCGCGTATTAAAGATTTACGCACCGGCGTTGAAAACCGCAATACCCAATCGGTACTTGACGGTAACCTAGACAAATTTATTGAAGCCAGCCTTAAATCTGGCCTATAACCACCAAGCTAATAAAGAGCTAAAAAATGACTGATAAAATCCAAGACGAAAACAAGTTAATCGCTGAGCGTCGCGGCAAGTTAGATGCTATTCGCGAAAATTGCCCAGCCAACGGTCATCCAAACCAATTCCGTCGTGAACATTACACGGCCGATTTGCAAGCTGAGTTTGGTGATAAAACAAAAGAAGAATTAATTGAGCTACAACATGTAGTGTCAATTGCTGGTCGTATTCTTGCTAAGCGTGGCCCGTTTATGTCTATCCAAGATATGAAAGGCCGTGTACAAGTTTACGCATCAAAAGACGTACAAAAAGACTTAAAAGCAAAATATGGTCAGCTTGATATTGGCGATATTATTGGCGTTAAAGGTCCACTTAATAAATCAGGCAAAGGCGATTTATACGTTGATATGGCCGAGTACGAATTACTTACTAAGTCACTACGCCCATTACCAGAAAAATTTCATGGCTTATCAGATCAAGAAACTAAGTACCGCCAACGTTATGTTGATTTAATTACTAACGAAGCAACGCGCGAAACTTTCCGTATTCGTTCACAAGTAGTTGAAGGTATTCGTCGCTTTTTAGCAGAGCGCGACTTTATGGAAGTAGAAACGCCAATGCTACAGGTTATTCCTGGCGGCGCATCTGCGCGTCCATTTGTGACTCATCATAACGCGCTTGATATCGACATGTACTTACGTATTGCGCCAGAGCTTTACTTAAAGCGTTTAGTGGTAGGTGGTTTTGACCGCGTATTTGAAATTAACCGTAACTTCCGTAACGAAGGGTTATCAACGCGTCACAACCCAGAATTCACTATGATTGAGTTCTACCAAGCGTACGCTGATTACATCGACCTGATGAATATCACCGAAGACATGCTACGTACTGTTGCAACTAACGTATTGGGCAGCCCAATTGTTATTAATACAACAAAAGACGAAAACGGCGAAGTAACCGACTCAGTCGAGTACGACTTTGGCCAACCGTTTACACGTTTAAGCATGGCTGACGCTATCTTAAAATATAACCCAGAGTTTGATGCTGCGGTATTTAACGACCCAGAAAACCACTTTGAAGAATTAAAAGCGTACGCTAAACAAGTACACGTAAAAATTCCTGAAAACTGTGTGTGGGGCCCAGGTAAGTTTTTATGTGAAATATTTGAAGAAACGGCTGAGCACATGCTTATCCAACCTACATTTATTACAGGTTACCCATGGGAAGTATCGCCACTGGCGCGTCGTAACGACGAAAACCCATTTGTTACCGACCGTTTTGAGTTTTTTGTTGGCGGCCGTGAGCTTGCAAATGGTTTCTCGGAGCTTAACGATGCACAAGACCAAGCAGAACGCTTTACCCGCCAAGTTGAAGAGAAAGACGCCGGTGATGATGAAGCAATGCACTACGATGAAGACTACATACGCGCACTAGAGTACGGTTTACCACCTACCGCTGGTGAAGGTATTGGTATTGACCGATTAGTCATGCTGTTTACTGACTCTTCTACAATTAAAGACGTTATTTTATTCCCGCACATGCGCCCGCAAGCTGACTAAGCTTAATTTAAAATAACCCCCTGAAACGCCGCTTAATTGCGGCGTTTTAGTTTTAATTTTGTTTATTCATAGCTAATAAGACCATTATTCATATATTAAGCTGTTGATATTTAGTTGTAATTTCTTATGAAAATTTTTATGTGCATATAACAAATTAATGAGTAACTTTTAAACATTATGTTGTATTTTTGTAACTTTGTTAGCTACAATACGGCCAAATTTTAAACGGCCTAACTTTTAGGTGCTGTAAATAATAAAAACGGATTTATAAAATAATAAAATGACAGATAAAACTATCGAAGAGTCGGAAGAACTCAGTCAAACCGAGCGAGAGCGAGAAGCGTTTTACCGAGCATGCATTGCCGAGTTTCAACAACTAGGTTATCAAGAGCAGTACCTGGCTAGTTTAAAAGATAAATGTGCACCAACCGACGACACACTTACGCCTAGCGAAGAGAGTTGATTAGCTTAAAAATTAGGCTTCTTTCATATAAAAACATAACATATGTGTGTTCTGTAACCATATAGACACTTTTGATAGAAAAGTGTTTGACATATTTTCTGAAATCTTTATTATACGCCCCACAAGACGGAGAGGTGTCCGAGTGGCCGAAGGAGCTCCCCTGCTAAGGGAGTATAGAGTTTGTAGCTCTATCGAGGGTTCGAATCCCTCCCTCTCCACCATTTTTTAAATGGCGAAATCTTGTAAACGTAAAGATGGGCGCATAGCTCAGCTGGATAGAGTACCTGGCTACGAACCAGGCGGTCGGAGGTTCGAATCCTCCTGCGCCCACCATTCTTTACACACTCTGCTTAGAGTATAAATAAGTTAAAGTGTTTGGTTTGTAACCAAATTGGTCGGAGGTTCATTCTTACAAGATACGTCCTGCTTCCAGCACTTTTTACACACTCTGCTCAGAGTATAAACTAGCAAATAGTAAAAGTGGGCGCATAGCTCAGCTGGATAGAGTACCTGGCTACGAACCAGGCGGTCGGAGGTTCGAATCCTCCTGCGCCCACCACTTTTACAACACTCTACTTCGAGTATAAACAAGTAAAAAGAATGAAAGTGGGCGCATAGCTCAGCTGGATAGAGTACCTGGCTACGAACCAGGCGGTCGGAGGTTCGAATCCTCCTGCGCCCACCACTTTCATACATAAGCCGACGCTAAGTCGGTTTTTTTGTGCCTGAAATAAAGTGATTATGGGAAAGTAGCAAACTACGAACCAAGCAGTCGGAGGTTCACTCTTACAAGATACGTCCTGCGCCCACCACTTTCATACATAAACCGACACTAAGTCGGTTTTTTTGTGTCTGAAATTTGAGAAAGCTTTCAGATATCAGATTTCAGTTAAGCCAAACAAACACCCCTGTTAAAAACTTCAGCGTAGACGCAGAACTTGTTCGCGTGAGAAACGCAGCTTCTAATTACTTATGTATCTACTCAAAACCATTCACTGCTCTTTAACCTAAGCTGTGTTATTTTAAACGCCTTGTTTAAAAGGATCTTGCTGTATGTTTAAAACCGTATTTTTTATATTCTTATTTATTTTAAGCGCACTTTTTACTATTAACGGACCCGCAAATGAAGCAAAGCATTCAATAACCGTCGGGGCTGAGCAACCTGCTTTATACTTACCGCAATTAAAAAATAAACGTGTTGGGTTGGTGGTAAATCAAACCTCTTTAGTTGGGCCTATCCATTTAGTCGACAGCCTGCTGGCTAAAAATATAAACATAACCAAAATTTTTGCACCCGAACACGGCTTTAGGGGCGATCACGATGCTGGTGCCCATGTTAAAAATGCAGTTGATAGCAAAACCGGTATCCCGCTTATTTCTATTTATGGCAAAAACAAAAAACCAAGTGCAGAGGCACTTAGCAATGTAGATGTTATTGTTTTTGATATCCAAGATGTGGGCGTACGTTTTTATACCTACATAAGCTCTATGCATTACATGATGGAAGCCGCAGCCGAGCAAGGTATTGAATTTATGGTACTTGATAGGCCAAACCCGAATATTGCCTATGTTGATGGGCCAATTCTTGAGCGCGAATTTAAGTCGTTTGTAGGCATGCACCCAATCCCCGTGCTGCACGGCATGACGGTAGGCGAACTTGCTAACATGATCAAAGGAGAGGGCTGGATCAATAAAGCGGTCGATCTACAGCTCACCGTGATCCCCGTTGATCGTTACACACGCACAACCCGTTATAGCTTACCTGTAAAGCCCAGCCCTAATTTACCGAATGATCAATCAATCGCGCTTTATCCGTCGCTTTGCTTTTTTGAAGCCACACCTATAAGTATTGGCAGAGGCACCGACTTTGCGTTTCAGGTTATTGGTTATTCGCCGGTAAAATTAGGAGATTTTAATTTTACACCGCGTGCTATTAAAGGCGCCGCTTTAAACCCTAAATTTAAAAATACAACGGTACATGGCCTTGATTTAAGGCAAGTAAACAGCGCAGGACTAAATTTAACGTACTTAATAAGCGCCTACGCCACCCTTAATAAACATAACGTCGACTTTTTTGAACGCGCTGATTTTATGGATAAACTAGCAGGTACTAATAAGTTACGTTTAGCTATTGAAGCAGGGCAGTCGGCTGAGCAAATAAAGCAAGGCTGGCAAAGCGGCCTTGTACAATTTAAAGCGCAACGAGCGCCTTATTTGCTATATGAGTAAGGCCTAACCATGCTATTTACTGTAAAAAATACTTCCTTAATTCAAAACACATGGTTAGTTGCTTTGAGTTTAATTATTGTGGGCTGTGGTAGTACACATAACCCATTAAAATCGCGGCCGGTGCTGACTAAAAGCCAGTTAGTACAGCTGCCAAATGCGCAAGTTGTAGCCCGCTTTCCTGATCCAAACCCAAGTAGCCGGTTTTATGTAAACAACCGCGGCACATTTAAAGCGTATAAAGGGCGTGGCCAATTATTAATACAAAACCACAGTGCCGAAAGCGCCGATATTTATATTAACAACCAAAAACTTAATACCAATACATTAACCGCTAATACGCTTTATAATTACAGTTTAGCGGCGCATACCCATAATGGTATAAACACATTTAAGGTAGAAAATATTTTACCTAAAGGCACAAGCTTAACGCTGCGCTTTGCATTTCCCACTTTAAATTTAATGCCTACTAAGCCTATTGATTTTACAGACGTTGATGAACTTATTGAGCGCGATATTAAAGCGGGGTTTCCTGGTGCAGTACTGGCAGTTGTTAAAAATGGCGAGCTAATAAAGCTCAGTGCCTATGGCGATGCCAAGCAGTACCAACAAAACGATTTAATGCTCCTGCGCCCAGAGCCAATGCAAACAAGTACCCTATTCGACTTAGCCTCAAACACCAAAATATTTGCTACTAATTTTGCACTTATGAAATTAATAAGCGAAGGGCAACTAAATATAAACAAACCTGTGCAAAGCTATGTGCCCGAATACACCGGCGATGGGCGAGAACAACGCACAGTAAAAGAGTTACTCACGCATACCGCCGGTTACCCACCCGTGTTTGATTTTCACCGAAAAGATACACAGCAAGGCAATACATTTTATTCTCAAAATAGCCAAACCACTAAACAGCTTTTGTTAACAAAAGTACCGCTTAATAACAAAAGCCCAGTGCAACATGTTTATTCTGATATTGATTACATGATTTTAGGTGTACTGGTTGAGCGCATAACAGGGCAGCCACTAGACGAGTATTTAGAGCAGCACATTTATGCGCCCCTTGAACTGAGTAACACGCTATTTAATCCACTTAAAAAAGGGTTTGAACGCAATCAATTTGCAGCCACTGAGCTTAGCGGTAACACCCGCGATGGGCGTATTACTTTTGATAATATTCGTACTCATGTTTTGCAAGGTCAAGTTCATGACGAACGCGCATTTTACTCGTTTGGCGGCGTTGCAGGGCATGCAGGATTGTTTAGTAACGCTCACGATTTGGCTGTGCTGTGCCAGTTATTACTAAATAATGGCGGTTATGGTAACGAGCAATTATTTAGCGCAAGTGCCTTGGCGCAGTTTTTAACGCCGCAAAGCACTAACGAAACGTATGGTCTAGGTTTTAGGCTTGCAGGCAATAATCAAGCACGGCGTTGGCATTTTGGCCCTTATGCCAGCGCACAAGCTTATGGCCATACCGGTTGGACAGGCACCGTAACGGTGATCGATCCCGCTTACGACTTAGCGATTGTTTTGCTTACTAACGCGCGCCACACTGCAATTAAAGGCACACAAAAACGTTATGAATTTACAGGCAAACAATTCGAAACCGCTCAGTACGGATCTGTGGTATCGCTTATTTACGAAGCGCTGTTAAATCAATAAATTATCGTATAGGTTAAAATGGGCTAATACAGTTATACCCAATGGCTTATTTGCAGGTGACTTGGCAACATCAATCCATTAAGCTAGGCGGTTTACTCCATTAAGCTACTTTTTAAGTATTGGGCTTAACATATACGCGTTTAAGCGCGGGTTGTTAATAATTAAGGTTAACTTTTTATGCATTGGTATTCTATTTTACCGCCGCTAATTGCGATAGCTATCGTGTTTTGGCGCAAAGAAGTCATTATGGCGCTGTTAGTTGCCGTGGCGTCTTCTGAGTTTTTACTTGCCTTACAAGGTGAAGGAAATAGCGTATTTACAACGTTTTTAAATACCATAGAGCGTATTATTTCGGTGGCAAGCTCGCCGGGTAATAGCCGCATACTCATATTTAGTATTTTAATAGGTGCCTTACTTGCCTACATACGCGAATCAGGCGGTGTAGCAGCAACAGTTAACTTGTTAATGAACAAAGGGGTCGCAAAAGGTAAGCGCCAAGTTGGCTTTTTAACTATGTTTACCGGCGTTGCAGTGTTTATAGAGTCAAACCTAAGCGTGCTTACGTCGGGTATTTTGTCACGCGGCCTGTTCGACAAATTTAAAATGAGCCGTGCTCGCCTTGCCTACATTATTGATAGTACCAGCGCACCTGTGTGTATTTTAATACTCCTTAACGGCTGGGGCGCATTTGTGCTGGGTTTATTAGGTAATTACGAATTGGGCGAATCGGCCGTATCGGTACTGTGGGGCAGCGTAGGTTATAACTTTTACGCCATAATCACCCTGGTTATTGTTTTTTACACCATTGCGTTTGATAAAGTACATGGCCCAATGAAAGAGGCCGAACAAAAATTAGAACTACAAACAAACGAGCTAAAAGAAGAAGTAAAAGGTTCTAAAGCACGCTTTATGCTAGTGCCACTCATCACGCTAATTGCCAGCATGGTAGGCTTTATGTTTTACACTGGTAATGGTGTTTTAGCAGAGGGTAGCGGCTCTAAATCGGTATTATACGCAACCGTGCTTGCTATTGTGGTTGCTTACTTATTAATGATTAGTTCGCGCCAATTCACTCACCATCAACTAGTTGATACTGGCTTTAAGGGCATGGGTGAGTTACTTCCGCTGGTAAGTATTGTTTTGCTTTCACTCACACTGGGCGCAAGCTTAAAAGATCTAGGAACGGGTGTGTTTGTTGCCTCCTTAGTAGGCGACTACTTACCTATTTATTTAATAGTGCCCGTGCTGTTTTTAACAGGGGCGGTTATGTCGTTTACTACGGGGACATCGTGGGGCACGTTTGCCATACTTATCCCTATTGGCGTACCGCTAATACAAGCATTAGGTTTACCACCTTCATTGGTTGTAGGCGCTATTTTGGGTGGCGGTATATTTGGCGATCACTGCTCGCCTATATCCGACACCAGCGCGGTATCAGCACTTGCATCGGGGTGTGACCTACTCACTCACGTTAAAACGCAGTTACCGTATGCGTTATTTGGTGGCGCACTGACCTTTATTGCTTATTTGGTTATTAGCATTATTGTGCTGTAAAAACTCGGAATTTAAATATTTAAAAGCTTGCTTAATCGCAGGCTTTTTTGTTTTCACTTAGGTTGGATTGAGTTATACGAAGCCCAACGGAACGCCAATTTATTTCACAGCTTTAAAGCCGAGTAGATACACTGTTTTGTAGGCGCTTAGCTTGCTAGCGCGTCGGGTTAGATTATTTTTACGCATTTAATCAATATGTTATTAATTTTAATTAAATAACTATAGTTTTGTTATATTAAAAACTGAGATATGCTGGGTTTGGATTTTTAAGCTATTTTAAAAGGATTTTATTCGATGATTGCTGAAGATATTCCAGCTGAAAAAAAGAGTGATGGATATACGCCATACTTCCTAAGTGCAACAGATGATGTTGAGATAGATTGTGATGTCTCAAATGTTTTTGGCCAAGTTATTGCATCTGATAAAGCATACAATATTGCTATCACAGGCCCGTATTCATCTGGTAAATCTAGCTTTGTGAGCTCTTATAAAAAGAAGAACACTGAGTTTTCTAATACATCAATTGATGTTTCACTAGCTGCTTTTCAGGTTGATGAAGTGGGAGGTGGGAATAATAAATCAAGTAAGCCAGAGGTTTTTGACTTTGCAAATATAGAAAAAAGCATTGTTCAACAAATTATTTATAAAGTGCCTTCTTCAACAATTCCAAAATCTCGCTTTAGTAAATTAGCTACTTCCAAAGATACTACCAAGTGGAAGAGCTACATACTTGCTTCGCTTTGGCTTCTGTCTATTTTTTATATTTTTAATCCAAAAAGTTATATTTTTATTGATCCTATTAGGCCAATACTTGGGAAATATTTAGAGTTTTTTAACATTGCTTTATCTTTAGCTATGCTTTCAGGTTGCCTGTTTGGTATTGCATCTATAATCAAATATTTGAAAAACAATCTACCACTATCCAAAATAAGTTATTTAAATCCCACAAATGTGGAAGTAAGTTTCTTTTCAGAATCAGATTCAGTTTTGAATAGAACTCTGGATGAACTAGTATACTTTTTTTCTAGCTCAAATTATAACAAGGTAATATTTGAAGACTTAGAGAGGTTAAATAAGCCTGAGATATTCACGAAACTCCGTGAAATAAACATCATCTTGAATAATAGTGATGCAGTGAAAGGTAAGCATAAGAATGGAATTAAGTTTATTTATGTAACTAAAGATGATTGCTTCTCAGCAACAGAAAGAACTAAGTTTTTCGACTTTATACTACCCATAATTCCAGTTATTCACTCAAATAATTCATATGAAAAAATACGAGAGTTAATTTCCACAATTAAAGGTGTAAACCTATCTCATAATTTTTTAAGGGATGTAACTGTTTTTATTTCAGATATGAGGGTTTTGCAAAACATAGTTAACGAATTCTACTTCTACAGAAAGCTAGTTAATCATGATCAAAGTTTATCCGACGATAACTTATTTTCACTAGTTTTATCTAAAAACATGTTCCCCGATGAATTTGAGCTTCTTCAACAAAATAGTGGGAGTATATTTTCTGCTTTTGATACATCAAAAATAAAAAAAGAAGTAGTTGAATGTAAAAAAGCAATCATTCGTGGGTGCGAAGAGCAAATTGAAAAAATTCAAAATGCGATAAAATTTACTGATGTTGAGTATGAAGCCCTCATAAGATGGAAGCTTCAAATAATTACAAGTCAATACCCTGGGCTGCGTGGTTGGAAATTTGGACAAAAGACTATTGATAATAGCGATTATGATTCTGTTTTAGTAAGTTTACGAGAAGGTCTTGAATTAAAGCTCTCTGACTATGGCACATTAGTATCATTAGCTGAAAATGATGAATATTTGGAGATTCAAAGTTACTTAGAAAAGCTAAATGTGCTAGATGAGCCGAATGAAAAAGTTGAGCAACTTAATCGTAAAATAAATGAAATTTCAATATTAATAAGTAAAGTTGAGAGTGCTTCACTCAAGGAAATGTGCTCTCTTTTTGAGGGCGAAAGAGAAAGTCTTACAGGCTATAAATCAGATCATATTATTCACTACTTGTTGCGTGAAGGATATATCTATGAGGGCTATCAAAAATATATTTCAATATTCTATGAAGGCAAATTAACTCGTAATGACTTTACCTTTAGAAACAATATTGTTTATGGAAAGAAACCTAATTTTGAATATCCCCTAAATAATCCAGCAGGCATTGCTGAATTACTGGATGAAAATAGCTTTTCGCAAACCGCTATTTTAAACTTTGATCTTTTTGAATATTTAATATCCGAAAAGCACTCATTTTTAAAACAAATCTGCAGCATATTAGATAACAACCCTAAGCTTCTTATTGAGTTTATCGATAAGTTAGAAAGTAGTAAGTTAATTGATATATCATCAATGCTCGAAATTTTAGTATTCAATAGGCTTAACTTTTTAGAGTTAAGCAAGAGTTATACCGATAAGTTTGGGGAGTGGTGCTTTAAACTATGTAAGAGTAAAGGTTTTTCTGATGTAGATTTTAATCATTATCTTTTTTTGGCGAATCATTTAAATGAAAATCCCCAAATTGTTGTTGAAATAGCAGGCGAACCAAAGGGGCTGAGAGAAGTGATTTTAGAAAATATACTTTCTCTTGACCCTTTGTTCGAGTATGTCGAATTTGATCATAAAAACGATGACCAGATTGAAGTTTATACAACTATGTTTAAAGCTAGGTGCATAAGACTTAACTCAGGTAGCTTATATAGTTATTTTAAATGTGTTTATAAAAGAAAGAAATTTTCTTTAGCTTTTATCCTTAAAACTGAAGATGAACTGCTAAACATAGGTATTGCTGATACTGACACACTCCAGCTGTTAGTTGAAAAGTATTGGATAGAGACTACTAAAGAGGATATTGAGGACGAGAACTCAATAATTCAGGTGCTAAAGTCTGATATCGCCTTTGAAATAAAAGAGCAGTTAATAAGCAATATACCTTTTCAACTTCAACATATAATTAGCTCTAAACTAGATGACACAACTCATTTGGAACTCTCAAGACAAGATAAAGTCATACCTTCTATTGAGAATTTAGTCACTATTTTTGCTTATATTGATCATGATAGTGATTTCTTCGAAGATTTTAATATAGAAGCAGATAGAGTAGTTTCAGCTAATCTTGAAGATTTACTTTTAGCGGTTAAAAACTTGTACAATGACGAGCTACTCTTTGATTTTACAGGTGTTATTTTATTTAATGTTAAAAAACAAGCTACATTCCAGTCATTAATAGATCTTCTGAGTGAGCATATAAGCGGTTATGATTTAGATAATTTAACTGATGAGAAGTATAAGTACTTAATTAAAGAACGTTTAGTAATTTACTCTGATTCACTTAAAAGTGAATTTGAGGAAAATAGACAAGCTCTTCTTCCATTATTAATTTCGTGCAATAAGGATAAGTTTGAAGAAACAAATTACTTTTCTGACCTTGAAGACGAAATGCTTTGCTCCATTGCTAAATTAGAGATTCTTAGTAATGCTGAGATACTGGCCATTTTTGAAAGCTTAAATGAAAGTAGTTTCTTTTCTTCTGATGAATTATCTTCTTGTTTTGCTGATTTACTAATAATTCAGCCTTCTGATAAGGTGTCTGAGAAGTTGTTTAGGCATTTAGTTGAGTATGTAGAACCCAAATCAAAGAAAGGTCAGGCCTTAATTCGTGCAATGCATAATAAGTTTGATGCAATCTATCTTGTAGAAAATATGACTTTTGATTGTATTCCTTTTTTCTCCCTAGAAGGCAGAATACTTATTTTTGAAAGTGCTGAAGTCAGCGATGAAAACAAGGTGTCAGCAATTGCTAGTTTAAATGATGAAGAATTTAAAAGTCCTAAAATAGATACTATTTATTTAAGCTCCTTAGCTTGTGAGATGCAGTTTGATGGAGTCACAGAAGTTAACATAATTAAGTTAGCTTCAGAACTAGATACTGATTATGATTTAATAAAGTTTCTATCCTGTCAAATAGATTTATTATCTGAGAGTGGTGTGAAAGAAATCTGTGGTTTTTCTACAGAGCAGATTGCAAAAATTAATACAGCTAAAACCCACTTTGAATTACCAAACTCTGAAGAGTATGATGTTTTTGCTTCATTGGTCTTAGATAAAAAATTGATTAAAAGAAAAAAAATCACTACAGCAGATAAAATTAGAGTTTATTTAAATAATTCATAAAATAACAAGCTACTTGGTGGTAATAATTTTTAAATTACCACCGCACAAACCACCTAAGCCTTGCACTGACTCACCCCAACTCCTGCATGCTTCAGGGCAATAATTTGCCCTTTGCCGTTATGCGCCATAGCGAGCATATCACCGGTATTGATATTACTTTCAACTGCGTGCCTTCCCTTTAAATCACTCAATAGCGACTGCTTAATTTGCACTAGCACCTCGTCATTACAACTGGCTATGTACCAGTCGTTGTCGACCTTTACGAGCGTGCCGTATTCTATGTGGCGTTGCTGGTGGCGGCGTAAATCGTTTGCTAATTGGGTGTCGAGCGCGCGTTTTTGTTGCGTTATGGCGCTTGCGTAGCTGCCTGTTTGATCTATTTCATGCGTTGTTATAAACGAGTAGTCGTGAATGTCTATTGTGTTTAGTACGGTTTTAGGGGCGGTATTTATGACGTTGTTGCTGTTGAGCACTATAAAGGCCAGTAAGCCCAGAGCGCAGGTAAGGCTTGTGAGTTGCAGGGCAAAACCTAACTTTTTAGGTTGTTTTTGAGCTACGCTGTGTTTTAACGCCAGTTGTTGAGCATGCGAAAGGGTGGTACGTGCTTTACGCGCTTTAAAGTGGTTTGACAGCTTTTCATCAAACTGCTCATCAGGCTTGTTCATTATAATCTCCTAATAATTGTTTTAGGTTTTGTTTGGCGTAGCGTAGCCTTGTTTTTATGGTTTGGGCGTTGCTTTGCGTTATAAGCTCTATGTCGGCAAGGCTAAAACCTTCTTGTTGTAAGGTGATGGCTTCGCGCTGCACAAAGCTCAGTTCCTTGAGCGCCGTGTTGAATGCTTCGTAGCTTATGTGTGTGTCACCTATGTGCGAGTCACTATGTGTTAATTCGCTTTGATTGGCACTTTGCAAAGGTTGTAGGCTGTTTTCGTCTAGCTCCACAAAATGTTGCTGTTTGCGGTATTCGTCTATTAGCGTGTTACGTGCGAGTTTAAATAACCACGCTTTAGGCGTGGTTTGTGCTTGGTAAAGGTGGCGCTTTTCAATTACTTTTAGCCATGTTTGTTGGCTTACGTCGTATGCTAAGTGAGTATTAGACTGCGTAACAAGGTAGTGGTACAAATCGTTACTGTAAAGCGCAATAAGCTGCTCTAGGTGACGGTTTTCTCCACTTTTTGCATAACGCGCCATGCAGTCTTTGCTGGGCGTTTCAAATAACCAGGTTTTAATACTCATTAGCATAGGCGTTTAGTCCGTTAAATAGAGTTATCTAATTTAAAATCAAGTTGAACTGTTTGATCTGTTTGTAATTGTGCCACACCTTCAATTACTTTTGGGCGGTATTTCCAACGTTTAATAGCGCGCAGTGCTTCGCGGTTAAAAATACGTTTTGGTTCGGCGTTTAAAACTACCGCGTCTATTACTTCGCCAGTGGGCGAAATATTAAAGCTAAGTTGTACCCAGCCTTCTATGCCATCACGCGCAGCAGTGGTTGGGTACTTTGGGTTTATGCGCACTATGGGTGAGGCATCTCCCGTTGGGCGATTAAGTGTATTGTTAATGCCGTCACCAAAGTTATCCATTATTAATGGCGGCGCCGTGTTGATTGCCATAACTGGGTCGGCACTCGGTGTTACCCGTGGTGGCGCTTTAGGCGGCATTTTTGGTGTAGGTGGTGGTGGCATTTTATCTATGTGCCTTACTTTTGAATCTTCGGGCACTTTAAATATTTCAACCGTTATTTTATTACCAGGGTCTAGTGGTGCACGTTGGTCGCCACTGATTAGGTATTGCATAAATGCAAAGGCAGCAAAGGTCATTGCTGCACCACCAATAACGGCGGTTGATGTTTTTATAAATGTTGGGTTGTTTGGGGTTTCAATTGTGTGCATAAGCCGCTCCTAGTTAACTCATTATGGTGTTTTCAGAGCTATAACGGGTGGTAAATCAAAAAGGGGTGAAATATTTTTATAAAAAATGCGGGTTTAGTTACAATAGCGCTTCGCATTCTTTTACTTATTAACTTTTTAGGCTGTTATGCAACTCATTGAAATAAATAAAGCGCGTTACCGTAAGCATTTAAACCGGGTAATTGCAGGCTGTGCGGCTTCGCTTGCGGCGGGGAGCTTAGCTATATCGCAAACGCTAATTGCGTTGTTTCCGGATGAAAGCGGAAGCCATTTTCATTGGAACTTAACCGGTGTGGTTATTACAAGTTTAGCCATAGGGTGGTTGTTAAATAAATACCGTACTCATCCTTACATGACCGAGGTGGTTTATGTATGGGAGCTAAAACAGGCACTTAATAAAATAACCCGTAAAATGCCAAAGTTAAAAGCGGCTGGGCGCGAGGGTAACCCCGCTGCACTATTAGCCATTCATTACAGTTATGCGGGCTCGCGTTTATTGTGGCAGCTAGACGACAACCTTATAACAATGGAGGACCTAGCCATTAAGCAAGCTGAGTTAGATTCGGTTGCTGCACAGTTTAATTTAACGCTTAATGCTGACGATTACGAAGAGAGCATACTAAAACAGTTTTAAAGCCCAATTTAAAGAGCCGCAATGAAAAAGGTATTGATTGTATGTTTAGGTAATATTTGCCGTTCACCTACTGCCGAGGCGGTACTAAAAGCGCGTGCAAAAGCCTTGGGTGTAAAGGTGGTGGTCGATTCTGCAGGTACAATTGGCTATCACGAAGGTAATCCGCCCGATAGCCGCTCAATGGCGGCGGGTGAAAAACGCGGCTATAGCTTTAAAGGAATACACTCGCGTAAAGTTCGCACTAGCGACTTTACCGAGTTTGATTTAATTTTAGCGGCCGACAAACAAAATTTAGCTGATTTACAAGAGCAGTGCCCAGCGCATTTACATTATAAATTAGCGTTGTTTTTAGAGTACGGGGAGCAAATCACAAGTGCTATACCTGATCCCTATTACGGTGGTGACGACGGCTTTGAAAGCGTACTTGATTTAATAGAAGCGGCCAGCGATAACATACTTGCTAAAATGTAAGCGCCTTTTATCAGCTTTGTTACATTAACGAACATTTGTTTTATTGCCCTATGTTCCTTAATTAAGTACGATTTATGCTTACTTAAAAGGAATGTTATGAATACAAAAATATTACTACTGGCTTTATCACTTAGTTCGGGTTCTGCTTTTGCCAATGATGTGAGCTTTTCGATTGGTGGTGGCTACCCTTATTTGCTTGTTCCTGAAGCGTCTTTATCGGCAGACAACAATACCCAGCGCTGGTATGCAAACTATAAAATTGGCCTAGATGATGGCTTTTCAGTGGGCTTTGAACAAGCTGTAAGTAATAACAATAAACATGCATTTGGTGTATTAGTTGGGGCTATTGGCGCACGTGATACCGATCAACCATGTGAAAGTACAAACACTGACGACATTGCTAGCGAGCTGGGTAATATTTTTGGTTGTGCGCTTGGGCAAATATTTGATGATGAAACCACACATGGTGTTGGGCTTACATACAGTTATAACTTTAACGGCTTAAATAGTCGTGGTTTTAGACTAATACTTGATGCGGGCTACGGTAAAACAAGCGACAGCAACGAAAAAAGAGCCGATGGGGCTATTCGTATTAGTTACGAGTTTTAGGACGCCGTAAACTAAAACAACACTAAAACAATACAAAAATAAAAGGCGCTAAATAGCTGTCTCTTGATCACAAGTCTGACTCAAGAGATTTTGCTAAATCGTAGCCTTCAAGGATGGCTTGTAATTTAAGCCATCCTTGCCATAACACTTTCACAGATGCACGCCCTGTGCGCTTGGTATCTTTCCACCCCCCTAACTTTGCCAGTTCTCGATACGCCCATGACATATTTGGAGCGGTTTCAGGCAATGGTGTTTTTATTCTCTTTAACCACAATAACTTCCATGCTTTCGGAGGTAGCAGTTGTTCACAACTTGGAGAATCAGGCTGCTCATTGGTGAACTTTAGTTGCAATATTCGCGTCGCAATAAACCCATTAATCGTCACCAACCTTTCCATGTTATCTTGGCTTTGAAGGCGTAAACTTTCGATATTCGTGCCATCACTTTTCCAGACTTTATGGTATTCCTCAACAAGCCAACGGTGCTCATAGTAGGTGATGATGGCTAAGGCGTCTTCTTTGCTGGTGACTGGTTCACTAGTTAATAAGTGCCAGCTTAAATCGTTCTCAGCGTTTCCTCGCTCTGCACAGCCGACATAGTAAACTGGGAGAGAGTGTCCTTTTTTATTGTAAGGCACTTTCAGTGTCACTGGCGCATAGGTGATATCCAGTGTTGCGCTTCGGGCTTTTC